>NZ_JBEDYP020000011.1:0-126075 GCF_040117685.2 Gracilimonas sp. BCB1 | reverse complement strand
CAATTATCTGAATAAGACCATCTTTATAGCGGTGTCGGCTATGACTTATGTTTCTATACCTACCAGAATCAAAACAATCATATATAATGCCAATGGATTTTGGTGGGAGCTGATTAATTAACTGCCGGGCTAAAACTGATTTGCCAATACCTCCACTTGCATGGATTACTTTGACTTTATTGTCAGAGAATAAAGATTCAGAAAGGTCTTTGAGTTGCTCTCTCTTTACTAAATTTTGAATATTTTGAGATTGGGTAATGGCGGGAAATAATTCTTTTTCTGAAGTTACCCCAAACCTTTTAAGAATATCTTCTTTAACTATTTTTCCATCATTTTCAGGTAGGGCACATTCTTTAACGAGAGAAATAATGTGATTAAGTAAAGAAGTATCTGAAGTCACTCCTATTAAATTACTAATCTGGGAATGTAGTTCGTATTTTTGTTCGTTATAATTTCCCTCACCATCATAGAGCTTTAGAGATTTACAGAACGCAATTAAATTTCTTCCTTTAAGGTCTATACTCTTTAAAAAAGAATAGTCAGTACTGTTTGTAGGTTTTCTGCCTTTTGAAAATTTTATTATTGTCTTTTTGAATCGCTTACTAATTTCCCGATTAGTAACTATTGCAAAAGTTAAAGAACTGATAGCCGAATTCTTGTCATTTCTAATATCATTGAATCTATCAGCAAAGCCTGTAATTGTTTTTTTTAATTCGGTGAAAGTAAAATTTTTATTTACTCTTTTTGTTGAGTGTTTTAACTGATAGTATATTACGTCACGTTTGTTTTTGTCCTTGCCTTGTGAATATTCAGCGACATCAATTAAAAATTCACCTTTAAGTTTATATTCTTCAGACCCTTCGATTTTGATCATCTCTATATTAGAGTTAGGGTGCAGCATCTCTAAACAACGTCTTGCCCCCCATCGATAGTGAAACGAATCCCCAGCTCGAGAATATTTGGGTAAATTTAAGTCAATCATTTATTTGGTTTTATTGAATCCAAAAAAGTACAAATTAAATTCAAGTACAAATAGCTAATCATAATTAGGGACAGAGGTGAAATATCGATTTAATCTTTAGCCTATCCTTTAGCCTGATTGACTGGTCAGAAAGCAAATATAATTATAACAATTATTTATAGTAAAAATATTGTAACCCCGCCGGGAATCGAACCCAGATCTAGGACTTAGGAGGTCCCTATTCTATCCAATTGAACTACAGGGTCAAATTATTTGCACAATCATTCCTGAAAATATACGTAGCTAAACGTAACTAATCAGCTTCAGACAAGTAGAAGTTCACCGATCGTTTTCATAAAAAATTGGATAGGGATGCAGAAGATAACCGCTCTTTTTCTTTTTCTGGTGCTGGCAGGTACCGTTGAGAGTCAGGCACAAACACAAATAACCGGTAAAATTGTGGATGCAGAAACGGGTGATCCGCTTCCGGCTGCTCATATTATCGTAAAGGATACCTACCGGGGTACCATTTCGAACCGGGATGGGGAATTCAGCATCATTGTACGTGAGTTTCCGGTAACACTGGTTGCTCGTTTTATCGGTTTCGAAAGTCAGGAAAAAGTGGTGACGCAGGGCTCCGGTCCGGTCGATTTCCTGCTTAAGCCTTCGGTAGCCACCATGGGGGAAATCGTGGTAACGGGAGAAGACCCTGCCATTGCCATCATGCGGGAGGTCATCCGCAGAAAGCAAATCTGGAGAGCCAGCCTTGAAACCTATAAGGCAGAAGCGTACACCCGCCAGCAGGTTAAGAACGATACGTCTATTGTTTCTATTTCGGAAAGTGTTTCCGTAGCGTATTGGGATAAAGAGCGGGGCTCCCGTGAAATACTTAAATCAAAGCGGCAAACGGCTAATATTGATGCGGCGGATAACTTCGCCGGCGTAAGCTACCTTCCCAACTTTTATGACGACAACCTCGACATAGCCGGTTTCGATATGGTGGGTGTGACGCATCCGGATGCACTGAAGTTTTATGAATTTCGGCTTGAAGATATACAGTCGCTGGACGGACAGGTGGTGTATGAGCTTTCGGTAACCTCAGACCGTAAGCTGCAGCCCCTTTTTGAAGGTACGATTTTTGTTTTGGGAGAGGAATATGCATTGCTGGAAGTTGACCTGAAACCTAACTCAGTGGTGGTATTTCCGCCTCCTGTTCAGGATTTCAACCTGACTTATTCCCAGCAATTCAGCAATTTCGGCGGAGATTACTGGCTTCCGGTTGATGTGCGGATAGAGGGTTTGATTGAAGTAGGAATGGTGGGCCTTCGGTTTCCTCCCATTGGCTTTAAGCAGGTGGCAAAGATGAATAACTATGAAGTGAATATAGACCTGCCTGATTCCCTTTTCAAAAAATGGAATCGCTTTAGCGTAGATTCAACCACCATCAATTCCGGAGATTCTCTTTTTGTGAATGAAATTGACATCATTCCGCTGGATACCCAGGAGGAAATGGCCTACGAGAAAGTGGACAGCAACGCCACGCTTGAAAAAGCATTTAAACCCACCGGCTTCTTTACCCGCTTTATCGATTGGGATGAAGAAACTGACTCAGACGGATCATCCACATCGGTAAGTGTAGGCAGTGAAGGCAGCTCGGGTAGTTCAGGCAGCGGCGGTGAATCTCTATTCAGAAAATTGACCCGCAACCTGAGTCCGCAGGCCCGGTTTAACCGTGTGGATGTTTTTTACGGGGGGATAAAGCATCAGCGACGCTATGTGGATAACCGCCTTTCATCCGAAGTATTTGGTGGGTATAGTTCCGGATATGGCGATGGCACATTCTCTTATGGGGCAAAAATGGGATGGTGGCCGCTAAAGAAAACCCGGAGGTTCGGGATGTCGCTGGCCTACAGCGCAACTACAGAAAACCGGTATAACTCTGATATGTACATTCCTTTTATGACCAGCATCCCAAACTTGTTCGGCTTTGCTGACTATTTTGATTACTACAGGAATGAAGGGATAAATTTCACAGCGGCTTATCGTCCCCGGAGAAAGCTGAATGCGACCATTAGTCTCAGATACATGTATGAAAATCATGAAGGCATAAACTACAGCAACAGTTATGATATTGCCGGAAGAAATTTAGTGCAGCGCCCCAACAGTTATATTGACGAAGGTACATTAAGTGCACTCAAAATCACCCTGAGCAACGGGGAAGACAAGAAAGCTTTGGGGGCCATCGGGGCTGATGATTTTTCCATCAGTGTAGAACAGTCGGCGAAAGTAATCGGAAGTAGCTGGGATTATACGCGGTTTAAAATAGATCTTTATCGAAGGTATGAAACCTTTTATCAGCGCCGCTTTTTTCCGAATACACTGGACATGAGATTGAACGCAGGAACGTATATCGGGGATCTTCCTATCCAAAAAAATGAAGCTCTTGATGTAGCTTTGGGCGTAGTAACTCCTTTTGGGGCATTCCGGGCCAAACGATTTATTCCCTATGAAGGAGCAAGCTATGTATCACTCAATGCCGAACACAATTTTAAAAGCGTACCGCTGGAAATGTTAGGCTGGCGAAATGCAACGCAGACCGGCTTAAGTATCATAGCATTCGGAGGGATCGGGCGTACCTGGGTGAAGCAAGAGCAGCTAGATGAGTTCAATACCCGATATGGGTTCTCACCGGTTACTACCAACGACTGGCATATGGAAGCCGGGCTATCCCTGAGTAATATTTTTAACCTCTTCCGTGCCGATGTTGCCTACCGTATTGATAACCCCGGGGTTTATGTGGGTGTGAGTATAGCAAGGTTCTTTTAAATCAACTTTCTGTCTTTGTATTCAGAGGGCTGTCTGATCTCAAGAACCTCCAAGCGTCCGCAGGACCTTGGAGCGTTCACCAGCCTGATAAGAGGGCATAAAACTATCATGCCCTTTCCCCACAACGCTTTCAGGACCGTAGGACGCTGAAAGGTTGCTACTATTGTGATGCTGTTTCAATTCGTTCGGTCTCTGTGTGAAAGTGTGTTTTGTAAAAACTCCGTCATCGCGAGGAGTTTATTTTGTACTCAAAAGATTAAGTCTTCTAACGACGTGGCGATCTCCCTAATCCAATATCCTAAACTTGTCATGGAGATTGCTTCGTCGATTAAGCTCCTGAACCTCATTACTGTATATGCTCCTCGCAATGACATGTATTGCTTTTCATTTTGTTAACCTTTCCCCGGGTATGAAAGCAATTCCCAAAACTGCTACCAATAAAAAAAGGCTCGCTGCGGAAGCAACGAGCCTTAAACTTGTCTTCTGAAAATCAGCTCAGATTACATTCCCGGCTGGTATTTCAGGGTACTGATAGGATGTGATTCTGCACGTCGGTTTCTTTCGCAACCGGGTGTGTTGGCATCCATTTCAGCTTCGGTACACTCAACAGGAGCTTTTCCTAAACCACGGGATTCAATGCGGTCTTCAGAAATGCCGTTTTCTGTGTAGAAGTCTACAACAGAAGTTGCGCGACGAAGGCTGAGTCGTAAGTTATACTGATCGCCACCCACGTGATCGGTGTAAGCATCAACGCGTACACGGAAAGCAGGAGCGTCTTTAAGAACTTCAACATTTTGCATGAGCGCTTCGGCTGCATCAGCCCGGATATTAGAGCGGTCAAAGTTGAAGTTGATAGTAGTGAAAGAATCTTCCGTCAGGTAAACAGGGTCGCTGCCATCGGTAGGGTTGGTACCCATATCGATTTCCTGCATATCGGTAAATCCGTCACCATCAGAATCTGCGTTGTTTGGATTCGTGCCATGAGTCATTACTTCGTCATAGTCATTGAGTCCGTCGCCGTCAGAGTCGGCATTGTTAGGATCTGTTTCGTGCTCGTTGATTTCATCGCCATCACTGAGTCCGTCACCATCAGAATCAGCACTGTTAGGGTCGGTATTGTAAGAGTTAACTTCGTCACCGTCACTCAGGCCATCGCCGTCAGTGTCAGAGTTCAGAGGGTCTGTTTCGTAAGTATTTATTTCGTCCGCATCAGTAAGACCGTCGCCGTCAGAGTCTGCTGAATTAGAATCGGTACCTAATTCTGCTTCTTCAGCATCAGTAAGACCGTCGCCGTCAGTGTCTACAGGTTCCTGAACAACAGGTTCGTCAGAACCACAGCCATACTGTACTACGGTACCACCTACTAAGAAAAGTGTGAGAACGAGAAGATGGATAGTTCGCTTCATATTAAGATTTCTCCAATTCAATTAATTATTAGGGTTAGAATATACACTATTTTGTCTGAAAATAATGATACTGGGTTGTGTATCAAAAGAAAAATTAGCTAAAAAAAGTTAGCATAAGTTTTATACTACAGGTATCTTTAGGATTCCTTCGGGGCTATAGCTCAGCTGGCTAGAGCGTCGCGCTGGCAGCGCGAAGGTCCGGGGTTCGAATCCCCGTAGCTCCACAAAAGCCTTTTTCGCTTCGAAAAAGGCTTTTTTTATGCGATTCAATAAAATTTGTGGGTTTTTCATCGTCAAATTCATAAATATTAGAGTTAATTGGATCGCTTGTTTGTATGCTGCTTATACTTTAAAATGAGCGTGATTGATAAAAACGGGAGTTACAATGAAAATGAACGAGAGATCATTAAAATTTTATCTTACACTTTTTGTACTTGCACTCATAGGTGTTGTTCCCAATAAATTTGCTGCCGCGCAGGACATCACCCTTAATGTTGAGCCGAGTCCGATTCTTGAAAATGCTCAAACACTCAGCCTGACAGGATTAGGTATTGATAGCGAAGGTCAGGGACCGGTACTCATATCAGCTACCATGGAAAACCTCTCTGATGAGTCTATTGACAATCTCTATTTTGAACTAATCGTAACCGCCGGAAAGGTAGGTGCCATTGTTGAGGTAACTCAAAATGCGTCACGACCTTTTTCCCTGAAACCGTTTCAGGCAGTTTACTTTACTAATAATGATTTAGCGAACGAACGCATTCCCGGAATCAACCAAACAATTTCTTTTACAGGCGGATTAACTACCGAGGGTGAAGATTTTCTGAGTGATTTATCCGGGTCTACAACGCTACCCCGTGATACTTATACGCTTGAGCTGATTCTGTTCAGAGTTACAGATGCACAAGGCAGGCAGAACCTTGCCAGAGATATAGCTGAAATTGGTGGAGGAAGTATGGCAGCCGCTTCTTTTGAAGAAGGAAACATCTATCTGAAAACTCCGGGAGATGTAGTGGGGACAGAAAGTGAGATCACCAATCCCTTTCCTCAATTCAGCTGGGAAGGAGAAAATAATGTTTCTTACCGGCTGCTGGTGGTAGAGCAGCGCGGACAAGACAGCCCTGAATCATTACTTGCCAGTGCCAAAAGTTCAGCACCTGTAGGAAATGGCGGTTCGCTGCTTACTTTTGAAAATCTGGATGTAACCGTAGAAGCCAATTCTTTTCAATTCCCCTCATCGGGTGTTCAGCCATTGGAAAAAGGCAAAACGTACTACTGGCAGGTTGTAACCACCCTTCAATCCAGTGGTGACACAGAAGAAGTTTCATCAGAAATATGGAGTTTTGTATTGAAAGATGCCGCTCAGGCTACAGCAACTGCGCCCATTTCAGCAGAAGTGCGACGGGCAATTGAGCGGTTAATCGGACAGGATGCGTATCAAAGGTTGAAAGACAGTGGATTTACCCTGGAATCGATTCAGTACGACGGACAGGAGTTTTCCGGTCCGGCCGCCTCATTAAAACTGGAGGAGTTACTCCAGAAAATCAGAGATGAAGAAATTATAGTGGAAGGAAGCTGAGGGATCACATGAGTATCGTAAATAAGAAATTCTATGCCTTTATCGTACTGCTGGTTGTAGCAGGATTTGGACTGCCGGAAATTGCACGGGCTCAATCGGAACGGCCTCTTGCCATTGTAAAACGGTTTAAGCCGGATGTTACCCTTCGTAACCTCGATGTGGATAAGCTAATTAATCTGGATTTAGAGGAAAATAAAGGTGAACGCCTTTTTGATGGGGATTCTTTGGAAACAAACGAAGAAGGTTTTGCCCTGGTCGTATTTATGGATGCAAGCGTAGCTAAGGTGAAGCCCAGTTCATTACTGATATTAAATGGAGCGGTGGCTACAGCCTCTAAGGCCATGAATACCCGGATTAATTTGAAGAACGGGGAAATATTCCTGAATGTGGAACCACAGGGAGGTAATGATTTTGAAGTGGCCACCAGCCGCTCGCTTGCTTCGGTTCAGGGAACGGATTTCGGAAGTCGATTCGATGGATTTGTATGGGTGGAAGAAGGTCAGGTTGATGTGACAGCTCTCAATTCGGGGCAAACGGTTTCTCTGTTTGAACAAATGTATGCCCAGGTAGATGAACAGGGTAACAACGTAGATTCGGGTACACTAACACCGGAAGAATTGAATGATCTGGGTGAAGGGTACGATGAAATGGAAAATGACCTTATTCAAAAAGAAATCATCCTCAGGTTCAGAGACCAAAACGGACAGCTTCGGGAAGTAAGAATCGATGTTTTTGAGGAAAGCGATAATTAAGCAGATATTGCGCAGGTTTCGGATAGTTTAAGATTAACGAATACGTATATAGTGATTGGGGTAGTAAAAAAAGGACTAATGCTATTGCTGTTTTTGACAGCTTCAGGAGTCGTCTGTGCACAGTTTACCATTCAGCATCAGGCACCTTTGGCTCTTGAGAGAAATGAACAAAATGTACTGGAATTCAGAGTTCCCGGGATCTCCGAAGCTGATTTCCAGCAGGCACAATTATTCTACAGGTACGACGGAGACTTTGGATATCAACAGCAGGAAGTAGAGTACAGAAATGGGGTGTTCCAGGCTTTTTTCACCGTTGGAAACTCCAATGCCAGTTCTCTTGAATACTATTTTGAGCTGACACTCAACTCAGGGGAACAGGTTTATTACCCCAATAACCTTCCGTCGGAAAACCCGGTGGAAGTGGAGGTAGTTGAAAGCCTGGGGGAGGATAAGCCAAAGCTGGAAGGGGTCGATTATACTATTCTTTCTCCCCGTCCGGGTAATGGTGTCACAAGGGATGATGTCGTAATTGCCATCGCCCTTTTTTATGAGAAATCGGACCTGGAGCCGGGAGAGTTTCAATTGTTGATTGACGGTGAGGATGTGACATCTGAAGCCGACACTTCGGCTTATTACATATCCTATGTGCCGGATAATTTATCACCCGGTGCGCATACCATATCTCTTGAATATAGAACAGAAGATCAGAGTTATTCTGTTGCCAACTGGAGGTTCGCTGTAGTTGCACCTGGACAGGCCTCATTTCAGGGTTTTGGTCCGAGCAGGGTTCCGCAGGGTCAGGTTGAATTAACAGCCCGAAATCAGGTGATAGCCGGAGATGTAAACAATGCGTATACGGGGAGAACCAGTATTTCCGGAGCTTATGGTAAGTTCAGGTATTCAGTAAATGGATACCTGACTTCTCAGGAATCGGTGCGACTTCAGCCCCAAAACCGGTATGGTATTGATTTGGCCTATGGAGACTGGTGGGATTTTGAAGCCGGGCATGTGTATCCTGTTATGAGTCAGTTTTCGATTTCCGGACGTCGGGTTCATGGCTTGAACACCTCATTGCATCTACTGAATGATAATCTGAATATCCAATTCATTTATGGAGAGCTGGATAGGGAGGTCACTAATCAATACGATAGTTTAATAGTTGAAGAAGTAACCATAGGAGCCGATTCGGTGGTTGATCGCAATTATCTGCTGACCTATCAGGATGGGGGAAGGGGAACGTTCCAGCGCAGGTTGTTCGGGGGCAGAGTAGGAATTGGAAACGAAGAAAAATTCCAATTCGGAGTTCATATGCTCAAGGTTCAGGATGACACCACGTCCATATTTAATGTGCGGGATTACATGGACCTTGTAAACTCAAATGTGATATTGAACAACAACCTCGATCAACCGGCGCGGGATACCTTACTTGCCAACCCTGATCGGTTGGATGTTCGGGGTGGGAATATCAAGCCGAGGGATAACCTGGTGGTTGGAACCGATTTGAAGATGGGATTCAATAATAATCGTATTCGGTTTGAGTCGGAAGCGGTGATTAGTGCACTGAATAATAATATTTACGACGGGCCGCTTACGGTTCAAAGAGCTGAAGATTTGGGTTTTGATGTTGATCAGAGTATGGCAGATTTATTGGAGCAATTGTCATGGCTCATCATCGTGAATGAAAACATGAATACACTTCCGTTCAAGATTCAGGAAGATGAAAACGGTGATATTACCGGAGAGGCTTTCTTCCCGACCAGTATTCTGGCAGGGAACAGCGAGCTGTCATTTCGATATCCTAATAATAATTTCAGAGCCCAGTACCGATGGATTGGTCCCGGGTTCAACTCTTTGGCTAACTCCACGATCCGAAAAGATGTGGCGGGGTTCACCCTTACCGACCGGATGAACTTTCTATCGAATCGTTTATACCTGACGCTGGGCTATGAAAACCTGAATGACAATGTAAGCGGTACCCGCGATGCCACTACCAATACCATCACTTACCGAACCAATGTAAGCTGGTATCCGGTAGATCGTAAACTACCGAGAGTAAGTGCAGGAGTGCGGTACCGGACGCGGGACAATGATATCGAGCGGCAAAACTTTTTACTACCCGACGACCTGGTGAATGCTGCGGTGCAAAATATCCGGCAGGAAACGAGAACTATAAACGGGCAGGATACACTGGTAACTCTGGTTACTCCAACTCCGCGATCGAACTATACCGTGAATATCAATACATCTGTGACGCAACAGTTTAACTGGATGAATGCCCGCAATGATGTATCCCTGAGCATTTCTAATCTTAAAACTACAGACGAGGTTTTTGCTTACGGTGATGTGTTAAGTACATCCTTTTCGTTAAGTCTCAACTCCCGCTTTTCTGATTTGCCGCTGGAAACACAATTTGGCATCACTACAAATAGTACCGAGGCGGGGAGCGGACAAAATGATATTAACATTTTCGGGATTTATACCTCGGGTAATTATCGGCTGATGGAAGATAATCTAATCATAAACGGCCGACTCGCCATCACTCAAAATAAGACAGCATCCCGGATGATCGAGATCAGGGATGATCCCAATTCCGAAGTCCTCAACGACAATCCGCGCGACAATTATTTTGTGCTGAGTGATGAGGTAACCAAAAACACCTATTCTACATTTGTTTTACAAGCCGGAGCGCGCTATAATTTCAATGAGTATCATGCTTTGGTTTTTGATGCCAACCTTACCAATGTAAGCGGCCAAAGCCGGGCAAACGATCGCATTGTACAGCTCAGATATGTATTCAGTTTTTAACTAAATGGCCCCCAAAAAGAAAAGACTTACTTCTGTCGCTCTTATTGCCATTGCTGCGTTTGCCGTTTCTTTTGTATTGATGCTGATCAGGCCCATTCAGGTTACCGAGCTTAAATATTTTGACCAGCTTTTTGAGTGGAGAGGGCCTCTTGATGTATCAGATTCACCTATTGTGTTGGTTGCGATTAGTCAGCAGGCCGATCAGGAAATCCCTCAAAAATTTCCCTGGCCAACCAACCTTCATGCACGTCTGGTTGAGAACCTGAACAGGGCCGGTGCCAAAGTTATAGCCTTCGATGTGGTTTTCAATAACCCGGATATATATGAGGCCAAAAATGACACTACCTTCGCAGAGGCTATCAAAAAGCATGGCAATGTGATATTGGCGGGTGATCTGCAGCGAACGGTTTCTCAGTATTCGGATGAGATTTCTACCTTATTTCCTACCCCGGTGTTAAACGTGAACAACCCAAACAGGGTGGCTTTGGTGAAGGTGCATCCGGATATAGATGGTGCTATTCGTTCATACCGCTTCGGGCAAAAGCATCAGGAGCAGGATTATTATCGGTTGGGGTTGGAGGCTCTCAGGCTCTATGGAGAAATTCCCTATGAAGAAATCGATCCCATCGGTCCTAATCCAAATAGTGACTACTTTTCATTCGGCCCTTATGAGATTCTGAAGGACCGGCCGAATTCTTTTCTCATCAACTTCTATGGCCCCGAAAGTACCTTTCCGGAAGTTTCATATGAAGAAGTAATTGATGACTCAGACTATACCACGGTGTTTGAGACTGAGCTGGATTTTGGGGTTAATACCTTTGATGATCCTGATATTGGTCATTTAACCAAAGGCACTTTTGAGGACAAAATTGTGATTGTAGGGGCCACTATGCCCTTGTTGAAAGATTTTTATACAACACCCTTTGCCAATGAAGGAAATAACCCGCGTCCCGGGTATCAGGTTCATGCCAATGCCATACAAACCGTTCTGGACGGAAATTATATCGAGCGATTTCGGGGGTGGTATACCTTAATCATTATGTTTTTTCTGTGCCTGGCGATTACTTTAGTAAACCGGGTTGCCGGTGCTTCCTGGGGAATTACAGCTTCGGTGATACTGGCCTTAGGGTATTTTGGGATTACCTACTGGGCGTTCATGAATCACAATGTGTTAATGATGCTCATGGGGCCGCTGATTGCTGTTATTATCACCCAGGTAGGAATGGTGAGTTATGAATATTACGTCGAAGAAAAAGAAAAGCGTCGTATCAAAGGGATGTTTGCTTCCTATGTATCACCGGAGCTGGTAGACCGGATGATTGCCTCCGGGGAAGAACCCCAGCTTGGGGGAGAAGAAACCCATATGACGGCCTTCTTCAGTGATGTGGTAGCCTTTTCCACCTTCTCTGAACAATTGGAAGCTAAGGAGCTGGTAACACTCATCAACGACTATCTGAGCACCATGACAGACATCCTGAACACTCGGGGTGGTACGCTCGATAAATATATAGGGGATGCCATTGTTGCCTTCTTTGGGTCGCCCGTTCCCATGAAAGATCATGCCTATCAGGCGTGTGTGGCTTCTCAGCTTATGCAAAAAGAACTGGCTGAATTACGCAAAAAATGGGAAAAGGAAGGGTGGTCGGAATTGGTGGCAAATATGCATCAGCGGATTGGAATGAATACCGGGGTTATGGTAACCGGAAACATGGGTTCATCCCGGCGCTTCAACTACACCATGATGGGAGATAATGTAAACCTTGCTGCCCGGTGTGAAAGCGGAGCCAAGCAATACGGCGTCTATACTATGGTAACCGAGTCAACCAAAGATGAGGCAGAGGGATATGGAGATGATTGTATATTCAGGCTGCTGGATAACATTGTAGTTAAAGGAAGAACCCGACCGGTAAAAGTGTATGAAATTGCTGGTTTACGAGTGGATGCCGATCAGCAACTGCACGACTGTATAGGTTTGTATGAACAAGGATTAGAGTACTACTTTAACCAGGAATGGGATACAGCTGTCGAGAAATTCAAAGAATCGAAATCTTTGGAGCGTTACCAAAGAAATCCGTCAGGAATATTTATCAGGCGCTGCGAACTAATGAAGGAAGACCCACCGGGGGAAAACTGGAACGGTGTATTTATAATGAAAAGAAAATAGAAAGGAGAAGCATAAAAATGCGGAGAGGGAGGGATTTCCCGCTGGACTTTTTCCACTTTCTCTATCCGGGTTAAAAGCGGGACAAGCTTCTCATCCCTCTTCTTTCCAAAAATAATGCTTGGTGAATGAAAAACTTTTGTATCGTACTTAATGCGGAGAGGGAGGGATTCGAACCCTCGATACCTCGTTAGAGGTATACTCCCTTAGCAGGGGAGCGCTTTCAGCCACTCAGCCACCTCTCCGTTTTTGAAGGGCAACAAATATAGCGACCTTTTCACACTAATAGCAACCCTGATAAAGCTTTAATCTGAGTGCCTTATTTAGTCTCATTTTCTTTATTTGATAAGCCTTCAGCAGGAAATTTTAAGGTGAATTTTGTGCCTTTATCCTGCTCAGATTCAATGATGATTTCTCCATTGTGCAGGTTTATCATTTCCTTGCAAATTAATAACCCAAGTCCGCTTCCCTGTTCATCACCGGTTCCCGCTCTTGACGTATTTGAATCAAGGCGCAAGAGTTTGTCGACTAACTTTTCCGACATCCCTATGCCGTCATCCTCAACTTCGATATAACAATAACTCTGATCCCGATATGATGCCAGGCAGATGTTACCACCCTCATGGGTAAATTTAATAGCATTAGAAATCAGGTTTCGCAGAATTGTTTCCAGCATATTCAGGTCGGCCATGAGGTAAGCATCTTCTCCGGTCTTCTTGTACAAACTAATTTTCTTTTGCTCAGCTACATGCTCGAACAGTTGACAGGTTCTTTCCAGGAGTTCCCCAAGATTAACTTTTTCAGGATCCGGGCTGATTTTTCCTGTGTGCAGGGAAGCCCAGTTCAAGAGATGTTCAACCAGCGACAGTAATGATTTTGATGAAGTATAAATATGTTTAAGACCGGTTTTCAGTTCCTCAGAATCCGCTTCATCCACTTCCGTCATCATCATTTCACTATAGCCTAAAATGGCCTGAAATGGGTTGCGAAGGTCATGCGCTATTAAGGAGAAAAACTTGTCTTTGGTTTTATTGCTTTCCTCCAGTTCTTCAGCCTGCTGACGGATAATGTTACTTTTTTCCTCAACCTCTCGTTTTTCTCTTCGGAGCTGAGCGGTTTGTTCCTGAATCAACTTCTCCATTTTTTCCTGTTTGCGAAGCAGGTACCGGTATTTAAGTTGTGAGGCTGAATAATACCCCACTCCAATTATGACCATAACCAGCAGGTAGAACCAGAGTTGTTCATAGAAGAAAGGTTGAACGGTTATGGCTGCCATAGCCGGACGGTTACTCCAAACACCGTCATTATTGGCAGCATGTACTTCAAAGGTGTAATCACCGGCAGGGACATCAGCGTAGGATGCACTGTGCTGCCCGGATACTTCTGTCCATGCATCCTCATAACCGGTTAGCCGGTACCGGAATCTTGTCTTCTCGGGTGCTACAAAGGTGAGCGCATGAAAATTAACGGTGAAGTTTTTGAAGCCCTTTTCGATGGTCGTTTCCGGCCCGTCATATACATGCTTCCCGGCCTGAATATTATTGATAACGACAGTAGGGGGAATACGGTTGGTTTTAATGGTATCTGAATGAAAAATGGACACTCCTTCCTGGGTAGCGAACCAAAAGCGACCGTCTTCAGTACGTAGTCCAGCTTCCTGTACAGTTCCATTTGCCTCCGGGTTTCGCATCCCCTCCTGCCGGCCATAATGCAAAAGGGTAAAGTTATTGGTTACTCCGTCCAGGTATGCATTCAGTTCTGCTTTGTCGATTTTGATGATGCCTCTGTTAGAAGACATCCAGAGCCAGCCTTCCCGGTCCTGCGAAATCCAGTGTATAATATGATCAGGGAGCCCGTCAATGGTGTTGATGAAAGTTATTTCGCCATTTTTAATGCGGTTCAGACCATTGTTTTCAGTACCCACCCAGATGGTCTCTGAATCCTGTTCATCCACATAAATGGACCGGATGTTGTTGGAAGAAAGCCCATCTTCTGTAGTGTAGTTAGTAAACCGGTTGTCTTTGAATCGACTTACACCCCCATCCAGTGTTCCAATCCAAAGTGCCCCTGAGGCATCTTGGGTAATATATCTGATTTTTTGACCGGCCATGCCTTCATCAGTTCCAAATACCTGATGTTGACCACTTGCAGGATTGAATTTTATGAGCCCTCCATAAGTACCTACCCAAAGCTGGTTGTTGCTGTCGTTGTAAATAGACCGGACATCATTAATCTCGGCATTATTCCCAAATTCAAAGTTTCTGAACGTACCATTGGTCAGCTTATCGATCCCTTCCTGGTGGAAGCCTACCCAGATATTGCCCTCAGCGTCTTCCTCTATGGCTTGAATGATGTTGGATTTAATATCACTTTTGGTGTTTTTGTAGATAACAATCCGGTTATTCTCAATCTTATTGAGCCCGCTTCCACGTGTACCCACCCAATAATTACCTGCACGGTCTTTCTCCATCGCCAGGATGTTATCGCCGGACAAACCTTCCGGAGTACCCAGTGTTTGAACTTTAGACTTCATTACACTGATAAGTCCATTCTGGTTCGTAGAAAACCAGAGGTTGCCCTCCCGGTCTTCAAAAATGCCATTGAAGTAATAGTCTTTGATTTCATCAAGGGCATTAAATTTCTCAATCCGGCCATTTTTAAACACTCCCAGAGAACCCGCATTACCTAACAACCATACATTCCCATCGCTGTCTTCATACGATTCAATGTAAGTCTCTTCGGCCACCATTTCTCTGTTAGGTACCCGGTAAACCTTCCCCTTTTTTTCGATATACACCTCACCGGGTAAGAAATAAAGGAGGTAGTCATCCCCTTCAAAAATATGAAGGATAATGGAGCCTCTGAGTATGTTATATTTTTCAGGTACTACCAGCCGATTTTTTTTGAATTCGTAAAGTCCGTTCTTGGTACCAACCCGCAGGGTGCCATTTTTATCACGATGGGTTACCCGTATTTGGTTTTCAGCCTGTTCGGTGCTTACATGATACTGTTGAAACCCATTTTGAGTGTGATGAAGCAAGCCATCGTTGGTGGATATCCAAAAAGAACCGTCGTTGTCTTCAAAGAAATGAGAGACCTGATTCTGAAGTGCAGAGAAGTTATAAAAAAGGGAAAAAGCACTGTCCTGGTATACATAAAGCCCCATGTGGGTAACAAAGAACATACGGCCGTCCCTAACTTCATATATTTTTGTCAGGTCTGAATTTGTAAATCCATTTTCAGGGCCAAAATGTTTGAACTGCCCATCTTTATATAACAGAACACCTCCATATTCCAGGGCAAACCACATTCCAACCCCTTCTTGTCGGTGAACCAGGGTAGCCCGGTTGTGGGGCATCTCGGGTGTGTTGGAGTAGTCGTAGATTTTGAAGTTCAACCCATCGAAGCGCACCAATCCGTCATAAGTACTAATCCAAAGGAACCCCAAAGAATCCTGGGTCACGCTATTCACTGTATTAACAGGCAAGCCATCTTCCAGGGTCAATTCCCGATAGGTAAGTGTATCCAGTTTTTGCAGCAGTGGAGTTTGAAAAGCCGCTGTCGACTCTGCCAGTAAAAGCAGAGAAAAAAATAAAATACCTGTTCGAATCATAATGTCCTGTCTACCCCAAACCAACCCGATGACGCAGTTAGTTACACATTAATCTTCCTCTTTGTCAATAACATAAATTTGAGAAAGATTTCGCCCTTCCTGAGCGTAATCAAGCCCATATCCTAAAACGAAGGCATTGGGAATCTCAAAGCCCACATAATCGAGCTGAACATCGTGGTGGGTGGCTTCTTTTTTGTGAAGCAGAGTACAGACGGCCACAGAAGCGGGGTTATTTTCTTTAATTCGTTTCACCATATAATTCATCGAAAGACCGGTATCCACGATGTCTTCTATCAGAATTACATGCCGGCCTTCAATTTTAGCATCAATGTGCTTGAGTTCGGTAACCTGCCCTGACGACACCTTTTTGTCACCATAGCTGCTGAGTTTCATAAAATCCACCTCACAGTCGATACTTACATGACGCATGATGTCGGCCAGGAAAATAAAAGCCCCGTTCAGGATCCCAATGAAAATTGGCTTTTTGCCGTCATAGTCTTTATCCAGCTGATTGCCAAGTTGGTTCAGGCGCTCGTCGATCTGGTCTTTAGTAATAAAAATTTTGAATTTTTCACCGTTACAAGTCACTGTATCCGGTTGGTAAAAAGTTGAACTCATACTAACTGAAATTTATCGTCAAAAAAGAAGTTGATGTGGATTCGCATTTAGCCAATTCAGAGATGGCACCCCGCTCTTTATTTGTTGCCGGAACAGGATATAGAATAGCATAAATAGTACTATCTGATCCGCACAATACCAAGGCCTTTTCCTTGAAATGTGAGGGAATTTTACGGTTTGTCAGGTGGTCGGATATTTTTTGATGCCCATCCATTCCCAAAGGCTGCAAGGCATCACCATCGCTCCAGTTCCTAAGTGTTAGCGGCCAGGATAGTTTGGACGCATCCAGCTTCAGAGCGGCTTTCTTAGACGGCTTCTTTGTTTTTTTCAGGGTGACGCCATTCAGGCAATAGCCTTCTTGCGCATTTTTTTTCGTGATTTTTTGGGTGATCTCGTCAATGCTTTCATTTTGCTGAAGGTAGATCCCGTCCCGTTCGCGCGTCAAAATCAGGTTTCCAACCTTCATGCTTTTGCCGGGTTGCAGAAATTCAAGTTCGGTCAGGGCTTCAAGCTGACCTTTGGAATAGGCGCCTTCCCCCCAAACTGGTCCAGCAGATTCTTGAGTACAGCCGGTTTCAGGATTTCCGGAAGCTGTGCGTATTTTTTCAGATTGATACTGTTTTTGTTTGTCACCTGCTCAGTGATTTCCGTAATACTCGCTTCAAATAATTTTCCTTGTTCCGGGAGGTTCAGTATGTTTTGCTTCCAGCCGGGCAGAAGATCATCCATCTTGCTGGCGAATTCATTCCGTATGAAATTACGGGCATAATCAGAGCTTTTGTTGCTTTCATCGGTGCGGTAGGGAATAGCTTCTGATTCGCAAAAAGCCAGAATTTCTTCTTTATCAAAATTGAGCAGGGGGCGAAACAACTTGCCATCCCATTCCTTCATGCCCTGCCAGGCAGCCGGTCCGCTTCCCCGAAACAGCTTTTGTAGAATCGTCTCTGCCTGGTCGTCCTGATGATGCGCCGTGACGATAGCGTCGGCACCGGAATTACCCTTCAAATCCTGAAAAAACTGATACCGTTGATTGCGCGCCCAGTTCTGAAAGTTCCCGCCTTCGGCCTCTTTTGGATTCAGCCGAATGGAACAGCATTCAAAGCCCCACTGAAAAGACAGCTGCTCCACCAGTTCCTGGTCTTTATCAGACTGTTTTCCGCGCTTGCCATAATTGATATGAACCACCAGCGCATCCCGCTCCAGCAGATGGAAAAGATAGAGCAACGCCATGGAATCGGGGCCGCCACTTACACCCAGAATAAAAAAAGCATCCGGTTCAAAATAATCGGCCAGGCTCTGAGAAAGGTGTTTCTGAATTTTTTTGGAAATGGAATTTGCCATAGAAAAAAGTAGTGGGTTTTTAGAACAATATCGAACATTCAGCCGGCTTATTCTGATCAATAGGAAGGGTAGATTTTCTCGTTATTCGTTACTCGTTAATCAGAATTCAGTCAATCGCTACCATCGCGAAGGGTTGAAACCCATTCGTTTGCGTAATGGATGACAACTTTTCCTAATCACGCCGTCATCCCGGACTTGATCCGGGATCTCCAAATGAGGGATTGTCTGTTTGCAAAAAACTGGAGCACGAATTTATGATCCGAACCTCAAACCATGGAACTTGGAACCTAAAACTTCGATATTCCCATCCTCAAAAAAACCAGAATCAAACCCGACCCATGTACCCCGATCGCTCATGGATTTACCATCACGATGAACCGTTGACCCGTTATTCTTTAGGGCAGGAAGGCGATAATCCACTGATTTGTTTTGGGGTGAACCCATCTACGGCCAAGCCGGGAGATTTGGATCCCACAGTGGCATCTGTTGCCCGGTTTGCGATGGAAAACAATTACGATGGGTGGCTCATGTTCAACCTGTATCCGCAGCGGGCCACCAATCCGGATAAGATGCACAAACACTTCCAGAAGAAGATTCATGACAAAAACGTGGACGTTATTGCTGAGCTAACCAACAATCTGTCCGCTGATATCTGGTGTGCCTGGGGAACGCTGATCGAAAAACGGCCGTACCTTTCACGCTGCCTGCAGGATATTTATGATGCCATTTCCGGTAACGGCAACCGGTTCTTTACCCGGGGACGCATTTCTAAAGCAGGACACCCTCATCATCCGTTGTATCTAAGGAAAACGTCTCCCATGGATGAATTTGATGTGAAGCGGTATGTGGAGGAAGTGATTTAGCGGGGGCGAAATCCCAAGCTCCAAATTCCAATGACCAATGACGTGAAGAGTTAGCCCAAGTACTCGCTCCTGACGCTCTGCGTCGGAGCGAAGGGTATAAGGCTGTGGTATCCTTGGCTAGAGGACCCTATCTCTGCCTCTTTCCCTCCGGCTTGCAATTCGTGCATTTGGTTTGATTTAATGGCCGCAGGGAAAGAGGACTCCTGTAATAGTTAAGTTGTCGGGATGCCGGTTGGAGGTGATGTCGATTGTAGGGGTATTCTAAGATAGAGCTAAGATGTATTCCATTACACAAGCGAACGGGTTTCAACCCTTCGCGGTGGTTGGTGGTGGCGAGAAAGGTTGAGATTGCCTGGAAGCATTCCCATTAGCTGGCTACAGGATCCCGGCATTCGCTGCGGGCTGACGGTGGGGTAGTCTAAAGTAAAAGAAATCGCAAATCGGTTATTCGGTCCATCGATTGTTCGCAAATCACAGAGATCCTTCAGTCTTTCGCTGCGCTCATTCCATCAGGATGACAGGGCATATCCACACATCCCTTACGCCCGGATCGGGGCGATGCCGTCACAGACGGCATAAGGTAGGTGCCCGCATGTTTGTGTTATCCTGAACGAAGTGAAGGAACTGATGGAATTAAGGCAGCGATCCCGAACAAAAAAATCTTGCAAAAACGATTATAAATGTTTCAATTCCATGGATTCAATACTAATCCAACTTGGGGATCATGGGAAAGAAATCAATATTGCTGATTGTGCTGCTTGCAGGAAGCCACTTTGCATTTGCACAGGAAGAGAAAGCCGAAGAAAAGGAAACAAAGACAGATTATTCGGAGGCCATTGTTCTGGTAGACGTGTGGCTGGATGCCATGCAAAAGTACGATGAGCTGCCGGGCATAAGTGCCATTGCTCTGAAAGATCAGGAAGTGGTCTGGAAAGGTGCCTATGGACAGTCCAATCCCGGAGAGGGCCTCGCTATGGAAACCAATACCATCTGTAGCATATGCTCCATTTCCAAGCTCTTTACTTCGGTCTCAATCATGAACCTGTATGAAGATGGAAAGCTGAGGCTGGACGATCGTGTGGAAGATGTGTTACCTGGTTTTGATCTACAGCAGCAATATGAGCTCAGCGGTCCAATTACCATCCGGAATTTGCTTACTCATTCGTCCGGCCTTCCCCGGGAAAATGCATGGTCGCACTGGACGGACCCTGAACAAGAATTTCCTACCAAGCAGCAGGTACTGGACAAGCTGAACAGTCAGCAAACGCTGTATCCCTCCTCCACCTATTTTCAGTACAGTAATCTGTCTATGGCATTGCTCGGCTATATCGTGGAAGAAGTTTCCGGACAGGAATATGAAAGTTATGTGGAAGAACACATTCTGAACCCTCTGAGCCTGGATGACACCCGGCCCGATATGCCCGGGGATCTTTGGGGTGGACAGCTGGCTGTGGGCCATTCCTATGAAACCTTCGAAGGCAAGCAGGACCCAGTCGAGATGTTTGACCCCAACGGAGTAACGCCCGCAGCGGGTTTCAGCTCAACCGTCGAAGACCTGGCCGACTTCGCTGCCTGGCAGTTCCGGCTGTATGATGCGGAAGAAGAAGAGATTCTGCATCCGGCCACCATCAAAAACATGCACAACATCCACTGGATGGACAGCGATTTTGGCACCAGCTGGGGACTCGGTTTTGCCGTCTACAAAGGTCCCGATGGGAAGAAATGGGTAGGGCACGGCGGTCATTGTCCCGGATACAAGACTACACTAATGATGAACCCCGAAACCAAGATGGCCTATTCGGTGATGATCAACAGCAGTAACCCGAATCCCGGTAAATACGCCCGGGGTATACATGGTATTCTTTCTGAAGCCGGCAGTATCGAAGCCGCTGATGAGGATCTGGCTGAAGAACTCAAAGAATACGCGGGCTATTATCAGGGTGAAGTTATGAAGAGTACCAGCTATGTAGGGACCTGGGGAAATAAACTGGTGAGGATGGGACTTCCGTCAAGTAATCCCGGAGAATTTTCTAAGTATCGAAGGGTGGAGAAAGATCACTTTGTACGCATCCGCGATAACGGGGAAGATGGCGAAAGCATGCGCTTCATTCGAAATGAGGACGGGGAAGTGGTGCAGATGAAGTACTACAATAATTACATCTCCGAGAAAGTAGAACTTAATTAGGGTAAATTAAGGCAGTTTATCCTTCGTTAGAAGACTCCTTTATTCTTGTCCATTATCCACCTCGCTCCTGACGCTCTGCGTCGGAGCGAAGAGAGGGTTGAATGGAAACAGTGGTGTCCTTCGCTTGAGGACCCTATCTCTGTCTCTTTCCCTCCGGCGTGCAATTCGTGCATTTGGTTTGATTTAATGGCCGCAGGGAAAGAGGACTCCTTTAATAGTTAGGTTGTCGGGATGGCGGTTGGAGGTGATGTTAGTTGTTGGGGTATTGATGTATTCCATTACACAAGCGAATGGGTTTCAACCCTTCGCGGTGGTTGGTGGTGGCGAGAAAGGTTGAGGTTGTCAGGAAGCATGCCCAATAGCTAGCTACCGGATCCCGGCATTCGCTGCGGGATGACGATGGTTGTGGTTGACTAAGTAAAAGAAATCGCAAATCGGATGTTCGCAAATCAATGGGGTTAGTGTTAAACAGGCAGTGTTATCCTTAGCTGGCGGACCCCTATCTCTGTCTCTTTCCCTCCGGTGTGCAATTCGTGCATTGGGTTTGATTTAATGGCCGCAGGGAAAGAGGACTCCTTTAATAGTTAGGTTGTCGGGAAGGCGGTTGGAGGTGATGTCAGTTGTTGGGGTATTCTGAGATAGAGGTAAGATGTATTCCATTACACAAGCGAACGGGTTTCAACCCTTCGCGGTGGTTGGTGGTGGCAAGAAAGGTTGAGGTTGCCTGGAAGCATGCTCGTTAGCTGGCTACCGGATCCCGGCATTCGCTGCGGGATGACGATGGGGTTGTCTAATAAAAGAAATCGCAAATCGGTCATTCGGTCCATCGATTGTTCGCAAATCACAGAGATCCCTCAGTCATTCGCTGTGCTTACTCCTTCGGGATGACAGGGCCTGTTCATGCATTCCTTACGCCCCGCAGCCGGGGCGATGCCGTCAGCGACGGCATAAGAATATGCCCACAGGTTTGTGTTATCCTGAACGCAGCGTGGCGGAGTGAAGAATCTGTGTAAAACAGGGTTCTTCCCTCCTCGTCCCTCCTCGTTCCGAAGCTCCTGCTTCGGAACGCTATTCATTCCACTCCTTAAAAGTTGGATGTTCCTTGTTGGATGTTCATATTCCTTGAGACATCAACATTCAATCAAATATAAGCCATGCTTCGCTACTTAGTTGCTCTTCTTATGATCACCACCGCCTGTACATCTGAATCCAAGCCGCCCATCGAATGGGGGGAATCGCCGTGGCCGGAGATACGGAAGGAGCGGATTTCAACCCTGTTGCCACAGGCAATGGAAGCAGCCGGGGTGGATGCCTGGATCGTCATCTGCAGGGAGAATAACAACGACCCCATTGCCGATCACATTGGCGGGGAGAATGCCGGAGGGACCGCTGCGTTTTTATTTTACCGGGATGAAGACGGTTTCCACTCGCGGGTGTATTCGCCGGTTGGGGAAGCCACGGCGCTGGGTGAACTGGATATCCACGATGAAGTGATTCCGGTAGAGCGGGGCCGTTCGGCTATGGAACAGGCTGCGGAGTTTATGAACACTCAGGATTTTGAAAGCATCGCCGTCAATTCATCCTCCGCCAATGCACAAGCTGACGGACTCAGTTTTACTCAGCGGCAGGCTCTGGAGGAAGCTCTGGGTGCAGTACTTTCCAGCCGACTGGTATCGTCCGAAGACCTGATATACGAATGGCTCTCAGTGAAAACGCCCCGCGAAGTGGAGATTATGACCAAGGCCGCCGAGCTCACCGCCCAATGGCAGCTGGAGGCCTATGAAACCATTAAGCCCGGGGTAACCACCGATGCCGAAGTAGCGGCTTTCCTGGATGCAAAGATGGAGGAGTACGGCGTAGGGGAAGCATGGAATCCTACACAAAACCCGAATGTAAACTCCGGCGCTGACCGCGGACATTCCCATGCCACCGTCAAAGTGATTATGCCCGGCGATGTCATTCAAACCGATTTTGGTATTAAGCTATACGATCGGTGGGTGAGCGACATCCAGCGTTTTGCTTATGTGTTGAAAGAAGGGGAGGCCGAAGCTCCGGAAGACCTTCAGTTTTACTGGGAGTCGGCCAAAGCCGGAAATCGTGCGGCATTTAATGCTATGAAACCCGGCGTTCGCGGCGAAGATGTAGATGCCGCCCAGCGAAAGCTCATGGAAGAAAACAAATCCGAATACGTTATGTGGAGCACCGGTCACCCGGTAGGGTATGTAGCTCACGACACCGGACCGAATTTAGGTGGTTCTCATACTCCGAGACAGCGCCCTTCTGCCCAAAAGCTTCTCAAGCCCGGGATGGTGTTTGCCTTCGACGGCTTCCACAGCTGGCCGCTGACCGACAGCACTTACAAAACTATATCCGTTGAAGAAATGGCGGTGATTACTGAAGACGGCGCCGAGTTTTTGGTTCCTCCGCAGGAAGAGTGGATTTTAGTGGAGTGAGTTGGAGTTCAAATTCCAAATTCCAAATTTCAATGACCAATGACCAATGACCAATGACCAATGACCAGGGTTGAGGTTAATCTCGTTCCGAAGGTCCACCTTCGGAACGCCATCCCGGAAGCTCCTGCTTCCCTTCCCTTGCTTTGAACTAAGGCTTTGCCTGCAGGAGAACACCTTGCTTCTCTTTCATTTTGTGTTTTAGTGCTTTCGTGGCAATTACGTGATATGTCGATGATTTCGACAGGTTTTTATGAAGTGTCGATAAATAGTGTATATTTCGACATATATTAAAAAAGTCGCATTCTATGTCAGACTATGCAAATCAGCCTTATAATATCCTCCCTTTGCTTCCGCCGGATAAAACGCTGGAAACCCCGGCTGTCTTAAAAGCCTCCATAGCAGCAAACCGGATGCTGGCAGAGCTGAAAGGAAAAGCCGTAAGCCTGCCTAATCCTGATATTCTGATTAATAATGTAGTGTTGCAGGAGGCGAAGGCAAGTTCGGAAATTGAGAATGTGATCACCACCAACGATAAGCTTTTTATCGCCCTTTCTGCCAAAGATCAGCAGACGGATCCCCAAACCAAGGAGGTACTCCGCTACCGCAAGGCGTTGTGGGAAGGAGTGAGCGCTCTGGAAAGCGGACAACTCAACCAGCAGCTGTATGTAAGGATCATGCAGATAATAAAGGAAACCGAAGATGGAATCCGGGACGATTCGGGAACCGTGATTGCAAACCCCAGAACGCGTAAAATTATTTACTGGCCGCCCGAAGGAAAAACGCTGATTCAGGATTTACTGGAAAACCTGACCGAATATATGCAGGCTGATGATAACACCGATCCGCTGGTGAAAATGGCAGTGATGCATTATCAGTTTGAAGCCATCCATCCTTTTAAAGATGGAAACGGCAGAACCGGGCGAATTCTAAACATCCTGTACCTGATCCATCAAAAGTTATTGCATCAGCCGGTTCTTTACCTGAGTGATTATGTGATTTCCCACAAGCCGGAATATTATCGTCTCCTCCGGGGGGTGACCGAACAGCAGGATTGGGAACCCTGGCTCATTTTCATGTTAAAGGCCGTGGAAGTAACCGCCGAAAAAACGATGAAGCGGATCGACGATATACGAATCCTGCTGGATGAAATCCTGGAAGAAGCCAAGCAAAAGCTGCCCGACCGGGTGTATTCCAAGGAATTGATTGAGTTGCTCTTTGAACAGCCTTATTGCAAAGTTAAATTCCTGGTAGACCGAAACCTGGCCAGGCGGCAGACCGCTGCCGACTATTTAAAAGAACTGGAGTCGGCCGGAATTTTGAAGAGCAAACAGGTGGGACGCGAAATGTTATACCTGAATACGCGCCTCTACGAGCTGCTTTCCTCCTGATATGTCGATGATTTCGACACGTTGCCGGAATATGTCGATGAGCCAATTTTGAACAAGGAACGACGAACTTTCTGGGGTGGAGTATAATCGATTAATAAAATCACTAATCGCAAATCGGTCTATCGATCATTCGTAAATTAGGAAGAGGTGGCTTGGTAGAGATTAAGCCGAAAGTAAGTTCTTTAAACTCTCAACGCTAAGAGTATCAACTTTTCTGTGAAGCATTCGGTGACAATTTGAACAAACCAATGCTAAATCATTCAGAGTAGTTCTAGTTTGGCTTGAAAATTCGGAAAGAGGTGTACGGTGATGACATTCAATATATTTATATCCCAAATCACCATATTTTTGGTAGAAATCAAAAGTACAAGCTTCGCAAGGGAGTCCTCCTAATCGTTTGAACTCCTTTTCTTTTTTCTTCTTGATGATAGAGGTATCTCTTTCTCGGTATTTATGAAGCTTATAAATTACCGCGCCTTCTTTTACTTCAAGTTGTTCATCTTCTTTATCTTCACTGATCATATACAGTTGATTCGCCAACTCAAGGTCTTTACTTACTTCTCGTAGGCGATTAGCAATTTTGTGAAGACGATCTGTATCAGATTCAAATTCTTGAAATACTTTTTTATCAAGCTTTCCAAAATTTTCCATTCCTTTTCCTGAATAGGAAGGATCGAAAGCTTTAAAATTGTTCAATTTTAAATTAACACCATTAGGATTACGAAATTTCACCTCGTCTGGCCTGATATCGTGAATGGGAAGGCGATTTAATAATTCTGACAATTCAATGATATCGGGATGTGAGCTGGTCATCTTGCTTGAATCCATCTTAAAATATAGATCCAGAGCTAAAATGATTTCGTCTCTATGCCATTTGGGGTTACGCAATTTAGAATAGGTGGAATTATTATTTAATCAAATAAACTAAATTGAATTAAACCATACAAATACGGATTACACAAACTCTTGCGAAAAGCGTGTTAATGATTAGAAGATACTTGAAAGTTAATTAGCAATGATTCCCACATCACCCCCATAAACAACACCTATCACCCGGCCGGAACCATTCTCCCTCAAAACCTTTTATACCCATCAACTATCTAAACAATCAAAATCAACCGAACTACGGATTATACAAGATGAAAAGATTATTACTGCTGGCACCTGTTTTATTTTTGATTGCAGCGTGTGGAAGAAGTGAATACAGCACCAATGATAAAAATGTAGTGGGGCAGGAAATCACCTACTCCACCGGTGAGGTTACCATGAATGGGTATATCAGTCAGAACGAAAACAATTTTGCGAAACGCCCGGGTGTGTTGGTGGTTCACGAGTGGTGGGGCCATGATGCGCATGCCCGCCAGGCCGCGGATGAACTGGCCAAACTCGGCTATGTAGCTCTTGCCGTGGATATGTATGGCGAAGGAAAACAAGCAGATCATCCTGATGATGCCATGAAGTTCTCCAATAATGTAATGAGTAATTTCGATACAGCAAAAGCCCGCTTTAATGCGGCCCTGGAAACCCTGAAAAATCGCGGGAACGTGGACTCCACACAGATAGGAGCCATCGGCTACTGCTTTGGCGGAAGCGTGATTCTGGCCATGGCCAACTCCGGCTCCGACCTGGATGGTGTGGCTGCTTTCCATGCCGGACTCCAGCTGCCCGTCATGCCACAGGAAAGCCTTACCTCCCGCATCCTGATCTTAAACGGCGCGGATGATCCCTTTGTGACCGAAGAGCAGGTTGCAAATCTATCAGGTGCTTACGAAGAATTGGGCGCAGATTATCAGTATATCAATTACGATGGCGCCCAACATGCCTACACCAACCCCGCCGCCGATTCCCTCGGTCAGAAGTTTGACCTCCCGCTGGCCTACAACGCCAAAGCCGACAGCCTGAGCTGGGAGAAGATGAAATCATTTTTTGAGGAGACTTTTGCCTCCAACAAGCAGGATAGTTGACTTCATTTGTTATTTCTTGGGTATGATGATATGGGGAGATTGTATTCCCTTACAGAAGCGAACGGGTTTCAACCCTTCGCGATGGTTGGCGGTGGTTATACTCGTTGAAAACCAAATCGCAAATCGGTCATTCGGTCCATCGATCATTCGCAAATCAGGGGGATCGTTTGTCACTCGCGTTGCCCTTCGCCGGCAAGACCCTATCTCTGTCTCTTTCCCTCCGGCAGGTAGTTAGTGCATTGGATTTGATTTAACCGCCGCAGGGAAAGAGGACTCCTTGGTTAGTGTCAGGTTAGGAAAGGGAGTTCCCGGATCTCCGTATACACTACGTCCGGGATGACGGGTGATCAGGGCAGGATGTATTCCATTACACAAGCGAATGGGTTTCAACCCTTCGCGATGGTTGGCGGTGGCTAGAATGGTAGTACTATTAGGAAGCCGCCCGTTAGCTGGCTACCGGATCCCGGCATTCGCGACGGGATGACGAGGCGGTGGTTGGTATGGGAAATTAGATCAAATCGGTCTTTCGGTCCATCGATCATTCGCAAATCATGGGGATAGTTTGTCACTCGCGTTGCCCTTCGCCAGTGGACCCTATCTCTGTCTCTTTCCTTCCGGCAGGTAGTTTGTGCATTGGGTTTGAATTAACCGCCGCAGGGAAAGAGGACTCCTTGGTTAGTGTCAGGTTAGGAAAGGGAGATCCCGGATCTGCTGGTGGAATATTGAACATTCAAAATCGAACATTGAATGGTGAAGTTTTCGCAAAGGCAGGCCAGGGATGATGTGTGATAAGGGGAGATTGTATTCCCTTACACAAGCGAACGGGTTTCAACCCTTCGCGGTGGTTGGCAGTGGCTAGAATGGAAGTACCATTAGGAAGCTGCCCGTTAGCTGGCTACCGGATCCCGGCATTCGCGGCGGGATGACGAGGCGGTGGTTGGTATGGGAAATTAGATCGCAAATCGGTCATTCGGTCCATCGATCATTTGCAAATCACGGGGATCCATCAGTTATTCGCTACGCTCATTCCTTCGGGATGACAAGCCCTTTTACACACATCTTACGCCCCGCAAGCGGGCCGATGTCGCGTTGCGCCATTCTTTTTAGACAAATATCAGCACCATGCCGGCATAAGATATGACGGCGAGGGTTCCGGCGAGGATGGCCAGGGGGAATTGGGTTTGTACGTGGTCCATGAGGTCGCAGCCGGTGGCGAGGGAGGAGAGGATAGTGGTATCAGAGATGGGAGAGCACTGGTCTCCGAAAACGGATCCTCCGATCACAGCTGAAAAGCAGAGGGTGAGGAAAAATACATCGGGTACAACCGCCCATGCCAGTGGGATGGCGACCGGAAATACCACGGCATACGTTCCCCAGGATGTTCCCGTGGAGAAAGCGATGAGCATACAGAGAACCATCAGCAGTCCGGGCAGGAGAAAGGCCGGTATTACATCGCCGACGGTGTCAACCACGTAAGCGGCGGTACCAACGGCATCGGCCACTTCTTTCAGCGTTACGGCCAGGGCAAGGATAATGGCTCCGATGGTTACACCTTTACATCCGTCAATGAAACCATCCACCACTTCCTGCAGGTTCATTCCTTTGGCTAAAGCGATTCCAAATCCAACTAACACAGCAAGCACAAAAGCTTCAGCAATTAGCAACATGGAGTTCTCTCCCATATCCAGAAAAAAATAGGTGACCACATAGGGAATAATCGCAACGCCTAATAAGGTGCCGATAGGACCGAAAAAATCAATGAGTCCGGGGTTGTAGTCATCCGGAACTTCACTTTTGGTGAGTTCATCGGCTGCCATGGGAGTGGCACCTTCCCGATCCAATCCCTTTCCGGATCGGGCGCGTTTGATGGCCGCTCTCATCTTCTTTCCGGGCACAAAAGGGAATTTATCCCAGGCAAAAGCGAGGGTTAGCAGAATCGCGAAAATCGCATAAAAATTATAGGGAAGCGCGGAGAAGAAGAAGGCGATGCTCTGCTGGGTGGTTTCCAGAAAAGGAAGGGTTCCGATGATGAGTCCGCCCACATAAAATGGCCATACGTTAAAGGGAATCAGGGTGGCGGCGGGGGAAGCGGTAGAATCCACCATGTACGCCAGCTCCTCGTGCGACACCTTGTGTTTATCGGCGACGGGACGAACGGTGGCTCCCGTCAAAACCGTACTGATGGTTCCGCCCTGGTGGAAGATGAGTCCCATCATCCAGGTAAAAAACTTGGCGGTTTGAGGTCCCCGCACCATTTTCTTACTGGCCCAGACGGCAAATTTCTCAGCTCCACCGGTTCGTGTCCAGATACCAATCAATCCCCCCAAAGCCCACAAGTACACGATGATGATGAGCGCAAAGCTTTCGGTTCCCACTGAAGGGATCAGGAAATCCTGAACGATATTGAGCTTGCCGGAAATCACTCCACCCAAACAAATCCCGATAAACAGCGAGCTGACAACCTCCCGGGTGTAAAAGGCCAGTACAATGGCCACCAGCGGGGGCATGATGGACCAAAATCCATAATGGCCGCTTTGCTCCGGGAACACCTGGTTCACTCCGGCATACACCCCGGCGATGATCAGCGCAATGAATGCACCAACGCCTATCTTACGGCGGGTCTTAGGGTCTTTCCACTTCTCTTTGGTTCCGGCAAAATCATTATTCATAAGGTGTGGGGTGTATTTAATGAATGTAGCAACGGATGGTACCGATAGAACATCGAACATTCAACATCCAACGTTGAATGTTGAAGTGTTTGCGAACCGGTTTATCGAATCTACCAACCCGGACTGATAAGACATGTACCCAAAATTACTTGGAAAGTAATGCTTGCCTGAAAGGCGGCTAAGAATAGTTGCCAACGCCCCTGTCATCCTGAACGGAGTGAAGGATCTGGTTGAGGCAGGCAGGTTTGCCCTTCGCCGACGGACCCTATCTCTGTCTCTTTCCCTCCGGCAGGTAGTTTGTGCATTGGGTTTGATGTAACCGCCACAGGGAAAGAGGACTCCTTGGTTAGTGTCAGGTTAGGAAAGGGAGATCCCGGATCTCCGTATACACTACGCCCGGGATGACAGGGCGGTAATTGGTAAGGGAAATTAGATCGCAAATCGGTCATTCGCAAATCACGGGGATCCCTCAGTCATTCGCTACGCTCATTTCTTCGGGATGACAGGGCCTAATTATATATTCCTTACGCCCCTAACCGGGCCGATGCCGCTGGTGGCGTCATAACTTTTTGTAAGGAATTGGTTTGGAATGGCTCTGACTATGTATGAAAACCTATTTTACCTATATCACCACAAACCGAAAGGATGGGGTTCTTTATACCGGCATGACGAATAATCTGATTATTCGCACGAGTCAGCATAAAGAGAAAATCTTTAAAGGCTTTTCTTCGAAGTACAATACTGATCGTCTGGTATGGTTTGAAGAATTTCAGTGGGTTCATGATGCAATCATCCGGGAAAAAGAAATCAAAGGCTGGCGTAGAGAAAAGAAAATTGAGCTTATCGAATCTCTCAATCCAGACTGGGAAGACTTATATCCAATATTACTTGGAAAGTAATGCCTGCCTGAAAGGCGGCTAAGAATAGTTGCCAACGCCCTTGTCATCCTGAACGCAGCGGAGGCGGAGTGAAGGAACTTGTTGGAATAAGGCAGCTTAATCCTTCGTCGGCGGACCCTATCTCTGTCTCTTTCCCTCCGGCAGGTAGTTTGTGCATTGGATTTGATTTAACCGCCGCAGGGAAAGAGGACTCCTTGGTTAGTGTCAGGTTAGGAAAGGGAGATCCCGGATCTTCGTATACACTACGTCCGGGATGTCGGGTGGTAATTGGTAAGGGAAATTAGATCGCAAATCGGTCATTCGGTCCATCGATCATTCGCAAATCACGGGGATCCCTCAGTCATTCGCTACGCTCATTTCTTCGGGATGACAGGGCTCGTTTATGCATCTTTTACGCCCCGGATAGGGGGCGATGCCGCATTGCGTCATATTTAAATAAAAAAAGGCGCACCTGATAATCAGATGCGCCTTAAACCTGTGTAATTCCTAAATCACAAAAACTTGTGACCGTTAATCAAACAGCTTTTTAATCCAGCCGAAGGCTCCGTCGGATTTGCCCGGGCTTGGACGTTTTCCGTTTTTGTCTCCTTCTTTACCACCGGAAAGTCCGTCATAACTTGGACGGGGTAGTCCGTTGGCGGATTTTTTCTCTTTCGGCTTTTTACGTCGCTTGCGGTCGCGGTCGTCGTTTTTGTTTTTCTTACCATTGTTGCTGCTCTTTTTGTTCTTAGAGCTTTTGCTTTTGTTGTCCGACTTCTTGCTGCGGCCTTTTTTCTCCTTCACTTCTTCAGGAAGGGGGATTTCAGTGGGAGCATAGCCTACTTTCTCTACAATCTCGTCGATGTCGTCTTTATCCATTTTGGATACCAGCGACACCATACGAGCAGCCTTTCCATTCCCGACCAATTCTGCCCGGTATTTATACTCTTCCACTTCATTCGGCACGTCATAGTTGATGACCTGCTTCACTTCATTCAACTCTACTTCAGTAGCAGAAAGTCCGCCCACCAGCAGAATCTTCATGTCGCCGGAAGTGAACTTTCCGAAGCGTTCGTCATAATACTCCTGCTTCAGTCCTTCGTTAATGCTGACCACACCCCATCCTTTTTTGCGGATGATGCGGAACAGGCGGTCGGTGGTACGCTTTGATGCAGCAAATACCACGATTTTGTCGGTCAGTGTATCTTCAAGGTGAGCAAGCAGGGTAGAGATTTTTGCTCTTGGCGGAACGTAGATATACGCCTGGGTCAGATCTTCAGGAACGGTGGGTTCTTCTTCTTTTTGAGAGTCAGCTTTGGTATCCTGTTTAGATTTATCCTCATTCTGCTCTTCTTCCTTATTCTCTTCCGGGTTGAGCACGACGCTAACACTGGCCTCGGCCAGTTTGCGGTTCACTTCTTCCTGATCCAGCTCAAAGTCTTCCGCTTCTTGTTCCTGTTGATCAGATGTCTGTTCTTTAGGCTCTTTCTTTTTTTCGGACTTTTGTCCGGTGTCGGAATCAGAGTCAGACGTAGCTTCCTTAACATTGGATTCATCAAACCCATGAACAACCGGGTCTTTCAGGAAAGCAGAGCTTAGCTGTTGGGTAGCTTTATTATTGGATTCAGAGAAAATAAGCGTTTGTGGCTCGCCCTCCGTTAATTGCATGATGTCTTTCACCCGGTTCACCAGGTTATAGTTCTCCATACCGTGGGCTTCGTCAATAATGACGAGATCCACTTTGGGAAGCTTCAGCTTATTCTTATCCAGTATTTCAATCAGCCGGCCGGGGTTTGCCACCACAACCGGTGCTCCATCTTTTATAGCTTCTTCCTGAGCGGTGCGAATTCCTTTCATGGAAAGCGCTGCACTACTTATTTGAGCATGGTACCCCATAGCCCAAACTTTTTCGTCTATTTCCTTAACTCGCTCAATAGATGGTGTTAATATTAAAACTCGTATGCCAGAAACCTCTCCGTTGCTTGTCAGTTTTTGCAAAGCAGGTATCAAAAATACACCGTCATCACCGGCTTCATGTTTTACAAGCATATGACTGCCTTGTAGTGCCGGTGGAATAACTTCATTTTGGAGAGGTGTGGGTTTTTCAATTCGTACGTCGGCCAGCCCACTCAATAGTTCGGGGCTGAGGCCAAATTCTTCAAAAGACAATGGTTACACCTCTTTCAATTTTGGCGTTATAGTTCAATTTTCAAAGATCTTGTCTTTAATCAAAAGACCTTTCAATATACAAAAAATGTAGATGAAGCTCAGGGATTTTGAACACCGAACAAGGAACATCGAATTTTGAACGTTTAAGGGTGATTCCTTAGCGATGAGTGTTGATGAAAACGAGATCGCAAATCGGTCTTTTGTTTCATCTGACTTTCGCATTTCATGAAGATCCCTCAGTCATTCGCGGTGCTCATTTCTTCGGGATGACATATGCCTGTGGAATCTCGAACATTCAACATCCAACATTGAATGTTGAAGTTGCACTCGCTCCTGACGCTCTGCGTTGAAGCGAAGGTTGTGGATGGATAAAATAGTGTTCTTCTTCGCTACAGGACCCTATCTCTGTCTCTTTCCCTCCGGCGTGCAATTCATGCTTTGAATTTGATACTACCGCCGCAGGGAAAGAGGACTCCTTGGTTAATGTCTAAACAGGTCCGTATTGTTGGGTTTGTGGTATGATGGAGAGATAAGAGTAAGCTGTTATCCTTTACACTAGCGAACGGGTTTCAACCCTTCGCGATGGTTGGTGGTGGTTAATGTGGTTAATATAGAATTCCAGTTCGCAAATCGGTCATTCGATCCATCGATCATTCGCAAATCATGAAGCTTTCTCCGCCATTTTCTTCTGTTCGGAAAAGGTATTCGAAAAAAGATCAGCATAACCCATTCGAACACTGCTTTGTTTGAGGTAAAGCATGGTCAATCCCAAAATCAAGAGAATGCCCAGCACGCCGATAAGTCCGGCTTCGGGACCAAAGGAGCCGCCGGTCCACCAATCGGGGCCACCTTGCTGAATTTGAATCAGTGAATTACGCACTTCCATTCCGCTTACCCGAAAGCCGAATATCCCGCCCTGGAAAAAATTCCACGAAAAGTGAATTCCAACGGATAATCCCAGCCTTCCGGTAATGATAAAAGGCACGGCCAGCATCACTCCTGCTAAAACGATGTTAACAACGGCCGTGATGTTGGCATTGGGGTTCCCGGCATGGCCGAGCCCAAAAATGCCCGAACTGATGATGACAGCGATGATAGCTGCTTTTTGAGGGGTGATGTTGCCTAAAGTGAAACCTTCGGTGATATTGGGTAACAAATACCCTCGTGCCATTACTTCTTCATAAAAACCTACCGATGCCATTTGCACAAAAAAGATTAGAAGCGGAATTAACCAAAAAGTGTCGCCACTGCGGTTCCAGCTGAAGCTGGTGATTTCAAGTCCGCCGGTTTGCCACAGGGTAAGAAATATAAGTCCCATGGCTAAGGCTGCCATAACGATGCCAGCTAAACATTCCTTAATCCAGGTGTTATCTAACTTCAAGCCCGAAAAGCTCCAGGGCCGCCCATCCACATAGCGGAACATGATGTAAAACAGCCCAAGGGTAAGCACCGATCTTACTATATAATCCAAAGCAGTGTTAGGGATGAGGGATGGGATCACCATCATAAAAACAAACAAAAAGATAAACAGAAGTACCCGAAATATAGACCGAAGCCGGTTTTCCTCAGAATTAAAAAATGGATTTCGCATGGGTATAGGTTGGAGTGTATTCTTGAAGAAGGTAATAAAAATAAAGAGAGAATTAGTGGAGTGTTGAGCGCAAAGGTAATCGCAAAGCTCGCTAAGGTATCGCAGAGGGCGCAGAGTTTATTATAATTTGTTTACCACTCTGTGTATACCTTCTTTTAAGAGCTTCACGTTGAAGTTTATGAGCAAGCCCAGTTTTTTGTTTGATAGTTTTAAATAAGTGAGTAATTGTGAATAATGAACCGGAGCTAAATTTTCTACAGCCTTAATTTCTATGATAACCCGGTTATTTACGAGTAGGTCTAATCTGTAGGCAGTTTCAAAGTGCATCTCTTTATACAATAGCGGAACTGAAACCTGACGTTGAACATGCAGCTCCTTCTCACGTAATTCAGAAAATAATACTTCTTCATAAACTGATTCCAAAAGCCCGGGTCCAAGCTCCCGATGAATTTCAATGCAAGTCCCTATTATTATTTTTGATAATTCATTTTCTATCATTTCTGATTTAAGCATTTATTCCTGAAATAGTCAACATAGAAGACTCAGCGATCTCTGCGAACCCTTTGCGTCTCTGCGTTAAAAAAATGAACAATACCTCAGACTTTTTTCGTTATCCCTATAAATCAAGTTAAATAATAGATTTATGAAACGATATGTATTAGAAGCCGATAAATTTATCATTGAGGAAGTATTTGGTGCACAGACCGATGCTGAAAGCCTCTTCAACCCAAATTATAATGTCATCCCGGGAAACACGATGCCCGTTATCGTGAAGGATGGGGATGCCAGGTCGGTGGTTAGTTCGGTGTGGGGACTGAAACCAAAAGAGGACGAATACGATTTTTTTGAAGTTGGGCAGGAAGAGTTTTCTGAAAATGAAAATCTGACGAAGCTCGCAAAAAGCTCTCCATGCATTATTCCCGTGTCCGGATTTTATAAGTGGAAAGAAACTGTGGACGATCCGCTGCCTTTCTACCTGCGGGTGCTGACTACCGAAGTGACTGGCTTGGCTGGTATCTATACTTCTTATGAACAGGAAGATGGCCGCCTGATTCATTCTTTTGCGGTAATCACGATGCCGGCAAATGCATTGGTTGAGCCACTCGATGACCGCATGCCGGTTATTCTGGAAGAAAAAGATTATGGACGCTGGTTGAATGGGAGTGCCCCTGATATGTTGGGAAAAGGATTTTCAGGAAATCACCTGCTGCCGGATATGTCCGTTTTCAGAGTTCCCGAATTAGTGAATGACCCTTCCAATAACTCCAAAGAGCTGGTGCAGCCAATCCCAAAACTCCGCAACTACGACGGGCCGGAAGATGATTAATTCGCAATGTTAAATTTTAAATGTTGAATTAAAATGACTTTCTGAGTGTAGGCGAAGAATCTATGCCAGATTATGTTTAGGAGGTTTATTAAAAAATAAATCGGCTCTTTGCCTCAAACAAAATTCAGCATTTAAAATTCAACATTCATAATCCCCAATTTCTAATTCCCTTAAGGAGTCGTGCCGGGTTTGCCTTCGGTGGGGTTGTCGTAGTAGCGGATGGTTGGATAGGCAAAATCGATGTCGTCGTGTTCATCAAAACGATCCAGAATGGATTCCCAGATAGCCTGAGCTACACCTCGTCTTCGCCTCGGATCAGATAAATATCGGATAGAGAGATTGATACCGCTGTCTTTAACACTGGTATAAACAATGGGAGTGAGGTACCGATACTGAATGAGATAAGACTTTTCGGCCTTTTTGACTTCCTCTCGGGCTTGTTCCACAAACTCCTGCATATTTTCATCTACGACCTCTTCCAGAATCTTTTTGGCTTTTTTCCAGTCGCTTTCAAAGGTGACGAGTACGCCCATTTCGTTCCAAATAAACTCAAAATCGCTGGTGTAGTTGGCGAGGTCTTCGGTGAATACTTTGTGGTTGGGTATGTGAATGACACGTCCGGTACTCTGGTCGGCATCCACCCAGTTTCCGATTTCCAGGATGGTGAACTTAAATACACGGATGTCAATGACGTCACCTTTTGAATTCCCCACCTGTATGCGATCGCCGATATCAAATGGTTTTCGCCAGATAAGAAAAAGCCAGGCCGCGATGTCGGTAACCGGATCTTTAAGGGCAATGGCGATACCAGCCGAAAGAAGCCCGAGAAAAGTTCCCAGCGATCCCAGTGCCAGAAACCAAATTTGGCCGATAATAAGAAGGCCAATAAAAAAAGCGATGTAAGTAATATTCTTGCGCCACTTATAAACGCTTTTCTTGTTTTCTACATTACGCTGAAGAATACGAACGGCGATTACACGGATAACCCACAGGATGAGAATAACAGCAACGGTTTGTACAAGTTGTACCGCTATACTGGGTGAGCTTGCAATGAAATCGGCGATTTTATCTGTGAAGTCTTGCATCCGGGTTATTTAATTAATTTTGATGTCCCAATGCTTGGGATAGTATGTAAAAATGGATATCTTTGCACCCTTCTCAAAAAGATAAGAATCTAATTACATGCTTTATAATATTATTGTAGGAGTTATTGCTGTTATTTGCTTCCTGTTAATCGTGGTTGTTTTGCTACAACCGGGACAGGGACAAGGAATTTCCGGAATGGGTGGCGGAGGCGGCCTCGGTGGAGGTGGTGGTCTCGGAGCCCGCAGAACAGCAGACTTATTGTCGAAATCAACATCTGTACTTGCAGCCCTTTTTCTGGCTCTTTGTGTGCTCGCTAATTTCGCGATTGATCGCGGTGAAGTAGAACGGAGTATTTTACAGGAAGGCGGAGGCGTAAATGCCCCTATTGAGTCTCCTTCTCAATCAGCTCCGGCTATTCCGCAGCAACAGCAGGATAACAGCCAGGACAATACGGAAGATAACGGCGACAACTAACAGCCGGTTTCTTTAAGAAAATCAAAGCCTCGTTCTTTATAGAGCGAGGCTTTTTTTATGGACGTGATTTAATAAAAAGGATTAGTTCCTTAAGTCCCCTAAAAAAATTTTTGCTTCATGTGGCAGATATGATCCTTTTTCCTATTTTATTTCGCATTATAAAACAAATGCAGCTCTTAACTTAAAATGAACGGAGATAGATAATGAGACGGGGTTTAGGAATATTGGGTGTTATTACAGCAATGATAATTACAGGCTGCATGATGCCGGGGGCAGACATGCTGAACAAAGTGCCGATAAATTCAGTGACCGTGGAGGTGCTGGATCAGCAAGGAAGCCCCGTACAGGGCGCACAGGTAGAAGCTTCTAATGGCAGGCAGACGACCACCGGTGCTGACGGAACCGCAAAAGTCAGGTTTGGTTCGCTGGGCATTCACAACATTGCCGTATATGCCGATAACTACATGCCGAATAACATGATCGTGACCATGCCAGCTGACAGGGGGAAAACGGTTACGGCCCGGCTGACCGGCAAAGTTCAGATGGCGTCTTTGAATTTCGGGATCAACATGAATGTGAATATGTACCCGATGATGTTCAATTACTTGTTTACAGGATACGGGTACGAGCTGGAAGTGGAAGATTACCCGGAAGGCGGCTGGACCCAATGGCAGGTATCGGATGGAGAAGGTGAAATTGGCACCATCATGAAGAAAGGATTTCTGAAGGAACTGGATAATGGCCAGCAGTGGTGGCAAATCGTGATGTATGAGGAGGATGAAGATGAGCCTGTGTATGTTGCTGAAGTATTATTTTCGGAAGGAAGACAGCAGATTGTACGGCTGCGGGAGAAAATGGGCGATTCTGAGCCTCAGGAAAAACCGGTGTCGGAAGGCTGGTACTCACAACCCCGAAAACTGACCGAGGAATCAATAGAAGGTGCGGTTGCAGCAAACGGAGTTTCGGTTCAGGTTCCCAGGGGTACTTTTACAGCCGACCTGATTGACTTTGGAGTAGCTCCTGAAATTTCTCTGAAACTGTGGAGAGTTACTTCAGAAGCTGTGCCGGGTGGAGTTGTGAAGTCCTCTACGATGGAAGGAGAGGAAGTAATTTCATCCCTGCAACTTATAGACTTCGGAACCGATGCAGAAAGCATGCTGGGTAGTTATTGAAATAGGCTAAATATGAAAAAAAAGTTTCGTTATTTGGATGTAAAATTAATCTTTCCACTTATGTTCATGCTAAGGTTATAATATTGGCCATTGGTATTATAGCTTTCAGTAGAATTTAAAAGGTTCCTGAGAGTAAGGTTTAATTCAAGGAAGCGGTTAAAAAACCACATATTTACTGATGCGTTTAACATTCTAATAGGTTTTACCTGAACAGGAGGCCATCCAATCAATTCTTCCAGGTTTTGATATTCATTGATTCGTCTTACTGGTAAGTATCTGAAAAATAGCTCAAAAGATAGGTTTTCATCTGGCTTATATTGAATTTGTTGAGAAAAGACAAGGTTAGGAACCTTTTCGTGATAGTCTTTAAATTTACCATTTCCATATAAGTAAATGTTAGTTCCAAACATAGTCCGAGAAAGAAGCTGGGGTGATAAATTAATCTTGTAAAAGGATTGAACGCCGGCTAATCCTATATTCTTTGCATCAGCATATTCAATATCAGAGTTTAGCTTAAAGCTATTTTCTAAAACTCTGTACTGTATATTCTCAATTGGAGTAGTCCAATTATGCTTAACAAAAATGAAACCTGTTAAGTTATTGTTGGAATTTCGAACTAATCTTATTTCAGACCAAATTTGTTTAAAACTTGAATTAGTCAATACGCTATGTTCTTCTTTGTTCAAACTGCTGAATCCGATCCCTTGATTCCATAGTTTGTATGAGTAATGTGTTTTACTATGATTAAGTGTTGATGTATTTAACTTGATTATATACGAAGAACGTAAAGATTTGGTTAATTCAAATACATGTCCCTTATTTGAGATCATTGACAGGAAGTTTAGAGTTCCTGAAAAACTTATCAAAGAGGTCAAACCATATTCCAAAAACTGGTACATTTCTTCTGTAAATCGATCGTTCACAGAATAGTGTTGGGTATGAACAGAAGTTGAAAGTGATGACCCACCAATTTGGAACTGAAAACTGGAATTATGTGAAAATCTTATTTCTTTTAGTCCATAAAATACTATTGGTGTATAGTTAAGGGTATCACTGGTAGATAAGCTGAGGTTAAAAGAGCTTCCATTATAGATTGCAGCATTGGTAGGATGAAAAGTTGAAGAAAATTGATATTGATCGATTGAAGAGGGGACTTCGATTCCTGAGAGCGGATGCCAAATATAAGTTTCTTGTAAGTTATTATAAATCAGTGAGCTTTTTAAAGTAAAAAAGGAAGTTGTTAAATCTGAAAAAGCACCATACATAAACTTCTTTCTATTTGGAAGGGATATGCCATCTCTGCTGCGAATAAGTGTCCTATCCAGAAGTGTGGAATTAGCTTCACGTTCATAAACCAGCTGGTTTGTTCGATTATAGTCTTCCTTAGAGTAAATAATTGATGAAGAAAGGCCAGATATGTTCAGATTTAATGTAGAGTTTGTTTCATATTTGAGTAGCTCGACGTTTGGGGTTTCTTCTTGCGAAGATAGAAAGGGGCCAGGGTCATTTACCTGATTTATTTGCTTATGTTCAACTGATACAGAGTTGATATGCTTTCTGGTATAAATTTCAATTGTACCATTTGGCGCATAACTATTAAAGCGATTGATGGAGGCATAATCTATTAATACAGAGTCTATTTCAGATAGATTGAGGTTAGGAAATGATAACATACTTTGATTAAGCCAACGAGTCTCTAACCTATTTCCATTAACATAGACTAGAGTATTTCCATCAAATTTATTTGACCATCCAGGAGTAAAAATATTAAATGAAACCAGGTCGTAGCTATCATATGAAAGGTTGGAATTAATATAGATCCATTCTTCAAGGTTATACCATTGCAGATTTGAATCAGAAGGGATAAGCTTTACGCGCTGAGCTTTTACCTGATAATTAAATTGAAAGATTAGAGTAATAACAGTAAATCCAAAAATGAAACGAAGCACCTATTTAATAAACTCCTGTAACTTTTTTGGTAAAGAAAACCGGAGTCTGACTCCTCCTTCAATAAATAAAAGTTGCTGTCTATAATAATTTAAGACATTTCTGTACTCAATATTTCCGAAAAGAATAAAATATTTGAAGTCAGCCTGCGGCTCAAATTTAGCTAGAAAAAACAATTCTCTTTCATCAGTATACAAATAACCATTAGGCCTTTTGTATCGGTTTGTAAGTTTCTGAATACCAGTTCCAATTGCTCCGAAAACATAAAAGTAATTATTAATTCTAAGGCGATAACCGAAATCAACTGAATAATTAACAGACCGGAAATTAAATGCTCTAATTTGATTAGCTATTGTACGATAATTGTATTTGTTTACTTGAAGCCCAATTGTGCCAACATAAAAAGGAGTGTGAGCACTAATGGAATACCCGTTGGTTAATGTCCAGTTGGACGAATATTTTTCATTAAGAAAAGAAACATCTTGGAGACTTCCACCGATTACCAAATGAGAAAATGGTTGAGATGAACAAAACTTTGGAATCAAGATTAAAACAAAAGATAATAACGCAGCAAGTTTAATGTCTGGCAAAGAGTCTGTTTTTTAATTTTAGGTCAAAAGATAGAAATTTTTAAAGTTGAAAATTGATAATGTTTTTTTAAAAAGTTATTAATCATTGTAGTATCCGGAAAAGTCAGGATAAACAACGACATTCTTCATCCCGAAGAAGATACACTCATAGAATTTCAACAGGCTGTTGAAACAAAACTAGAAGAGCTTTCTGCTAAATAAGGAACACCGTTTGTTTGCAAGGAACGAATTAGGTTTAATCCGGTTGAATTCAGAACGGATGTCAATGGAACTAAACAGCCACCGCATCCCGGTTGTATTTATCGCGGTACTCAATGGGGGTGAGTCCGGTGATTCGGCGAAATAAATCCCGGAATGATTTCGTATCAGAATAACCTACGTCGTACATTACTTCCGTCACGTTTTTGCGGCTCGATTCCAGGCTTTTTTTGGCAGCCTCTACCTTCACCCGCTGTATATACTCGGTGATGGTGTTGGAGGTGGCTTTTTTAAACCGGCGTTCAAGGGTGCGCCGGCTCATTGCAAATTGATCAGCCAAGTCATCAACGCGAATCATCTTTTCATAGTGATCTTCGATGAATTTCTGGGCTTTCTTTACTTTATCATCGGTATGATCTTTTTGCCCTTCAAAAATAATGAAAGGAGATTGGCTGTTTCGGTCTATATCAATAGAGAAGGCTTTAGAGGAAAATATTGCGGCTTCCCTTCCGGCATATTTCTCGATTAAATGCAGCACGAGGTTCAGAAACGCATAAGCTCCTCCGCTTGTATAGATTCCATCTTCTTCAGTCATAATTTTTTCATCAACTACCTTCACTTTTGGGAATAAGCGCCGGAGGCTGGCAGCGTGCATCCAGTGGGTCGCGCATTGTTTGCCGTCCAGCAATCCGGTTGCTGCAAGGAAGAAAGCACCTACACAAAAACTGACTACCTCAGCTCCATTTTTATACTGCTCCACAATCCAGGGGATGAAGGCCTTATTTCGTTCCAGTGCCTTCTCCAGATCATCGTGAATAGCCGGTATAATGATGAGATCTGTTTTGGGCACATCTTCTAACAGGCAATCCGGACTTATGGCAAAAAGACCAGTGGTTTGCTTTATCTCCTTTTCTAACCCAATCATATGAACATCAAATACCGGAGATCCGCCTTTTTCCTGCAACATGCTGTTCACCATATTTAAAATCTGGTGTGTTCCGCCAATGTTTACAATGCTTGTATGTCCGCGAGGGATGAGTATTGATACATGCTTCATTTGCCCAGGATTAGTTTTGTTCTATACTCGGATTGATATTCTAATTAACTAAAGTAGTATGTCGCAATCAACCCGCAAGATTGGCGGATTTACACAGGGTAACATTGGTTTTCAGGCATTATGTTTGCGTAAGTACATGAGCGGCAGTGTATTGTGTGTAAAAATAGCATGTACTTAAAAACCATTACTGCCATAGCTTTAATATTAATACTCAAAATACCGACTGTGATTATGGATAAAATTACTACTTGTTTATGGTTTGACAGCCAGGCAGAAGAGGCAGCAAAATTCTATACATTAGTATTTAAAGACTCCAGAATTACGAATACCAGTTATTATGGAGAGGCGGGCTATGAAATTCATGGACGTGAAGCCGGTTCTGTTATGACGGTTGATTTTGAACTGAACGGAAACTCTTTTCAGGCATTAAATGGCGGACCTCATTTTAAGTTTAATGAAGCCCTTTCGCTTGTCATAAATTGTGAAGATCAGAAGGAAATAGATTACTATTGGGAAAAGTTGTCTGCCGATCCCAAAGCAGAGCAATGCGGTTGGCTGAAGGATAAGTATGGTGTTTCGTGGCAAGTAGTGCCTCAGGGGATTGGAGAAATGATGGATGGAGTGGCTACCGAAAATACGGAGCGAATGATGGAGGCTCTTCTCAAAATGAAAAAGCTGAACATAGATGAATTGAGAAAAGCTTATAAAGGAAAGTCTTAAGAAGAGAAATATCAGAATGGGTGATCTAACATTAAGGAAGCAATCAGATGCAAAAGTTACGAGTTGAAAGTTTTTCTATATCAATAGATGGTTTTGGTGCCGGACCTGATCAAAGCTTGGATAATCCGTTAGGAGCAGGCGGAGAGGCCCTTCATCGATGGTTCTTCCCTACACACACGTTTCAATCTATGCATGGTGAAGGAGAAAGTGGCGAAACCGGTGCAGACGATGATTTTGCAGCTCGTGGCTTTGATAATATCGGTGCATGGATTTTAGGACGCAACATGTTTGGCCCCATACGTGGCCCATGGCCGGATGATGAATGGAAAGGCTGGTGGGGAGATAACCCGCCGTACCATGTTCCGGTTTTTGTGTTAACGAACTATGAGCGCGATCCTGTTGAAATGGAAGGTGGAACTACTTTTTACTTTGTTACTGAAGGAATCCATGCTGCACTTGAACAAGCTTTTGACTCGGCAAATGGTAAAGATGTACGGGTAGGAGGTGGGGTGAATACCATCCGGCAGTATCTGAAGGCCAAACTGATTGATGAAATGCATCTTGCAGTTTCTCCTGTGATTTTAGGACAAGGAGAAAACCTGTTCTTGGGATTGGATTTAAAATCCCTGGGATATGAATGTGTTGAACACGTAGCAACAGGTAAGGCTATGCATGTAATTATATCTAAGAAAGAAAATTCAAACCAAAAATAAAGGAACTACCGATGACGAAAGAATTATGGCTTAACCTGCCGGTCAAAGACATCAAAAAATCGAAAACATTTTTTAAAGCCATTGGATTTTCATTCGATGAGAATCGGGAAAGAGAAGACATGGCAGCTATGAAGGTAGGTGAAAAGAAAGTTCCGGTGATGCTTATTACAGAAGCCACCTTTAAGAATGTGATTCAACATACCATCACCGATACCTCAAAGTCATCGGAAATGATGATTTCGTTTGATGCTGAAAGTCGTGAAGAGGTTGATGAGGTGGCTCAGAAAGTAGAAAAAGCAGGGGGAACCGTTTTTGCCAAACCCTCGGAAATACAAGGGTGGATGTATGGTTCGGCTTTTACCGATTTGGACGGACACCGGTGGAATGTATTGTATATGGATATGAATAAGGTGGAGAAATGATGGGGCCGTTTTTTGAGCAAATCAAGCTCCGGGTTTTTATACCGGAACAGCAATGATAAAGTATAAACTTAAATCCTGACGATATGCTAAATATTAAAAACACATTCAGTAGTTTTTCAGTAAATGATCTTGAGAAAGCTCTGGAGTTCTATAGTGAAACTCTTGGGTTGTCAGTGACAAAAGACGAAATGGGATTTTTGAATATTGATTTGCCGGGTGGAGATCGGGCTATTGTTTATCCAAAAGGGACGGATCATAAACCAGCCGTGTTCACAGTTTTGAATTTTGTAGTGGGTGATATAGAAGAAGCCGTTGATACTTTGACCAGCAAAGGCATCACCTTTGAACAGTATGAGGGGAATATCGAAACAGATGAGAAAGGGATTAGTAGGGGACCCGGACCTTTAATTGCATGGTTCAAAGATCCTGCGGGTAATATTTTATCGATTATAGAAGAATACGAATGAGCGATATAAATATAAAAGTGTATAAAACAACCGTAGATAACCGGGAGCAGGCTAAAGAGATTCTTAGGGACATCCGGGAAGAACTCCCTGAAAGTTGCCCCAGTTTTGACCTGGAAAATTGCGACAAGGTATTGAGGGTTGAAAGCAAAAGGGGCGTAAAAGAGGTGCAGATCAAAAAAATAATTAAGAATTATGGACATCAAATGGAGGTATTGCCATGACACAAAAAGGTGAGTTTTTGGAAAAATTTAATGAAGCTTTTGCCAGGAGTGATATCAACTTTATTCTTGAAAACGTTACCGAAGATATTAGCTGGATCGCAGTTGGTGATTTTTCGGTGAAGGGCAAGGTGGCATTCTCAAAAGCACTGGATAAGATGAAAAGCGAGCAAGCATATCACATTAATATCAAAAACATTATCACCCATGGCGATTCGGCTGCAGTAGATGGAATTATGAAGATGTCAGCCGGGGATAAGAAGTATGCATTTTGCGATATCTATAAATTCAGCGGATTTAAAAACCCGAAGGTGAAAGAACTGACCTCCTACGTTATTGAGGTAAACGGAACAACATAATCAGATTCTCAAAACAGCAACACTTATATAAATATTATGCCAACCATTAATCCTTACCTGAATTTTCAGGGAAATACGGAAGAAGCTTTTAAATTTTATCAATCCATTTTTGGAGGAGAACTCATTGGAGGAGTTTCCAGGTTTATCAATGCGCCTGAAGCGGAGAAACTCTCTGAAGAAGAAATGAATAAAGTTATGCACGTTGCCCTTCCTTTTGGGGACAACAACATGATAATGGCTACGGATGCGCTTGAGTCGATGGGGCAAAAGGTGAAAGCCGGAAACAACTTCTATCTTTGTATTTCAGCCGACAGCAGGGAACAGGCAGACCAATTTTTTGAGGGACTTTCGGCAGGGGCAGAAATTGAGATGGAAATGCAAGATGCATTTTGGGGTGATTATTTTGGGATGCTAACCGACAAATTTGGTATACAGTGGATGATTACTTTTGCTGACTAAAAATTTACCGTTTTGGTTCAGAGATATGAAACAACAATCAAATCTATCATTAAATGAAAATTTCTATTCAAACCACAGTTGATGCGGACGTGCAAAAAGTATGGAATTACTACTCGCTTCCTGAGCACATCACAAACTGGAACTTTGCTTCCGATGACTGGCACTGCCCACATGCAGAAAATGACCTTCAACCCGGTGGGAGATATAAAGCAAGAATGGAGGCCAAAGACGGCAGTTTTGGTTTTGATTTCGAAGCTACCTACGACGAAGTGATTAAGCACAAGAAAATAGTATATACCCTCGATGACGGAAGGAAAGTGGTTACCGATTTTGAAAATCAGGATGGGAAAACCAAAGTCATCACAGTTTTTGAAGCAGAATCCGAAAACTCAATAGAAATGCAAAAAGAAGGTTGGCAGGCCATTCTGAATAACTTTAAGAAATACACGGAAGCCAGTTAGCGTAAGAAGGGGCGCAATCAAAACATGTGATTTTACACCTTTTTTCGGGTTTCGGTCGTCTTTTGGGTAACCTGTTTTATGTGTGATGCGTAAAGCACGGGAATTTTGCCTTCATCCTTCATTAAAAAAGGTGTGCTCATGTTTAAAAATTATATTCTGACCTCGTGGAGAAATCTGATCAAGCATAAAGGATACACCGGGGTAAATTTACTTGGTTTGGTCTTGGGGATTTCAGCTTTCATCATTCTTGGGCTCTATGTGTGGGAGGATTTGAGCTTCAACAAATTTAACTCTAACTACGAGCGTATCGGCCGTGTGGTAACGATTGATAAAGCGCGCGGGGTTTCTTCACAACGTGTAGGCGTCTCTTACCCTGCATTGGGACCGGCACTGGAAGAAAATTTACCGGAGATCGTTGAGACGGTCCGGATCAGCAGCCAGGGCCAAAGCTCGGTAAGGTATAACAACGAGAATTACCTGGTTGAAACTTCCTACCTCACTGAAAATTCATTTTTCAAAATTTTTGATTTTGAGCTGATTCGGGGTTCATACGAAGTTGTACTTACACGTCCCGGAACGGTGGTAGTAACACAAAGCTTTGCCGATCGGGTATTCGGAAGGGAAGATATAATTGGAGAGACTATTGAAAACCAGCAGGGCAATCTGCTTGAAGTGGTTGGGGTGATGGAAGACGTGCCGCCAAGCTCACACTTTCAATTCGAAGTTCTGCAGGCGATGGTAGCTGGAGAAGGGCAACAAGGGTTCTCGCAGTTTCTGGAATCGTGGAATACCATTGCGGTTCAAACCTATGTGCTTTTTGACCGGCCAAGAGATACCGAACAGTTTGCTGACCGGCTCATGCAAGTTGCTACAGATAACGGTGGATACGAAATGTTTTTCCCTACCATCATCCCGCTTTCAGATGTTCACCTGAATTCATCGGAAATTCTTTTTGATGTAAATAACCGGAAAAGCGATATCAGCAATGTGTATATCATGATGGCTATTGCTTTGATGGTGCTGGTTCTTGCCTGCTTTAATTATGTGAATTTGGTAACAGCTCGGTCAGCATCCCGGGCCAAAGAAATTGGATTAAGAAAAGTGGTTGGAGGAGTACGAAGTCAGCTTATAGCCCAGCACCTGATCGAATCAATATTTCTGGTACTCCTGGCCTTTGTGGTGTCAGTCGCGTTGGTTTATGTTTCTCTCCCCGTTTTAAATGATATGTATTCAAGATATGCAGAAATCAGCTGGTTGTTGACCCCGGAATTTATGGGTGCTGCCGTAGCCGGTATTTTGCTCATCGGGGTGCTATCCGGATTATACCCTGCTGCGGTACTTTCATCATTCAAGCCTACCACGGTTTTAAAAGGTGCATTTTCAAGCAGCTCCAAAGGCTCCTTTTTACGCCATTCATTGGTAGTTCTGCAGTTTATGATTTCGATTGCTTTGCTGGCCGGAACCATTGTAGTATTTCAGCAGATGAATTTCATCTTTAACGCAGATTTAGGATACGATCGAGATCAGATTGTAACGTTAAGCGCGGGTCAGTTTCAAAACCCGGATAATGCGGTCACTTTTTATGATGAACTGGGCAAAATTCCCGGTGTTAAATCAGTTGGAGCTTCCGTTCAGCAAATCGGATCTCAATATGGGCGGTCAGGGGTTACGCCAGAGGGCATTTCGTCAGAGGAAAATATCATCTCCAGTGTGACAAACATTAATGATAATTATATCCCAACGATGGGAATCGATATTGCAGAAGGACGCAATTTTTCAGTCCAATATGCTGATTCGGGTAATTCAGTATTGGTGAATCAGGCTTTTCTAAGGATGCTGGGTTGGGAAACAGGAACAGACAAAACCCTGACATTTGGAGTGAACAGTGATAATCCAACTACATTAAATATAGTGGGAGTAGTTGAGGACTTTCACTTTGCTACGGTTCGCCATGAGGTGGAGCCCCTAATTATGTTTTACGGGGAAGCTTTACCGACGGTGTCATTGAAAGTGGAGGCTCAGAATTTGAGCAGAACCCTGACAGAAGTAGAAGAAGTATGGGGTGCATTTTTGCCAAACCGTTCTTTTGAGTATAGTTTCCTGGACGATTCTTTTGCACAGCAATACAGTACAGAGCAAACCCTTTCACAGATGATACGTCACTTTTCAATTCTGGCTATTTCTATTGCTGCCATCGGGCTTTTTATCCTGTCGGTGTTTACTGTTCAGCAACGAAGAAAAGAGATCGGAATCCGTAAGGTACTTGGATCCACTACAACCGGAATCGGGATGCTGCTAAGCAAAGACTTTCTGAAATGGATTCTTCTTTCGAATATAATCAGCTTACCGGTTGCATGGTATTTGCTGAAAGCATGGCTTGCCAACTTCCGCTACCGCATAGATCTGGATGTTTTTCCTTTCCTGGCAGCAATGGTTATCTCTATGCTGATAGCCGGGATTACCGTTAGTATTCAATCCTATAAAGCAGCCACAGAAAATCCGGTTAAAAGTCTGCGCAGTGAGTAAGATCAGTCATTAAATCTGCCGTTTAATAACCCGGTTTTTTCAGCGATCGTTAGAGGTTGCAGGGATGTCAACCTTATTGCCGGCGGTAAACGGAGTGCCAAGGCTCTGTTCTAACAACTGTTTATGGGTTCAGGTATGTAGGTGGTGTGCTATACTCTGGGGCGTTTCCCAAAAACCAATGAGATGAGAAACAGAACGATAAATACGTAAAAACAAATTTCAGCGATGCCGGCTGCAGCTCCCGCAATGCCTCCAAAACCTAAAATGCCAGCGACTATCGCAATTACTAAAAATGTGATTGTCCAGCGTAACATGTACTCTCCTTATTAATTTTAAGTTATATATTCCTATCAGGAATGCACATTATTGTTCCTTGGAGTTATGAAATGAGTTCCTACAAAAAACCAACGGATTATTTTGACGAAGAACTGGCAAAGATGCTGGCCGATAAAATCAGCTTGGTTTACACAGATTTTGATAGCTCTAATTTCATAGAAGCTGTTAGGTCATCCTATAAGAATAAAGCGTTAAAGCAGCGGGTAGAGTTAATAGCCGACCAGTTGTTCACTTATCTTCCGGACGATTATTCAGCTGCAGTAGGGATTTTAACACAAATATTAGGCCCCGAAAACCCTGAGGAAACCGGGATGTTTACCAACTACTACTGGCTGATGCCGGTAGCCAAGTTTGTAGAGAAATTTGGGTTGAATCATTATCAATTATCCATCGGGGCTATTGAGGAGATCACTAAACGAAATACCGGTGAATATGCCATTCGTCCTTTTATAGAGAAATATCCCAGCGAAACATTGATGGTGATGAAGAAATGGGCAAAGTCAGGTAATTTTCACCTTCGTAGATTGGCTTCAGAAGGACTAAGGCCCAAACTTCCGTGGGCACCTAAACTGGATTTGTTTATTGATGACCCATCGCCGGTATTTGATATCCTTACACTTTTAAAGGAAGATGAAGTTCATTTTGTGAAGAAGTCGGTTGCAAACCATATCACGGATTACTTTAAAGTGAATCCGTTCGCTGCACAAAAACTTATTGAGGGTTGGCAGCCAACAGAGAATGAGCATACGAGGTGGATCATTAACTATGCTACAAGAAAGGTAAATCCTGATCTGCTTAAAAATTAAAGTCCAGTTCGATCTGCCACACTCCGGATTCCTGTTCTTCCCATAAAATCACATATAATCCGCCATTACCCCGGCGCTCAGAACCGGTAAAATACCGGCCAATTTCGAGCACGTTACTTTCAGAGATTTTCCAAAGCCGTTCCTTTTTAAGATCCACCTGGTAATTCGGGTTCTCCATATAGGAATATCGATCGGCAATTTCCTGGCGCCCTTCCGACTTTTGTCCGTTCCCAAAGTAGGTGGCATCTTCGGTATAGCTGACTTTGATGTGAGATTCAGGATGGTGCTGGTTAGCAAGTTCGACCCATTTCTTACGCTCCTGATCAAATAACCGGTCTGATTCAGAGCTAATCTGAGTAGTTCCACTTTCTATAGCCAGAATAACATCAATTTCTTTTAGCCAGCTTCCCTCCACTTCGCGCCAGCCGGTTAGCAGCAGTAAAGAATCAGTTGAGGTGATAAGCCTGCCAACGGTTATGTATCTGAACTTATCGTGCTGAAAGGCCTGATGGTGAGTATATCGCTTAAGGTTTTGGATCTCTTCCTTTCTCAAAACCTGCATCAGGCTTTCAGCATCGCCGGTTTTTATTTTTGAATATATCAGGCTTCGGCCATCCCAATAAAAGCCGGATGTTGATTCCCCCATTCTAAGGGTATCTACCCATTCTTGTTGAAGGGAGTGAAGATCGGGCTGGGCTTGGGCTGTAATTCCTGCCAATAAAAAGAATAAAAGAAATGCTTTTTTCATCACAGAGAGGGTTATTTATACTACCTGATTAGTATAGTCAGCCGCATTTTAAATACCAAATGACTTTAATCTCACTGAAAAAATTCATTCAGACTATTTGCAATGATCCTGCAGCAGCTGTTCGGCTAATTCACTCCCCAGTTGTTTTGCCGTGGTGAAATTAGAACAGGCATACTCGCTCTCATTCAAACTAAGATAGGTTTTGCCTCTGTTTATAAAAACATCGGTATTGCCGGAATCCAATTGTGTAGAAAAGTTATAATCGGAAATGGCCTCTCTGTAATTACCCAGGCTGTCGTTGGCTTGCGCCCGCATATAAAACGATTGGGAAAGGGTTGAATCAAGTCCGATAGCATACGAGAGTGTATTAATGGCCCCCTGAAAATCACCGTTTTCAAACTTGGCTTTTCCCAAAAAGAAAAACCCTCCGGGATTGGCAGGAGCCATGGTAACCAGTTTCTCATAATCACGAATTGCCCCCTGGTAGTCATAAGAATATAACTTGGCTTCCCCTCTCAGTGCATATCCGTATGGGTTGTTGGGGTCGGCTTCAATGGCATTATCCAGCAGGGGGATGGCGTCTTCAAAATTCTGAACATAAAAACCTGCACTGTCTTCAGGAAAACTGCGAGTCTTAGTGAGGCTTAATCCAATGTAGGCTTTGTTGAAATCATAGCCGTATTCCAGGGCATTTGTGAAAGCAGTTTCGGCTTCCTGAAACTTATTGTTATCCAGCAGGCGATATCCTTGTCGTAAATAATTGACCCGGTCTTTTTCTTTAGCACAGCCAAAAGTTACGGTAAGAGCCAGCAGCAGTATGATTAATCGCATGGTATAATATTATTTGGATGAATAGTGGAAGAACATACGGAATACATGAATGGCCGGATGTTAGAATGCTTTTACTACTTTCCGATACAGAAGCGAGAGAAGATCGAATCCAGCACATCTTCATTGGTAATTTCCCCTGTGATGGTTCCCAATTCCTTCAAGGCCGCCCGTAAATCGATGGACAAAAAATCGCCGGTCATGTCCTGGTCCAAAGCTCGCAAAGCGGATTGCACATGATCTTTGGTTTTTTGAAGGGCATCCCGGTGGCGGGTAGAGGTAACCAGCAGGCTGGAGGCATCATAATGCTTGTTTTCCAATGCCCGGTCTTTAAGCAGTTGCTTCAACTCTTTGATGCGCTCGCCCTCCAGGGCCGAAATCTTTAAATCGAATTCGGTACGCCATTCTTCCTTGGTTTCAATATCCTGTTTGGTGCCAATCAGGATAAAAGGAGTGTCTTTGGCCCGGGACTGAAAGTCGACAATTTCCTTTCGCTCGGTCTCCGAAAAAGGTTGAGATAAATCTTTCAGATAAATCACTAAGTCGGCCTGTTCAAAAGCCTTTTGGGAGCGTTTTACTCCTTCGGCCTCTACTACATCCTCGGTTTCGCGGAGTCCCGCAGTGTCAATGAGTTTAAAGAGTAATCCGTCGTAGCTCCAGTCGGCATCAATGGTGTCGCGCGTGGTTCCGGCTATTTCGGTAACGATGGCACGGTCACTCCCCACCAGGGTATTCAGTAAAGTGGATTTTCCGGCATTCGGGCGGCCAATAAGTACCGTTTTAACTCCATCTTTCACCAGCCGGCCGGTTTCATAAGTCTCAAGCAGTGCTTTGATTTCGGCATCCAGCGCTTCCAGTAGTTTTTGAAGCTGTTCTTTGTTGGCAAATTCCACATCCTCTTCAATAAAATCGAGTTCCAGCTCCACCATGGCGGTGGCGTCAATAATTTGCTGGCGGAAGCTTTTGATATGTTCTCCCAATCGCCCTTCCAGCTGTTGGTGTGCAGCATCGACTGCTTTAGAGCTTTTGGCGTGAATGAGGTCTGCAACCGCTTCAGCCTGATCCAGGTCCAGTTTTCCATTCAGAAAAGCACGCTGGGTAAATTCCCCGGGCTCGGCCGACTTCACCCCGAGAGCCAAAATGGTTTCGAGCACAGACTGAGTAACCAGCACGCCACCGTGGCAGGATATTTCCACCGTTTCTTCCCCGGTGTATGATTTTGGTGAATGAAATAACGTCACCAAAACCTCATCCACAGGCAGACCTTTGCTGCTCACGATTTTTCCGAAATGAACGGTGTGGGAGGTTGGATTTGTTAGGTCTTTGCCTTTAAAAGCCTTATTTACCAATGCAATAGCACCTTTACCGGAAACACGGATGACAGCAATTCCGCCTTCGCCAACTGGTGTAGCTATAGCAGCTATTGGTGGTTTTTCTGTAATTTCATTCATATCTAAAGATATTCATCTGCATAAAAATAATTTTATGAAATATACACATCTCATTATAGCCTTTTGTTTTGTTCTTGCCTCAAATCATGCAATTGCTCAGGAAAATTACACCCCCGACAGGCCGGGTATTGGAAACAGTTCTTATGTTGTTGAAGCCGGTGTTTTTGGTCTGGAAACGGGCGTTCAGCTTTCAACCGGAAATGCAGTCAACCAGTTTGATATCGGCCAAATGTTGTTACGTTTTGGGATATTTGAAAAGCTTGAATTAAGAGCGCTACTGAATTCCTACTCCACTCAATACTTTGATCAAACCGATGCGGTGAATTCAGGTTTCCAGGATTTAGGTCTCGCTGCCAAGTATAACCTATATGAAGCTGATCAAACCAGAATTTCAGCCCTTGGTAAAATCAGTATTCCGGTAGGCGCATCTGCTTTTACCAACGATGAAGTAGTGCCTACTCTTTTTCTGGTTGGTGATCAGTCTCTGACTTCTAACGTAAGTATTTCATCAAACCTGGGTTATACTTTTGGAGTTGGAGACCTCAGCGATAACTGGCTGTTTACCCTGACTCCGGGATTCAGCTTCCCAAATCAACAGAATCTAAGTGCGTATGCAGGCTATGCGGGAATCTATTATGGGAATAATATCAACTTACATTACGCCGAAGCGGGATTGGCGCTTATAGTAAATGATGGAGCCCAGCTGGACCTGAACGCCGGTTATGAGTTTGAGCAGGAGTCGTTTTTTATTGGAATTGGTTTTGCTCAGGGTTTTTCGACTGCCCGCAGATAATTAAAATCATATCGCTATGGAGCAATTTGTATTAGCACTGGATCAGGGGACTACTAGTTCAAGGGCTATGCTCTTTAACAAGAAAGGAGAAATTGTTTCTGTAGCCCAAAAAGAATTCAGGCAGATTTATCCGGAACCGGGGTGGGTTGAGCATGACGCTTTGGAAATATGGTCGACACAGGCAGGGGTGGCAGCTGAGGCGGTTGCCTCAGCGGGGGTGAATGGAAAAGCCATAGCCGGAATCGGGATAACCAACCAACGGGAAACAACGGTGGTGTGGGACCGTGAAAGCGGGAAACCCATCTATAATGCCATTGTGTGGCAGGATCGCCGTACTTCCGGTTATTGTGACAATCTTATTGAAACCGGCCATGCTGATGCGATTCAGGATAAAACAGGTTTGGTCGTTGACTCCTATTTTTCCGGAACCAAAATTAAATGGATTCTCGAAAACGTGGAAGGAGCTCGCGAGAAAGCAAAGAAAGGCGAGCTCGCCTTCGGAACCATCGACACCTGGCTGATTTGGAAATTTACCCGGGGTGCTTTGCATATCACCGATGTTACCAATGCTTCCAGAACCATGCTGTTTAATATTCATTCTCTTGAATGGGACGATGAATTGCTGGAGCTCTTAGATATTCCCAAAAGTATGCTGCCGGAAGTGAGGGAGTCGAGTGAGATTTATGGAGAGACCAAAGCCAGTCTTTTTTCTGATACCATCCCCATTGCAGGTATTGCCGGCGACCAGCAGGCTGCTTTGTTCGGGCAGATGTGTACAGAACCGGGAATGATCAAAAATACGTATGGAACCGGGTGCTTCATGCTCATGAACGTTGGGGAAGAACCGGTGAAGTCCGCGAAAAACCTGCTTACAACGGTGGCCTGGAAAGTGAACGGCCAAACCCAATATGCACTGGAAGGATCGGTATTTATTGGGGGAGCGGTGGTGCAATGGCTGCGGGATGAGCTGGGCATCATTCAGGAGTCCAAAGACATTGAGTACCTGGCGAATAAAGTGGAGGAATCAGGTGGGGTATACCTGGTGCCTGCTTTTGTCGGACTTGGAGCTCCATACTGGAAACAACATGCAAGGGGGATGATGGTGGGGATGACCCGCGGAACCAACCGTGCTCACCTGGCAAGGGCTGCACAGGATGCCATTGCCTATCAGGTATTAGATTTACTGAATGCGATGAAGGCTGATTCCGGAATTGAGGTGAAAGAACTGCGGGTTGATGGAGGCGCTACGGCTAATGATACACTGATGCAGTTTCAGAGTGACTTGATTGAAGGAGTGCCGGTTATCCGACCGGAAGTGACTGAGACAACAGCGTTAGGGGCTGCCTATCTTGCAGGTCTGGCCGTAGGGTTTTGGGAAGATATTGAAGAAATTCGTGAGCTGTGGAAGGCAGAAAAACAATTCAACCGACAGAAAGACCCTGCTGAAGTCGAGAAATTGATTCAAGGCTGGAATCGGGCTGTGAAGGCAGCTATTGCCTGGGCTGATAACCGGTGAAACAAAAAAGGCTTCCTCAATTGAAGAAGCCTTTTCGGAATGAACTTATGTTCAGAGATTCTATTCAATATCTCCCATCAGTTTTCGAACCGGTGGAGCAGCAAGCAGAGCGACGATACCACCCCCACCTACAATCAGTGCCACCATCTGGAACAGCCCGGATGGAGCCAGGTTCTCAAGCTGTCCTGCGACAAGTCCGGCCATCAGGTTGCCAAGAGCGGTAGCCACAAACCAGATTCCCATCATTTGAGATACACGGTTTTTAGGGGCCAGTTTAGTCATGGAAGAAAGTCCAACCGGCGACAGACAAAGCTCACCAACGGTATGCAGGAAGTAAGTTACAATTAACCACGCAGGAGATACAAGACTTGTAGATGAAGCATTAGCAGATCCCCATGAAAGCACAAAGAAACCGGCAGCAAGGCCTAACAAACCCAATCCGAATTTAACCGGAATGGAAGGGTTGGCATTTCTGGAAGCCAGCCAGGTCCAGAGCATCCCGAAAATAGGTGCAAAAATTACAATGAATGTAGGGTTAATCAGCTGCAAAGTACTTGCCGGGATAATCCATCCATTTCCGATTTGTGTAAATAACCAGTAGAAAAAGGCAAGCAAGCCAACACCGGAAACAGCAACGGCTACTTTTGCCATTACCCAAAGGTCTTCCCGTTTAAAAGTTCTGAAAGCATACCAACCTATAGGGATGGCCAGAACGAGCGTAAGTATAAGAGCTCCCATTCCACCCAGAAATTCACTCGGGCCGGCAGCACGATCAGTTAAATCGGCCGCAAAAAGGTTAAGGGAAGAACCCGCCTGCTCGAAACCACTCCAGAACAACGCAGCCAGAATAAACAACCAGAAAATAACGCCCAATCTTTTCTTTTCCTGTTGGGTATGCCCGCCAAAGAAAATGATGTAGATAAAGAAAATAAGCGTAATGATTACCGCTACGATACCCAGGTTCTGAGCAAGGGCTTCAAGGGCTACATTGATGGCGCCTGAACTTTGCAGGAATCCAAAGATTACAACTGCAGCTGCCAGAAAAGAAGAAATTCCATAAAAGAGCTTACTGCGTTTCTTAATCTGCTCATCAGTAAAGCTTTCATCAAGGTCGCCGGCGCCTTCCAGGTATTTATCACCTACCTTATAGGAGACCAGTCCCAATAACATTCCAAAACCGGCCAGAGAAAATCCGTAGTGCCAGTTATAGCCTTCGCCTAAAAGTCCGCAAAGCAGGGGGCCTAATATTGCACCAAAGTTGATTCCCATATAGAAGATGGAGAATCCGGCATCACGTCGCGCTCCGCCTTCGGGATATAAATCGCCGACCATAGAACTAACATTCGGCTTCAGAAGCCCGGTTCCTACAACAATCAGTGCCAGTCCGATAAAGAAAAAGGTCGTGGTGGGCACTGCCATACTAAAGTGACCGGCTGCTATGATACATCCACCTACAAAAACGGCTTTTTTCTGTCCCCAGATATTATCAGCTACCCAGCCGCCCGGAAGAGAAAGTACGTAAACGAAAAAGGTGTAGATACCATAAATAGCGGCAGCTTCACCTACACTGAATCCAAGTCCGGGGTTCCCTCCAACGGCTTCGGCCGTCATAAAAAGTACCAGAAGGGCACGCATTCCATAGTAACTGAAGCGCTCCCATAATTCAGTAAAAAACAATGTCGATAAGCCACGCGGATGTCCAAAAAAGTCGTTGGTGGTGGCAGGGTTCCCGTTTGCCATAGTTTATAAAGATTGGTTAAGGGTTTAGTAATTGCATAAAGTGCGTGATGATACCTAAAGAGCTACTCGGTTGCAAGAATGGATTGAATTCAATGTGATATCTAACGACTTTGGGTTAAGAATTATCTCTTAACTTTTCCAAAGTTATTAAGGAAACGAAACTCCAAACATACTCCCTATCTAACTTTGGAAAAGTTACGATCAGGAAAAGGAAAAAAGGAATCTAAAAAAGGAAACATGCATAAAATTCAGATCAGCAGCTTATACAAGGATATTGAACGGTCTTTAAATCAGCTGAAGAAGGATCCTTCTCCCATACTGGATGCACGGGCAGTGGTGGATGATGCCCTTACCAAAGATGAAGCCTTTTATGGGATCAATACCGGTTTTGGCATTCTTGCGTCTAAACGTATTGGGGAAAACCAACTCAAGCAGCTGCAACGAAACTTAATTTTATCGCATGCGGTGGGCACCGGTGACCTGATTCCCAAAGAAATTTCAAGGCTAATGCTGCAACTTAAAATTCATGCGCTGGGTATTGGTTTTTCCGGAATATCAAAAGCGACTTTTGATCGACTCATGTTTTTCGTTGATCATGACTTGATTCCGGTTATCCCTGAAAAAGGGAGTGTAGGAGCATCGGGTGATTTAGCACCGCTTGCACATATGTCGCTGCCTCTGTTGGGTTTTGGTTCTTTTTGGAATGAGGATGGTACCAATACCATTCCGGCCGATAAAGTGCTTGAAAAACACAATCTGTCTCCGATCGAACTTCAGCCCAAAGATGGACTATCCTTAATAAATGGAACACAGTTAATGAGCGCTTATGGTGCTTTTGTGCTGGAAAAATCTCTCCGCTTGCTAAAAAGTGCAGACTTATTGGGAGCTATGAGCCTGGAAGCACTTCAGGGTAGTATTAAACCTTTTGATGAGCGTATTCATAAAATCCGCCCCCACAACGGACAGCAAACCGTTGCGGGGAATGTTCGTCGCCTTCTTCAAAACAGTGAGATTTTAGAGTCGCATAGGAACTGTGGTAAGGTGCAGGATCCGTATTCCCTTCGGTGCATCCCGCAGGTGCATGGAGCCAGCCGGGATGCTATCGCGCACTGCATCTCCACGGTTCAAACCGAAATAAATTCAGTGACGGACAATCCGCTGGTGTTTCAGAATGGAGATATCATAAGCGGCGGCAATTTTCATGGTCAACCATTGGCGTTGGTTCTGGATTATGCCGCTATAGCGCTGGCGGAACTGGCTAGTATTTCGGAGCGACGGACCTACCTGATGCTTGAAGGCCATGATGGGTTGCCTACATTGCTCATGGAAGAAACAGGAATTAACTCCGGGTTTATGATTCCTCAGTACACAGCAGCGGCTTTGGTTTCAGAAAATAAGGTACTTTGTCATCCTTCTTCAGTTGATTCTATCCCAACCAGCCTCGGGCAGGAAGACCATGTAAGTATGGGGAGTATCGGAGCGTTGAAGCTGCTGAATGTATTTAAAAATGTAGAACAGGTGCTGGCTATCGAGTTATTTACGGCATCGCAAGCACTTGACTTCCGAAAACCACTGAAACCGGGAGAAGGCGTGGATCATGCACATAAATTTATCCGCGAACAGATTCCGCATGCCCAGGAAGATCACTTTTTTAAGGATGAGATTAACGAAGCAGTGCAACTGCTTATGCAACCTGACCTGTTAGGCCCACTTGATTTGGAGTGATGAAACATAAAAGCGCTAAAATCGTGTAGCATTCATGGAACTTATCATACTTATTATCGGTGCATTATTAATGTTAATTGGTTTAGCCGGAGCCTTTCTGCCGGTTGTGCCCGGACTCCCATTCAGTTATGTGGGATTGCTGATTCTGCAGTTTTTATATGCCCCGTTTTCGCTCACATTTTTATTGGTATGGGCGGTGATTGTTATCGTAGTAGGGTTTGTGCTGGATAATGTGATTCCGGCATGGGCAACCAAAAAATTTGGAGGTTCACCCTATGGAGTTACAGGCTCTGTGGTAGGTCTGGTAGTCGGGCTGTTCTTTCCGCCCATTGGTTTTGTTTTGGGACCGCTGGTTGGTGCTTTTCTGGGAGAACTTATTGCCGGGAATAAATCCGATAAAGCCTTCAAATCGGCTTTAGGTTCTTTTGTCGGGTTTATGGCAGCTACAGGATTAAAAGTGATGGCTGCGGGCGTAATGGCGTATCATTATTTTGCGAATATGTCGATTTAAGCAAGGGAAGGCTCAAAGTCGCTAGCTCAATTTTGCTCTGATTTCTCTTTTCGGGTAATTTGTTGTTTAAAAGCGTAGCCGGCAATCAGAAAACAGATTAATCCTCCAAAGCCGAACAAAAGACGCGCCAGGGAGATGTTAAACTCCGGGCTAAGAAACGGGATTCCTCCTGAAAAACTAGAATCGGTTCCAAATAAAGCCACCCAGCTGCCAACGGCTCCCATACCTGCTACCAAAAACACTGCAAGCAGGTTGTTGTACTTCGACTTCTCCCCTAAGAATATGAGTAAACCGGCAAGAAAAAATATCGCTCCGCAAATACCTATAACCCACAATGGAGCATTTACAGCAGCGTCATCAACAACAATTACTTCCATGGAAATCAGAATTATGCTAATTCCTGTTCCCATAAAAATCCATGAAAATGCTTTTGGTGGTTTTTTGTTTTGGTTCGCCATAAGGATCAGTGTTCAGAATAACTGAATATTGCTAAAAAAAGAAAAGGCTTACGCATTTCTGCAAAAAGCCTTTTGTGATTTCGAAAGGTACAACTGAGAATTAATTCTCGATCGTCATTTCCTCCATTTCCAGTTCGGTATCAGGGCGTTGGTTTTCATCCCCTTTCAGGTACTCGGTGAACCATCGCATCATCCGCAGGTTATAATCAAAGCGGGCCGTTGCGTGCCGGTTTCCATGTCCTTCACCGGGATAAAGCACCAGGCGAACAGGAGTATCAGTACGCGTTTTGATATGACGGTAGAGTTCGTAACTCTGTCCAGGGTCAACCCTTGTATCTTCTTTCCCGTGCATAATCAGAAGCGGGGTTTTTGCATTGTCCACATGGTAGATAGGGCTGCGCTCCAGGTATCCCATATAATCCTCCCAGATTCGCTTTCGGGCATGCACATAATACAGCTCTTCTGGAATGTCACTGGTTCCCCATTTAGACAGGTTGTTGCTGATCCCGACAAACATCACCCCGGCTGCAAAGCGGTCGCTGTATTTGGTACTCATCCAGGCCGTAGCGTACCCGCCATAGGAACCCCCGGTTACACCGACTTTAGCTTCATCGGCTACACCTTCAGCAATCAGATAGTCAACTCCTTCCACGATATCGTCAAATTCAGCACCGGCTAAATCACCCTGACTGCTCATGGCGTATTCAACTCCGCGTCCTGTACTTCCGCGGTAGTTTGGATAGAAAACAACAAATCCTTCTGCAGCGCCCATTTGTCCGGCCATGGAGTAAGAGGTTAGCCACCCGTTATCGTAGTGGGCTTCAGGTCCGCCGTGTACCACTGTGATGGTTGGGTAACGCATGCCTTCTTCATAGCCCAGCGGATATATAACAATCCCTTCCACTTCCATGCCATCTTTGGTAGTGTATGAAACAGTTTCCTGTTTTCCTTTTGAAACACCATCGAGCCACGGGTTGCTGTTGGTTACTCTTTTAGGCTGTTTATCACTTTTTTTCATCACGTATAATTCGCCGGGATGATCAGGAGTATTGGCATTGAAAACATGGGTTCCGTTTCCGGCATGGGCAAATGAATTCAGAATAGCTCCGCCGGTAGGTACAATCGCTTTCATCTGGCTGCCATCACTCTTGATACTGCCAAATTCTGACCAAACCCCTTTACTGGCGAGGTAGTGAATGGTGTTGGCGTTAGCCCATTCAATCTGCTCAAAACTACCGTTGAAATCTTCTTTAAGTAAAGTGGATTTACCGGTTGAAGCATCAGCAATCTTTAAGCGACCTGCTATAGGGTCGTTGATGGTGGCCGCTGCGATCATAGCTAATTTCTTGCTGTCCGGACTCCAGGTAATCTGCCCGAGTTTTCCTTCATGATCAACTTCAGCGATCACGTCGCGAGTTTTATGATCTATGATTACAATTTTTTGACTCATGTAGAAGTCATCAACCAATGGAGTTGGGGCCACGGCCACGGCAAGTTTTTGTTGATCCGGGCTCCACATGGCATCATAAACAGAACCTTCTACAGGAATTCGGTGTGGGGTATGGCCATCCTTGGCAATATTCTGGATATAGGCCCAGGTATGGGTCAAATTCTCTTCATAAATCTCCGGACTGTAAGGAAGCGGTGAATCACTTTCTTCTTTTGGCTCTGCAGATCTTAATACAATATGATTGCCATCATCAGCCCAGCTATACCCGGAAATATTTCGTTCAAAAGCATATAGTTTTTCTGATTCGCCGGATTTGGTATCCAATTCATATAATGATGTGGTTTCATCTTCTTCCTTTTTAGCCAGGTAGGTAATGTTATTGGTTCCCGGCCTGAAGGCAATACCACTCACGCTCATTTCCGTAATAAGTGGAGAGGTTTCCCCGGTTGATACATCCATCATGTACAGATGCGTGCCGGGCAGGGCATTTTCCTTCACGGGGTCGGCGGGAACGGTAAGCGTATAGGCAGCGGTGTTGCCATCGGCAGATAAGTAAACAGAGCCGACATTCTTAATTTTTGCAACTTGCGTTGGGGTGAGGCCGTTTTGCGCAAGTCCAAGCTGCATGAACCCAACGGTAAACCCCAGAACAAGCGCCATTAGATAGCTTGATTTTCGGAATGAAGAACGAGTCATTGGTTTCCTCCTGATTGTGATTGATCGAGTTGGCGGAATATAGTTAATAAGCCTACTCATCTAAAGACTTAGATGAAAAACGAGTACAATTTGTAAAGCTGATATGAAATTCTTAAATCCGATTAAAGATCAAATTTGGAGACCACATGAAATACACTAAATGGATGTGCATGGTACTGATAACTGCAACTATGAGTTTAACCGCCTGCACTGAATCAGATCCCGCTAAAAAAGTGACGGTAATTTCAGGAGCTACTTTATTTGACGGAACCGGCGCTGAAGCTATAGAAAACAGTATGGTGGTGATCCGTTCGGGTGAAATTGACTGTGTGGGCAGAGATGGGGAATGTTCTGTTCCCATGGGTGCTGAAGTAATAAATGCGGAAGGGAAATACATCACGCCCGGACTTGTAGATGCTCACATGCATTTCTTTCAAACCGGTTTTTTTGACAGCCGGCCCGATGCGATGGACATTACCAACACATATCCGTTTGCAGAAGTAGCTGCCTATCAGAAGCAAAACCCGCAGCGATATTACAATTCATATCTCTGTTCGGGGATTACTGCAGTGTATGATGTGGGTGGAATGAGCTGGTCGATTGATTTCCAGGAGCAAGCCGAAAACAATCCTAAAGCTCCTCATGTAGCGGCAGCCGGTCCGCTGATTACCCCGGTTCCGGGAGCTCCTTTTGATCTGCCATCAGACAAAGTGTTGGTAACCCTCGATTCGGAAGAGACGGGAGTGAAGACGGTGCAGTATCTGTCGGCTTTGGGTAGTACTGGCATCAAGTTCTGGACTTTTGATGAAGACAGCGATGAGTATATGAATCGGGTTGAGGCTACAGCTGAAGAAATTCGCCGACAAGGCAATCAAATGATCTCTCATGCCACAACGCTGGATCAGGCCAAAGCAGCACTCCGTAATGGCACGAAACTTTTGGTTCACAGTGTGCAGAACACGGAAATTGATGATGAGTTTATTGAGTTGGCCAAAGAAAATGGCACCTATTACAATCCCACGCTGATTGTGAGTGCTGGTTATATGCTTGCCTATAGAGCTGCTTCCGATATTGCTCCTATTCCGGTTACCGATCCAAACGGTTGCGTAGATTCAAAAACCATGCAGCTTATAAATACAGCAGCTCAGTTTAAAGATCATCCGCGGCTATCGGAGAATATGAAGAACAGGCTCAAGGATTTTAATCCTGAAACCGATATGACCAGGGACATACTTTTGACCAATTTGAAAAAAGCGTATGATGCCGGTATTCCCATTGTAGTAGGCACCGATGCCGGAAATCCCGGGACATTACATGGAATTTCTATTTTTGCTGAAATGGAGTATATGCAACGCGCCGGCATTCCAGCTAAAGATTTAATTGTGATGGCCACCAAAAACGGGGCAGAGTCTATGCGTCGCGGGGATGACTTTGGAACGCTTGAATCCGGGAAGCTGGCTAACCTGATTTTACTGGAAAAAAACCCGGGCGATGATATATCCAATATGCGTTCATTAACTCACATAATGATTAAAGGAAATCTATTGGAAGTGGGGGAAGTTCAGACGGAATAAACCGTTTCTAACTTTTCCAAAGTTATAAGGAATAGATGTAGTTCAAGGCTACTTATTTAACTTTGGAAAAGTTATCTAAGCAAACCATATTTATGAATTGTCCAATAGTAGTCCACCAAATATTAAGACCATGAAAAGCCACTTTTCTCTATTTCTGCTAATTCCGCTCTTATTTATTTCGTTTGAGGCGAAGGCCCAAAATAAGTTGTTGGGTAAAATCAATTTTCCGAATTCCGGAGCTGAAGTAGCTCAGGCTGATTTTGTTGAGGGCGTAAAGTTTCTGCATAATTTTGAGTATGAGGATGCCGCTCGTGCTTTCAGGCGCGCCCAGGAAAAAGACCAGAACTTTGTGATGGCTTATTACGGAGAAGCTAAGTCTCATAATCACCCTATATGGATGCAACAAGATCGGGTAGCAGCCATGGCTATTTTGAGTAAACTTGGTGAAACCGTTGAAGAGCGACAGAAAAAAGCCTCAACCCAAAAAGAAAAAGATCTGCTAATGTCGCTGGAAGTGCTTTACGGCAACACTGAGGAAGCAAAAAGCCTCTCTAAAGAAGAAAGGGATGATCTATATATGGAGTTTATGGGGGAGCTTCATGAAAAATATCCGGGCGATCATGAAATAACAGCATTCTATGGGTTGTCAATTCTCGGTACTGCTCATGAGGGTCGCGATTTTGCCATTTATATGGAAGCTGCAGCTGAATTGTTTGAGGTATGGAATGCCAATGAAGAACATCCCGGTGCCGCGCATTATCTGATTCATTCTTTTGACGATCCCATCCATGCCCCACTTGGTTTGCCGATGGCCAAAGCGTATTCCGAAATTGCACCGGCTGCAGCTCATGCCCAACATATGACCTCTCATATATTCCTCGCGTTGGGAATGTGGGATGAAACCATTGATGCGAATATTGTGGCCAGAGATGTTCAGCAAACCCGCCAAAAGAGCTCGATGAGAAACTAACGGTTTGCGGGCACTACCCATGGTGGCTGCAGTACGGATACCTTCAAGCCGGAGAAACCGATAAAGCAAGAGAGGTATTACTGACCTGTTACGACCGGATTAAAAAAGAGCCGACAGGTGGAGAAAAATGGCACTTCTCGGTAATGCGGGGACACTTTATTGTAGATGGGGAGATGTGGAGTGAGGCCGCAGAATGGAAAGCCGAATATGCATCCGGAAACAGAGCAGGGCAGAACTATTATTTTACGTCAGCTTTTGCTGCCATAAAAATGGGAGAATTGGAAATAGCCCGCCAAAACCTGAACAAACTGATGCAAGTACCGGAAAGTCCGGACCGGAATATCCAGATGAATCAGATTAAAGGCTTACTGTTAATGGAGGAAGGCAAAGACGAGCAGGGACTTCAACTGCTGAAAGAAACAGCAGTTGCTGAATCTGAGCTTCCAATCGACTTTGGTCCGCCTACTATTGTAAAGCCATCATATGAGCTTCTGGGGGATGTGCTTTATAAAATGGAGAAGTATGAAGAAGCATCAGAAGCATACGGAAAACAGCTGGAACGTACTCCCAAACGCCTAAGGTCGGTGCTTGGAAAGGAACGAGCAAAGGGATTAGCTTCGCGATAAATCCACTCAAAACACCTTTCTAACTTGAAATTTAGCCGCATTATTATACCTTAGAGTAAGGGTTAATAAATGGAGTGCGGTATGAAAAAGGTTACTTTACTTACGTTAGTGTTAGTTTTTGTAAAGGTAGCGTCCGGATATTCACAGACCGAAGATGGAGCTTATCTGAATATTGATTACCTGAAGGTTGAGACCGAAAACCTTGCCAAATTCGAAAAATTGGTTAATTCGGAGTGGGTGCCAATTTTAAAGAAAGAAGCGTCATCCGGAGATGTAACCGGAAGTTATTTTTATAAAGTTGTGTATCCCGGTGGTAACCTGAGTAAATATAATTATGTGCTCGTCAGAACCTATCAGGATCTGGATGCTATAATGGCTAAAGGAGAAAGATTAAACGAATTACTAGCCGACGAAGGTGGTAATATATTATCGAAATCACTTGATTTGGCTGAATTTCAGTACTCTGAACTTTGGAAGACGGAAGCCGGGGTTATGAATATTATAGATGCAGAACCCGGTGCTTATGCGATTGTAAATTTTATGAGGGTTAAGCCGGGAATGGAAAACCAGTATCTCGCCCTGGAAAATGATATTGCACGTCCACTCCACGAGGAGCGAATTAGACAGGATCAGATGCACAACTGGCGAACTTATTCATTAATGAAGCCGGGTGGTATAGAGTATAAGTACAATTTTATTACAGCCGATTTCTACGATATTATAAGTAATATGGAATATGGCTTCTCCAATGAAATTATGAAGAGTGTAATGCCCCGTGCAAATTTCACTGAAACTATGAATGCTATCATCAATACCCGGGAAATCGTGAATAGCGAACTTTGGAAGCTATTATCTTATCAGAAAAAGTAGAGACTTACGGTACATGACGGACTCTGAAAAGGCGAAGCTCAAAGGAATCATCAGTTCAAGAATTGAAGAGACAAAAGAAGATATTGCTGAGCTTCAGGAGCTGGTAAAACCTATTCCGCTGGATGCTTCCATTGGAAGGGTTTCGAGAATGGATGCCATTAATAATAAGACCATAAATGAGTCTTCGTTGAGAGAGAAGCAGCAGCAACTCAAAAAGCTGGAACGGGCTAAGGAAAATGCTGAATCCGATGCTTTCGGAAGTTGCACAAAATGCGGAGAAGAAATTCCCTTCGGCCGTTTAGAGTATATGCCGCATACCACCCGATGTGTTAAATGTGTGGGTTAGCGGTTCGGCTTTCTTACAATTTTTAAGGGAAACTATTGCTAAATATTTGCCGGTTAAGTAACATCGGCAGCTTTGAAAAATATCATTCTATATCTTATTCCTGCTCTTATTTGGGGCTCTACCTGGTTCGCTATCACATTTCAGGTTGGAGATGTTGATCCTATTGTTTCGGTAAGTTATCGGTTTTTGCTGGCGGGATTGATTCTGCTTGGATATTCAAAAATCAGAAAACTAAAGCTCAACTATACACTGAGCGAGCATGGCTTTATACTTCTGCAGGGTCTTTTTCTATTTGGCTTTAACTATTGGATGGTGTATCTCGCCGAACAAACTTTAACCAGTGGATTGGTGGCTCTTGTCTTCTCTACCATGTTGTTCATGAATATTTTTAACAGCCGTATTTTCCTGAAGAATATCATTCCCTGGAAGGTGTATGGTGGGGCAGTTCTGGGGTTAACTGGCATTGTGATGATTTTCTACAAAGACCTCCTGAATTTTTCTTTTACCGATGCTGCATCCATTGCACTTTTACAGGCAGTTGGTGCCGCGTATGTTGCTTCTTTGGGGAATATTATTTCAGCCCGAAATCAGTCGGCCGGGCTACCGGTTATTCAAACTAATGCCATTGGAATGACATACGGAGCTTTAGCAATGGCTTTAGTCGCTTTGTTGGTCGGGTATGAATTCTCATTCAGTCTCGAATTCTCCTACAGTTTATCACTGATTTATTTGGCGGTATTCGGGTCTGTATTCGCATTTGGAGCCTACCTGAGTTTAATCGGCCGGATTGGTGCCAGTCGTGCCGGGTATGTTCAGTTGGTGGTTCCTATTATCGCCCTCATTATATCCACTCTATTTGAAAATTATACATGGACCATAGCAGGCATGGTTGGTGTGGTCTTCATTATCTCCGGTAATTTTATCGTACTTGAACGTGGAAAAACGAAGCAGGCTCCTCTTTCCAATGATGGTTAGCAGTGTGGTGAATTAGCTCCAGTTAACAATTTGTTTGAACATTGATGTTCAGACATTATATTAAGCGCAATTATATCATCTGCACAAAAACTGGATTTATGGAAGCTACAGCTACAGCAACCTCACAAAAAAACGTCTGGCGGGAACTGAGAACAAACATCTTCGAAACTGAAGTCTGGCTTCGTACTGTCATCAAAAATTTCCTTGATGAGTTTGATTTAACCCAACAGCAACTGTCGATACTCAGGATATTGAAGGCAGCCAATAACGAGCCGATGTCCACCAAGCAGATTCAGGAGGAAATGATGGACAAGAGCTCGGATACCTCCCGGCTTGTGGACAGGCTGATAAAAAAAGACCTCGTTCGCAAGCGAAAAGATCCGAATGACGGGCGACTTATCCAGGTGTTCATTAAGTATGAGGGCCTTCGGCTACTGGCACAGATAGAAGATCGCATTCATGTCCTTGACGAAAAATTCACGCTGCTTTCTGAAGAAGAAGCTGAACAGCTGAACTGGCTGCTGGAAAAAGCGCGTTCTTGAATTTAACCTTTCCTTCCTGTACTATCGGTCAATTATTTGAAAATTCAGGCAGAGGAATGTATTCGATGAATAACGCGATAAACTGGTTCGAAATACCGGCCAATGATATTGACAGAGCTAAGAAATTTTACGAAACCATTTTTGAATTTGAGATGCCGGACCTTGATATAGGAGATGGCTTACGAATGGCCCTATTCCCGGCTACGACCGGAACTGTTGGAGGTGCCATCATCAAGAACAAGGAATGGTATTATCCAAGTGAAAGCCATGGCCCGCTATTGTACCTGAATGCAAACCCGAATCTTCAGTCCATTCTTGATCGGGTAGAAGGGGCCGGGGGAAAGTTATGATCCCGAAAAGGCTTATCACCGAAGACAATGGCTATATGGCCGTAATACTGGATAGCGAAGGAAACCGAATAGCGCTCCATTCCAACGAATAACACCTACCGGTAGAATTCTTTATTCTTAAGCTGAACCGAGGCCGCGTAATAAGCTGCACCTACGATACTTGCATTATTAAGCAGGCTGGCAGCCTTAAATTTGGTCTTTATTTTGATATAGGGAAAGGTTTTATCGGCTTTTTTGGAAAGCTGACCGCCAAGAATAAAAAGATCAGGATGAAAGAGTTTTTCATACTGCTCCAGGACCAACTGTAGTCTTTTCCCCCAGGTTTTCTTCCGAATACCTTCCTCTTTTCGAACCCGGTTCGAAGCCCTTTCTTCAATACTAATTCCTTTTATCTCAACCTGACCTAATTCGGTGTTGGGTACAAGTGTGCCATCTACAAAAAGGGAGGAGCCAATTCCGGTACCTACCGTCAACACAATAACAGTTCCGCGCTGTTCTTTTCCCACGCCGAATTTCATTTCTGCCAACCCAACGGCATCGGTATCGTTAATTACGCTGACGTTGCAGCCGGTGATTTCAGTAAACAGATGATCGGCATCGGCATCCACCCAGCCTTGATCCATGCGGGTTGTTGAGAGTACGATTCCTTTGCTGGTCGCTGCCGGGAAGGCGCATCCTATAGGGCCATCCCAGTCAAATTTCTTAACAACCTTGTGCAGTTTTGAGATAAGCTTATGCGGACGGGTGTCGTCAATTTTGTCGGTTGTACGCTTCTTGGATACAATCTCTCCTTTGTCAGTATCCACGATGGCACCCTTGATGCCGTAACTTCCAATATCGATCCCTAAAACTTCCACAAATCCGGTGTTTAATTAGTTCGGGACAAACATAGCGAAAAAATGATTAGGTACATAGCAGGGACGCAAAATCTTGTGACCTGCTATGTGCCTGTAAAAAGGCTGAATGAATTATTTTTCGACTACAACCCAGCCTTCCTCATCAACCATACGCTTGGCGTATTTCCATTTGATCTCTTTGGTCTCGCCGCTGTTCATATTTTGAACAGTAACGTAATCATTACGGCCGGGTTCGTCGGCAACTTCAACGGGCTGACGTTTGGCATTGCCACCCTGTGGTTTCTGTCCACCATTTTGTTGAGGCTGAGCCGGTGCTTTAAGTCCCATACCGGTAGAGTCGGCGTGTTGAGTTTCCATCGAAGATGTGTCGAAGCGTGACTTCTGCTTTTGAGCCTTCTCCAGTTTGGAATCCTCGGCCTGTACTTCAGGTACGGCTTTCCAAATCAGTGAAATAGCTTCCTGGTTGATGTCATCCAGCAACATTTTGAACATGTCAAAAGCTTCACGCTTATACTCAAGCAATGGATCTTTCTGTGCAAAAGAACGCAAGCCAATACCTTCTTTAACGGAATCCAATTCGCGCAGGTGTTCCATCCATTTTTGATCGATAATGGATAGAATGGCACTCTTCTCGAGGGAACGTGCAACTTCTCGCCCTTCATTTTCAAGAGCCGATTCCACATCCACTACAATGCGCATGCGGCGAATACCGTCCGTAAAAATAACCTGAACTTTATCAGGGCGATTTTCCGGATTGGCTTCCGTAATTCGCTTCATAACCTCATACAGAGGCTTGGCCATCCGCTCCTCTTTCTTGCGATAAGCTTGAATGGCTTTATCGATAATGTGATCGGCAAGGTCCCGCTCGTTCATATTGAACCAGGTTTCTCGATCATAATCTACATCTACCGCCAGGTGACGTAAAACCGATTCATGAAGTCCGTCATAATCTCCGGCGGCTACATGTTCTTCCACCATCGACTCGATCAGGTCATCCAGCATATCCATGATATCCGTACGCAGCTGATCTCCGGAAAGCGCGTGCTTTCTTCGGGCATAAATCACGTTTCGCTGATTGTTCAGTACGTCATCATATTCCAGCTGTCGCTTACGGATACTGAAGTTATTCTGCTCAACTTTGCTCTGAGCTCGCTCCAGCGATTTGGTGATCCATGGGTGAGTAATTACTTCACCTTCTTCAAAACTGAGCTTATCCATCACGTTGGCTACCCGATCGCTCATAAACAGCGCCATCAGGTCATCTTCCAGCGATACATAAAACTGAGACTCACCGGGATCTCCCTGACGACCGGCACGACCTCGAAGCTGTAAGTCGATACGGCGCGATTCATGGCGCTCGGTTCCTAAAATTGCCAGTCCGCCTTTCTCTTTAACGCCTTTGGCAAGCTTAATATCGGTACCACGACCGGCCATGTTGGTAGCCACGGTTACGGCTCCGATTTCACCAGCTTGCTTTACAATTTCACTTTCCTGAGCGTGCTGTTTGGCGTTCAATACGTTATGTGGAATGCCTGCGCGCTGCAGCATACGGCTCAGCTTTTCAGATACATCCACGCTGGTGGTACCCACCAATACCGGCTGACCTTTTTCGTGATATTCTCGAATTTTTTCGACCGAAGCGTTAAACTTTTCTCGCTTGGTTTTAAATACAAGGTCTTCTTTGTCATCCCTTGCAATAGGCTTATTGGTGGGGATCACTACTACGTCGAGTTCATAAATCTCGTTAAACTCACCTTCTTCTGTTTCCGCCGTACCGGTCATACCGGCCAGTTTGTTATACATCCGGAAATAATTCTGAAGGGTAATGGTGGCATAGGTTTGAGTGGACGCCTCAACTTTTACTTCCTCTTTAGCCTCAATCGCCTGGTGCAGGCCATCGGAATAACGACGACCCGAAAGTACACGTCCGGTGTGTTCATCCACGATGTTTACCTTACCATCCTGAACGATGTATTCCTCTTCCCGCTCAAAGTTAGTGTACGCTTTTAGCAGCTGGTTTACGGTGTGAATGCGATCTCCACGCTCGGCAAACAAGCGGTGCAATTCGTTGAATTTGCGTTCGCGTTCTTGCCGCACTTCCTGCTTAGCTTCAGCTAATTTCTTCTCTTTATACTCATCGCTGAACTCATTATTGGTTTTGACATCAGTCAGCTTTTCTTCTTCCAGCTCTTCAATCTCTTTCTCAATAACTGCCGTTTCTTCTCCCAAATCCGGAATTACGAAAAAGTCTTCATCTTCTCCTTTTTTGGTGATGAATTCCCGGCCTTTTTCCGTCATCTCAATAGAATTCATCTTCGGGTCAACTGCGTAGAACAAGTACTCATCCACCACAGGCATGTTCTTGGCATTATCCTGCAGGTAAAAAGACTCGGTGCTCTGAATCAGCTTCTGGATTTTAGGATCCTGCTGCAGCTTACGAAGCTGAGAGTTTTTCGGGAATCCGCGAACGGCACGGAACAGGGCAAGTCCGGCTTTTTCTTCATCGCCTTCATCCAGCAGCTCTTTACCTTCCTTCACCAGGTTGGCAACTAATTTCTTCTGTGCATTAACCAGTGATTCCACGCGGGGCTTCATTTCCACATATTTTCCGGATTTGTTGTCCTGCGGAACCGGACCTGAAATGATAAGCGGAGTTCGGGCTTCATCAATCAGGATGGAGTCAACCTCATCAATAATGGTGTAGTGATGTTCGCGCTGTACCAATTGTTCCTGTTCAACCACCATGTTATCGCGGAGGTAGTCGAAGCCAAATTCGTTGTTGGTTCCATAGGTGATATCCGCTTTGTAGGCTTTTCGTCGAGGCTCCGTGCTGGGTTGATAGCGATCTACACAATCCACTTCCAGTCCGTGGAAGTTAAAGATCGGCTCATTCCATTCGGCGTCACGCATAGCCAGGTAGTTGTTTACCGTGATAACGTGCACGCCTTTTCCGGCCAATGCATTCAGGTAAGCCGGAAAAATGGCAACCAGTGTTTTACCTTCACCGGTTTTCATCTCAGCAATACGCCCCTGATGCAGTACAATGGCACCAATCAGCTGTACATCATAAGGAATCATTTCCCAGGTGGTTTCATTACCACCTACTTTCCATGACTTTCCGACAAATCGTCGGCAGGTGTCTTTGAGTACGGCAAAGGCTTCAGGCAAAATGTCATCCAAAACCTCTTCAATGATGTCCAGTTCCTGTTGCTCCAGCTCTTCGAGGTGCTCAGCCATTTCACGGTGTTCGCCGGGTCCGATGTTCTCAATGTCATCCAGGTGCTTTTTAATCTCCTGAATCTCGGCAACCGTCTCGGCGGTAGCATCCTTGATTTTCTGCTTAAACTCTTCGGTTTTGGCCTTCAGCTCATCATCGCTGAGCTGCTTCATCTGCTCTTCGTAGCTCTTGATTTCATCTACGATGGGCTGAATTTTTTTAATGTCCTTTTCACTCTTGGAACCAAAGACTTTGGTAATAACCTTACCAACTTTATCTAATATATCCATAATGGGGTTACTCGTACTCTGCGAATATTTTTGTTAATCAGGTTGAAGTTAACCTTATATAAAGGGCGGTTCAACTGTTTGCACGTTAATGATTACAAATATCCTGCCATAATTTATTTTGGCAGAACTATTCAGATAACTGACCCGAAATGGGGTGTGCAGAGCCAGTACAGGAGAGTATTTGCAAAACTAACAAGAAGATTTAGATGTATTTTAGTCTCCACCAAAGCAATTTTCTTTCTGGAACATTACTGGGTTTATTTTACTTTGTATGATCTGGTGGGTTTAATTAACAACTAATACGAAATTGAATTTTGTTCGATTCTGAACTTTTTGAAAGTCACTTATCAACTTCCTGGCTGGGGCGCAGCTTTCATTTTTTTGAGGAATTGCCTTCCACCAATTCTTATGCAAAGCAGCTGAACGGGGAGGGCACCCAGCATGGTGCAATTGTATTAACGGATGACCAGACCGGCGGAAGGGGGCAATACGATCGGGTGTGGAATGCAGAGCCCGGAAAGAACCTGACGTTCAGCCTGGTTTTTGAACCTCAAAAAGCGGAACGGTTTACGTTGCTTACCTTAGCTTGCGCATTGGCAGTCTCTGAAACCGTGAATTCCTGCGCCCATGTTGAAACCAGGCTGAAATGGCCAAACGATATCCTGTGTAACAACAAAAAACTCTGTGGTATTCTCACCGAAACCCAGTTCTCCGGAAATAAGCTGGAGCGCGTAGTTGTTGGCCTTGGCTTGAATGTAAATCAAAGCAGATTTAATGGGGAGTTAGCAGAAAAGGCAACATCAGTAAAAAAAGAATGTGGTAAAGAGTTTATAAGAGAAAAATTGCTGGCCGATATTTTGCAAAAAATCGAATATCGGTACCGGTTATGGAGTCAGTTTAGCCCCGATTTGGTGAAGCAGATAAACCATGCACTGATTGGTTATGGAGAATGGACCAACCTTACAGTGAATGACGAGCAGCTTGATGGCGAGTTTAAGTTTCTTGGGGTGAATGAATCAGGCTCGCTTATCGCACTCAATAAAGATTTTGACATCCGAAGCTTTTCTCACGAGCAAGTTCGGGTTCAGGTGGGGTAAAATCACTCCAGAGCTGATATACTTTTATGCATTTATGCGAATAAGCTTTTTCATATATGGATGAACCTCTCCTATTGCGTGATAGAGGTAGTTATTTTGGTTCTGGTTCAAGCGTCCGCTTGGACAAGAGATGATAATACTGCACTCGTTTTCCTATTCAAACAAAGCACAAGCGGACGCTTGCGCTATTTGGTAACCAGAAGCGGGATAGCATAAAACAAAAAAAGCCTGCTTGAGTGAACAAGCAGGCTTTGAAAATAGATAGGTGCTTTAATTACGCACTTAGCTTTTCAGCGGCTTCGAATACAAACTCTTTGATAGCGCCAAAGGCTTTAAGAGTTTTCTCGATGTGTGCATCATTATGAGCTGCGGTAGGGATGAGGCGAATCAGTACTGTTCCTTTTGGAACTACCGGATACGCAACACCACTTACAAATACGCCATGCTCTTCACGAAGCTTTCGCATAATATCCTGGCAGAGGTCCGTGCTTCCTTTGGTCAGAACCGGAGTTACCGGACTTTCTGATGGCAACACCGTATATCCCAGATCACGAAGTCCTTCGCGAAGCTTCAGTGTATTATTCCAGAGTGTCTCTCTCCACTCGGGGTGGTCTTTAATCATCTGCAGGCGTTTGCGTGCGGTAACAACCATAGGTAGTGGAAGGGACTTCGCAAATACCTGGCTGCGTGAGTTTGCTTTCAGAAATTCAATAACGCGCGGTTCAGAGGCGATAAAAGCACCAATTAAAGCAAAAGATTTTGCGAACGTGCCAAAATAGATATCAATTCCATCTTGAACGCCAAGATGTGTTCCTGCCCCTGATCCGTCTTCACCCATCGTACCGATGCCATGTGCATCATCAACCAACAGGCGGAAGTCAACTTCTTCTTTAAGAGCAATGATTTCTTTCAGGATGCCGAGATCGCCGGTCATGCCAAAAACACCTTCCGTCACAACAAGGATGGAAGAATTGTCTTTACGTTTCTTATCTGCACGATAAAGTTGCTTTTTGAAGCTTTCAATGTCGTTGTGCTTGAACACGGATTTGTCGGCCATGGAAAGCTGCTTTCCATCAACAATACAAGCATGACTCAGCTCATCGTAAATGAGAAAGTCGTTGCGATCTACCAGGGAGTGAATGGTACTCATGATACCCTGATAACCATAATTGAGAAGCTGAGCAGATTCTTTATGAACAAAAGCTGCCAGTTCTTCTTCCAGTTTCTCATGCTCGGTAGTGTTACCAGTCATTAGCCGGGCACCCATTGGTGCACTCAGGCTGTATTTCGCAGTGGCTTCCGTATCCACTTTTTTAATTTCCTCGTTGCTCCCAATGCCGAGGTAGTCGTTAATACTCCAAACGACCATGTCTTTGCCGTTGAATTGCATTTCCGGCCCCAAAGGTCCTTCCAGTCTTGGGAATGTGTAGTACCCGTATCCTTCCGAAGTGAATGGGCCAAGAGGACTTGGTCGGCCCTCAAGCTTATCAAATAAATCCATAAATATGCGCTGAGATTTTCGCTGTAATTGTGATTAGAGCGGCCTTTTAGGCCATATATAAAAGCGTGCTAAATGTACGTAAATATCCCCTTATCTCAAAAGAATCGGGACTTAGGTAACATGCAGTTAATATAGCTGCAATCCGGGGGCAGAATGAGTGGAACCGAAACAGCTCCACAAAGATATAGAAAAGCCCGAAGGTGAGTTCGGGCTTCAGCTTGAAAAATTTTATTTACGGTTAATCCAGATTCGGTCGAACGATAAATAAGCCGGTCTCGATATCACTCAAAACGATCATTCCGCTTTCAAAATAAGGGTAGTTACTCCAGGTGCCCTTAAAAGAGGAGGCATCGGTGGCAGGTTGGGTGTCGAAATAGGCAACCCGCTCAAGGTTGGCATTTTCTACGTCGGACAAGTCAAGAATCTGCAGTCCGGAGTTATAATTCGTTTCGTAAGCATAATTTCCTTTTATATACAGGTTGTGATCAATGGAAAAGGTATTGTGCTCATAATATCCTACAAATTCAGGGTTTTCCAGGTCTCGGACATCCCATACATACGTCTTGGTGCCGCGACCGAGGTTTCGCTCATCCAGCTCATCATTCATTAAAAAGTAAGACTGATCTTCCGTTAGCCACCCCTGGTGCGAATACTGCATATCGGCCTGGCGTTCAAAACCAATGGTGGTTGGGTTTTCTTTATCAGAAACATCTGCGATAACCACATTACCTTCGGCAGAGTTAAAGCACACTTCTTTACCTTGATGCTCAGAATCAGGTCCGTTGTAAATTATGCACTGGGCGTCGTGAATATAACCCGGTGCCACACGATAAAAGCCGGGTTCGGTATCGATGTAGCAACCTGAATACGTTGGGTTTTTGGGATCTCGTATATCTATCATATGTAAACCGGTGCTGTCCCTGCTTCCGCACATCATGGATTGTGTAACTCCGGCTGCATAGGCAAAACCGGTTTGTTCATTTATAACAATGTTGTGAGAAGGTCCGAAGTGGTCGTATAAAGCATCATGCTCGAGCAGTATGGGTGAGCCGTCGTAGTTGCGAAGCTTGGTGAGGTCCAGCACCTGCATTCCATGAGGCTGAGCATCACTTACCACGAAGGCATGATTGTCATACACTTTCACATCGCGCCATGAGGAACCCTGGGAGATAGATTTGGATCGTGCTGTGGTTCCAAGCCCGAGATTACAGGCCGGATATTGATCAAGCGGAAGCGCCTTATACTTAGCATTCAGGTTCGATTCCGGCATACGGCCTACAACTATCGGGTTTTCCGGATCAGAAATATCCACAAAAGACATTCCGTTTGTAAGACCAACCAAGGCATATTCTTTATCGGTTTGTGGATCGGTCCAGCCCCAAATATCATTTAAATATACACCGGATGATTGTCCGGTAAGTTCAAAAACAGAAACATGCGCAAATAAATCCACATTATCACAGGCATAATCCATGGCCATTCCATCTTTACAGGGGAAGGGAGCGTCACTTTTATCCTTGTCTTTGGTTTGCGAAAGGTCACAGCTTGAAAAAAGCAGACCGAAAACAGCGATGGAGATGGGTAAATATGAACGGTTAAACATAGGGCGATTAATTAATCTCTTAGGATGTTCAGAAATATAAACGATAATTACTCAGAAAACATATTCAATGTAAGCAGGCAGGCATACATACTATATTTATAACTTCATGCCCAAACATAATATTCTCTTTAAGGGCTAAATAAGATTTTAAATGTTAATTCAGTTACTTTTGCATTTGAATAATTTAAGGTAAGGAGCAAATATGTTCTTGTTAATGCGTTACATCGCCAAGTTGCTAAAAGCACTGGCTTCAGAAGCCTCGCCGGCACAGATAGCAGGTGGTGTCATACTTGGAATGATTATCGGGCTTACTCCCCTTTCATCACTGCACAACCTGTTCATTGTAGTGCTGATTTTGGTATTAAAAGTTAATATCGGGATGGCTCTTCTGTCCTTTACTATTTTCAGCGGAATAGCATACCTGGCCGACCCGCTCTTTCACAGCTTTGGGGTTTGGCTGCTGGAACTGGAAAACATGCAGGAAACCTGGACGGCCTTGTATAATAATGAATGGATCGCTCTAACTGAGTTCTACAATACGGTGGTTATAGGAAGCTTAGTGACGGCTATTTTATTGTGTATTCCCGCTTTTCCGTTAGCCCGGTTTGGTGTGATTCAATACCGGGAGCACATTCACGCCAAAATCCAAAAATGGAAGATTGTACAGGCTTTTAAGGGCACTAAGTTCTACAGCATTTATCAAACCGTAAACAGAGTGAGAGGATAAGGCAATGAGAATAGGCGGAATAATTACGGTTTTAATACTCGCAGGAATTGGATTTGCTGCAACCTATTTCATTACCGATGATTGGGTGGAAGGACAAATAGAATACCAGGGAAGTATATTGAATGAAGCGAAAGTAGAACTGGATGGTTTTGATTTCAGCTTATGGGACCTCCACATAAAATGGAGCCGTTTGCAGGTGGCCAACTCCAACAACACCATGCAAAATACCTTCGAAACCGGGGAAACCGAGTTTAGCATGGAGTTCTGGCCACTTATTCTCCGCAACAAAGTGATTGTAGATGACGTGAGGCTGACAGGCTTTCAAATGGACACCGAACGTGAAACGGATGGCTCTTTTGAAATTCCCGAAGAAGTTAAGAATGAAGAACCCGGATTTGTGTACAGTGTAGTAAGTCAGGTAACCGGTGAAGCAAAAAAGAATGCCGAGGTGAAATTTACAGATGTGAGGGACGACCTGAATGTGGACAGCCTGATGGCAAAGGTCAATATTCAGTCTGTCGACAAAATTGACTCACTCAGGCAGGGCATTCAACGCAAATACACCAAATGGGACAGCACTTTCAAGAATACTAAAGTGAATGAAGAGGTCGCCAAACTTAAGAGTACGGTCGATTCCATCAACCCGAAAGAAATAAAAAAACCCAAGCAGGTGGTGGAAGCGATTGAAAACGTGCAAAAACTTCGAAAACAGGTGGATTCACTAAAAACCCGTGCTGAAAACCTGAAGAAGGAGTTTGAACAGGATTATGGCACCACACGAAGCGATCTCGGCCAGGTTGATAACTGGATCAGACAAGATTATCAGCGGGCGCTGAGTGTAGCCAAATTACCGGATCTGGATGTTCAGAATATCGGGAAGGCTTTATTCGGGCAGAACCTGCTGGGTGATTATGCCGCTTACCTCGAATATGTAGCTATTGCCCGGGAATATGGCAGCCGGTTGGTGGGCGAAGAGGATTCGGTACAGGACATTCCCCGCTACGAAGGGCTGGATTATGAGTTTTCAGATAAGTACGACTATCCCGGATTCTGGTTTAAAAACATCGAGCTTTCCGGGAAAACGAACTCGGATATCGCCATTTCCGGATCGGTAACCGATATCAGCAGCAGCCAGAAGAAGACCGGCCAGCCGGTGAAGTTTAATGTGAAGGGAGAGGATGAGAATGAAGTTACCCTTACAATTAACGGGGAGTTTAATTATCTAAATAAGGAACCGCGCGAGAGCTTTACGGTGAACTACGCCGGTTTTACGCTATCCAAAGCAAGGTTGTCCGGTTCTGATTTGTTGCCTTATGAACTCAAGTCCGGAAAAGGAGAGCTGAATGTGGATATGAACATCATTGACAAGCGTATCGACAGTCGCATCGATTATATTGCCAGAGATATCAGTTTTGACTTTGCCGCCGCGGGGCAACCCAAAAATCGTGTTGAGTCTTTGATCAGAAATGCGATTGGCAGTACCAATCAAATTGATGTAGCTGCATTGGTGGATAATGTAAACGGCCCGCTGAGGGTACGGGTGCGATCCAATGTTGATGATTTATTTATGAATGCCTTGAAGCAAACCGTAAGCCAGGAAGTGGAAAACGCCAAGCGGAAAATCAGGGCCGAGGTACAAAAACAGGTAGCGGGTAAAAAAGAGCAATTGGAGCGGTTTAAAAATCAGAAAGAAGCAGAACTCCGTAAACGATATGAGGAATTACAGGCGAAGGTGGATGAACAGCTTCAGGTTGTAGAAGAGAAAAAGAAAGAGCTGGAAGAGCGTAAGAAAGAATTAGAAGACTCGCTTAAAGACAAGATCAAAGATAAAATTGGTATTGATTTCTAAAACCTCAGTTTGAGTCCGACTGAAAGCGCCGTTCGCCTTTGGTTGAAGTCCGAATCATCCATAGGAAAGTAAAGACGAAAATCGCCGGTAAAAAAGAAGTTTTTATAAACCGGAATGTTTGCTCTGAAACCCGTAGAAAGATTTAAGTAGGTTTCTTTGATTGTAATCAGAGGCTCCGCCTGTATGTTAGCAGGTAACATTCCTGAGTGGGTTTGTTCAATTACTGTTTGATTGAGATACAGCCCTGAATACACACCTAAAACCACGGGAGTGTCAACCGTTTGCAGCTTTATCGCTGATCCAATAGCATGTCCTTTAAAATTATATTGGGGGCAATCCAGACAGGCATAGGTGTCGAGTCTTTCGGCTTCTCTTCGTAATGAACCGGTAAGCCCAACACTAAGCTCTGATTTTTCGAAATTGAAAAAAGGGTGGAAGGCCTCAATCTCATACATCACCGTGTGATCTTGTTCATAATCAGGATTAAAAGAATGGCCGCTAATTCTTTGTATGCCCGTTTTCAGATTTATCTCCGGTGAAAAAGACTGGGCAACGATTTGTCCAGGAATCAAAAAGAACAGGATTATGGTTAAGTGCTTCATCTCGATCACCTGAGTTTCCGTTTCTTCAAATATAAAAGAGATTATTTAGATAGCAATATTTATGCTTTCATGAATTATATAGCTTCTCTTTTGGTGAAGAATGAAAAGCATAAAGAACCTCCAAGCGTCCGGGGGACCTTGGAGCGTTCGCCGCCCAAACAGGATAACGATATCTACCCAACCACATTCCCGCAACGCTTTCAGGACCTGCGGTCGCTGAAAGGTTGCTTCTGCCGGATTGTGGGCTGCACCTTTTTTGATACACCCTTTCATTAATGGCTATGTTATTTAGATAGCAACATCTTTTGTGTGAAGGTAACTTCACCGGCTCTAAGCTGATAGAAATACACTCCGCTGGATAAACCGGAAGCATCAAACGTGGCCATATGTAAACCGGCACTTTTCATTCCGTCTACGAGCGTTTCAACTTTTTGCCCCAGAACGTTATAAACAGAAAGGGTAACATTTACCGGATTCTTAAGTTCATAGCTGACATTAGTGGTTGGATTAAATGGGTTCGGATAATTCTGATGAAGTTTGAAATTATCGGCGATGGCAGGATTTTCGTCTTCGTTGGAGGTTGGAGTCTCAAGGGTCTGATTGGTATTAACCGAGCCTTTGGTGTTGCTCTCTGTGAATTCCCAGCTAAAGTCTTTGTACGCAAAACCGGAACCTTCCAAAGAAAGTGAACTTCCAACAGCACTATTTCCGGACTGCTCTACACCGATGTCGGTACTTTCCACATCCTGGGCAGGGCCGTCAACCGCAATAAAGGTTCCTTCGTAGGAAAGGAATTGGATCAACTCTCCACCAATATCAAGGCTCATGCCATCCGGACTTCCATTTTGTAATCCATTCACCGGTAGGTCCACATAAAAAATAGATATTCCGTTCTCGGTATCTCCGGCTGTAAAATCATTCCCTGAGTAAGAAGCATAAACAGAGCCTCCGTTTCCATTATAAAGGCTCAATGTGACATCGCTCAGATCCGCAAACTCCGCATTGACAGCTATTTCCACAAACTCACCCTGATCACCACCGTCATTGTCATAATGCATTTCGTTGATCCAGGCTGCGGAGGGTGTTTCCCCATCGTTATCCCGTATGGTGATTTCTGTTGAACCCGCTGATCCAATAACCGCTTGTTGCGGACCGGAAATATTCTCTAATCCCAACAGGATGGTTTCGTCTCCCTCTTCGATGTCATCATCAATTAAGGTGAGAGTAACCGATTGTCGTTCTAAAGATCCGGCCGGGAAAGTTACGCTTTGGCTGGTAAAAGCCTGGAAGTCCTCACCGGAGGTTGCGGCTCCCCCTGAATAAACCACATCCACGGTAGTGGCTGTATCTGCATTTGGGTTGGTGATGGAAAGCTCGATTTCTATGGCACCATCGCCTTCACTGAAGTTCAAAACAGAAGCCGAAAACTCAACATTGGTCTGGCTGATCTCGCCTTCAAAATAAGCGCGCTCCACCAGGGATGGGTCAATTACAAATGGGTTCACTTCATTCCCTTGTATATCCGCGATGGCACACGTCCGCTCATATTCCGTGGTTGAAACTGCGTCCACAGAATTCCAGTTGCGGAGAAAATCTTTTTGAATTTCAAAGAAAATAGGATCGGCATTATCGGCCTGGGTTTTGTACATCGTATAGAAGTAGAAAGCGGCACGGGCAATATCACCTTTTACGCTTTCGCGGGGCTCCCAGCTGGCCGAATAGGAAGCGTTGGGGTGAGAATCCCGGTATTCACTGTACTCATCTATGACATTACCATCAGGGTTGGATACGTCCTGATCCAGTCGCCACCAGGTATCGGATTCCTGGTCCGGAATTTCATAAAAAGGGTGGTTGCCCCGGGCGCTGTTGGCGCGGGAGTAGGCCGGAAAAAGACTGTGCATATCGGAACGGGCAGGCTCCGTTGAAGCACCTTTACTTTGGGGCCAGCTGTGCTCGGCGTTTACATCTTTATTAAAGGCATCTGTACTTGGATCGTTATTGGGATCGAGATAGATTCTATAGCCGGTATAAATTGTGGTCAAAGAATCATTTTTATTATCAATTTCAGAATAGAGGATATCCCGGGCTTCATCGTAGCTGATATTATCAGTAGTTCCATATTCCTGAACCAAAGCATCCAGCAATTCCTGTCCCTCAAGTTCCGGAAAAATTTCAGTGCCCTGAGCCGGACAACTTTGAGAAAAAGCTGAAGTAGAAAAAATTACGGTGAATATGAAAATTAAAGATGCTGTTTTCTGAATGATGGATGTCGGGTATGCCATTCCTTCCGGATTTGATGATATAAATTTTTAGAAGTGGTGACGGCAAAATTTACGGTTTTGCCGGTGGAAGCTTCCCTGTCCTTATTACCGGGAATTACACAGTAAACTTAATATACGATTTATAGAAGTGAGAGCGGTAAAACTTTTGTTAAGGAATGGTCAGGTGTTGGAATCGGCTAAATACTCATGTACGTATTTGATGGCCATGGAACCTTCGCCCACAGCAGAGGCTACCCGGTTCATGGCTCCGGCGCGGACGTCACCAGCAGCAAAAATGCCGGGTGAGCAGGTTTCCAGCAGGTAAGGCTGCCTATCCAGTTTCCATGTTTTCTTATAGTCATCGTATCGCTGTAATTCTCTGCCGGTTTCAATAAACCCGCGCTCGCTTTTAATTACATTGGCTTTAATCCAGTCGGTGTAAGGGCGAGCACCGATAAAAATAAAGAGGCCATCCGCTTCAACATCTTCTAAAGAGTTGTTCTGATTTTTTCGAAGAACCAGCTTCTGCAGTTTATTCTCACCGCATGCTTCTTCTACTTCAGTGTGCGGCATTACTTTGATATTCTCCGCTTCGTTAAGTTGATGAATCAGGTAAGACGACATGCTGGAAACGAGGGATTCACCCCGAATCAATATCTTTACATCCTTGGCAAAAGTGGATAAATACATCGCTGCTTGACCGGCTGAGTTTCCTCCCCCAACGATATAAACCTGTTTGCCTTTAAATGCATGCGCTTCGGTCATGGCTGCACCGTAATAGATGCCGGCTCCGGTAAAGTCTGAAATTCCTTTGCTTTCCAGCTTCCTGTAATTCACACCGGTGGTTACAACAACGGCCTTGGCATTGATTTCAGAGCCGTCAGCCATTTTTACGGTTTTGTATTGATCGGTAAGGGTGATATCCACCACTTCCTGTGGCGAAAGAAACTCAACCCCAAAACGTTTAGCCTGTGTGATGGCTCTTCGGGCAAGGTCAGAACCGCTGAGCCCTTTAGGGAAGCCCAGGTAGTTTTCGATACGTGAACTGGTTCCTGCTTGTCCTCCGGGTGCCCGTTTTTCGATGAGCAATGTTTTCAACCCTTCCGATCCTCCATACACAGCGGCGGCAAGCCCCGCAGGACCTGCCCCGATAATAGCTACATCATATATGTTTTCATTGGCGGTAGGGCTTCTCCCCAATTTTTCGGCAATTTCTTTGGGAGTTGGTTCGGTGAAGTGGCTGCCATCTTCAAAGAAGATCGCCGGCAGGTCATCGGTCGATAATTCATAATCCTGCAAAAGCGCTTCGGCCTTATCATGGCTTTCAATATCCAACCATCGGTAAGGGATCAGGTTTCCGGAGAGATAATCTTTGACAGCATGTGATTTTGGTGAGTACTGATAGCCAACCAGGCGAATACCACGAAATTCAGGTTTGAAGTTCGCCAGCCATTCATCCAGTTGATCATCCAGAACCGGGTAAAGTTTCTCTTCGGGGGGATCCCAGGGTTTCAGTAAATAGTAATCCAGCTGTACATCATTGATGGCTTTAATGGCGGCTTCCATGTCGGAATAAGCCGTCAGCAACACGCGCTTGGCATCGGGGTAGGTTTTTCTGGCTTTCTCGAGAAACTCAACGCCCATCATTTCCGGCATACGCTGATCGCTGAGAAACAGAGCCACGGTTTCGCCTTTTTTCTTGAGCTCCGGCAACGACTCCAACGCCTCTTTGCATGAGTCGGTACTCATAATCCGGTAATCACCGCGATACTTATTCCGGAGGTCCCGGGTTACTGCCCGCAAAACCTGTACGTCATCATCAATTGCAAAAATTATGGGTTTACTCATCCCTGCGGGAATTAAAAATTGAAAATTTAAAATTAAAGACGAGACGAAATGAAATTATTGAAGCTAATTTTAAATTTTTCATCTTTAATTTTTAATTATTTAGCGGAAAACACAGTTCGAAGATAGTTTCGCCGGGTTTGGATTGTACGGAGATGGTGCCATCGTGCTTTTGCACAATTTTTCGAACAAAATCGAGACCGAGGCCGGTTCCTTCTCCTATACCTTTGGTTGTAAAAAAGGGATCAAAAATTTTGGTTTGTACGTCTTCAGGGATGCCGGCTCCATTATCTTTAAAATAAATTTTGAGATCACCGTTTTTAGATTTGGCCGAAATCTCTATGTGTCCCTTTTGTTCAAGAGCATCCACAGCATTATCCAGCAAGTTCATCCAAACCTGATTCAGTTCGCTGACAAATCCACAGAACTCCGGTAAATCGTCCGGGATATTAATTTCAACGGTCACCTGCTTTTCTTTAATTCTGTGGTTCAGTATGCTGAGAGTGCTTTTCAACAGTTTCTCTAAATCTACCGGTTCCTTCTCATTGGCCTGATCCATATGAGAATAGGTTTTGATGGAAGATACCAGATCTGAAATTCTGCGTGCTGCATCTTCTACTTCGGCAATCATTTTTTCGGTAACAAAAACATCCTCAATCCATTTAATGACGGGAGGGAGCAGTATTTCATCACCGATGTTTTTGATCTCATCAAGGGCGTCGGTATCAAAGCCGTGTTCAGTAAATGTTTCTGACAGTTCATAGACTTCTTCAATTCCGTGATCTTCTAACCAGTCTGCAAGTTCATCTTCCTGCGAAGTGCGTTCCATCAGGCTGAGAGTAGGAGGGTTGGATTCCAGCTTCTCAAAAATAATTTTGTTGATAGCATCCACTTGCTCTTCAGACAACTGAAGTTCCATCATCCCTTTAAACTTTTCGGGTTTAGCATGAAGGTTTGTCTTGAGCGATGTGGCACTCCTGACCATCGCCGAGGCCGGGTTATTTAATTCATGCGCAAGACCAGCGGAAAGTTTACCAAGTGCGAGAAGTTTCTCGTTCTGCTGCTGCTGGGTGGTAAAGTGACGGATTCGATCAGATAAGGCATGAACAAAGGATTCAATAAGCTGATAATGGGAAGCGATTTCCGAAAAATTTTCCTCATGGGTAACCAATACGGTCGACTCCTCCATCACCGTCACATAAGCCAGCGATGATTGAAGGCGTGAAAAGGGAAGTTTACCGGTTAGATCGCCCGGATCAAAAGTATCAATTACCGTGAACTGATCTCCTCTCTTGAGCTGAATCCTGATATTCCCTTCCAGTACCAGGTACATTTTATTGATCTCATCCCCGGGCTTTACAATAATTTCTCCTGGCTGATAGGTGCATACTTCCGAGAGTTCCACATATGCCTGTAGCTGTTCTTCCGGAACCTCGGAAAACTGAGGAAATGATTTAATCCCTTTTACGATATAGTCATCCATTAAGGCCTCATGTATTGTTCATCAATATAACACCAGCGCCATTCTTCACCAGGTTCAATCGAACGAATAATGGGATGTTCTGATGTTTCGAAATGTGCCCGGGCATGTTTGTTAGGGGATGAATCACAACAGCCCACATAACCACAAGTCATGCACATGCGCAGATGCACCCAGGAACTTCCCTGTTCCACGCAATGCTGACAAACATCAACAGAAGTGGTGGTGACCTTGATCATATCTTTATGCGAGCATGTCATTGGGGTCGAGTTTAATTCAGGAAGGTGTCAGTAAATGCCTTCAGTTGTTTGTAATCTAATTCTCCGGAATATCGCTTACCGTTAACAAAGAAGGTAGGGGTATCATCAACTCCGCTCTTAATGCCTCCTCTGAAGTCTGCCGTAACTCGGCCGGCGAACTCGTTGGTGGAGAGGTTTACTCTGAACCTATACAAATCGAGCCCGATGTCTTCTGCAAAATCAAGTATTCTGTTTTCACTAAGTGTACGATTATGCTTGAAAAGTAAGTCATGCATTTCCCAAAACCGGTCTTGTTCGCCGGCGCATAAAGCGGCTTCAGCTGCAAGCTGAGCATTAGGATGCTTTTTTCGGATAGGGAAATTCCGAAAGGTGAAATTTAACTGCTCCCTATATTCCTTTAATAACATCTGTGAAAAACGATATCCAAGTCTGCTGTACGGGCATTCATAATCGCCATATTCCAGCAGGGTGGTTTTAGCCTCCGGATTTCCCAGGAAATAGTCATCCTCAGATATTTGAACATACAAATCGCTCATCGGTCAAAAGTCAGGTTAAGCGATGTGCTTTCCGAAGGACCTTCTTCAAGGCTGAGTTCCGCCAGCTTTTTTCCGGCCTGAGACATAGGCAGGCAAACAGCGGTTGCTCCGGCATCCCTCAGGGCTCTGTGTTCATCACTTCGCATAGTCAAAGCCACTACATCCCTCTTGTACCCATACTGACGCAGCAACTTAGTGGCCTCAACTTTAGTGTCAGGATTTGGAATAGCCAGCATAATGGCCTTTACATTTTCCAGGTTGATGTTTTCCCACAACTCGGGATCACGGGCATCACCATACACTACCCGTCTTTTGCTTTGAATATTTTCTTCCAGCTTGGCCGGATCAGCATCCATTCCAATTACTTTGTGGCCGTAATATTTCAGGTATTCGTAAGCAGATGAACCTGCCTGTCCCATTCCAACCACCAGGTAATTTGCACTGCCAAGCGATACCACCTGCTGGCCGGGATGTTTTACATCACGTTCATACTTCAAAAGGGAAAGTTCAAACCTACTCCAGAGCGCATTGACATTTGCAGAAAGCGGAGCGTTGATGGCATAAGAAACCGCCACAAGCAAGGCAAAGCTGGTAACAACGGTTTCAGGGATGAAGCCGCCCGAAACGGCTACAATTCCGGCAATGAGGGTAAATTCACTGTAGGAGGTAAGTGTGGTGGTGACCAGAAAAGAATTTCTCGATCGTAGCTTAAAGCCAACCAGTAAAAAGAAGTAGAGTATGGATTTAATGGGGAGTAAAGCTAAAATCACCACGCAGAATATTAGTTCGTTGTAGCCCGGTAATCCGGCAAGGCCAACTTCCAAGAAAAAACCGACCAGAAAGGCCTCTTTAAGTCCCCAAAGTTTATGGGTGAGTTCATCAGCAAGTTTATGACCGGAAAGCAAAGCACCGGCTACCAACGCTCCCAGCTCAGATGAGAGCCCTAATACTTCAAAAAGTGCTCCGCCGCCGATGGCTAAAATCAGAGCAAATAAAAGCTGGAGTTCATCATGTCCGCTAGCTATCAAAGCCTTAATTAGCAGCGGGCGGAAAAGGGGTAAAGCCAATAGAGCTAAACCCCAGATTGAGGGCACTCCTCCACCCGTTAAAGCGAGTAGTGCTATAGCTACAATATCCTGTAAAATCAAAATACCAATAGAAACACGGGCATGGAATGCGCCAAGCTCGCCCCGGTCTTCCAGAGATTTAGCAGCCAGTACCGTACTCGAAAAGCCGAGGAGGATACCGATGATAATTGCTTCAACAAGCTCGTATCCAAACAAGGACGCTATGAGCCCAAAAATACCGGCGGTTAAAGCAAGGTGTATACCTCCGGCACCTAAAACTTCAGGACGAAGAATGCTTTTCAGCCTCAGGTGTAATCCTACCGTAAACAGTAGAAATAAGACCCCGAGGTGTCCGATCTCATGGAGAGTGTCGGTGGTTTCAAAACCGACGAGGGAAAGAATAATACCCGCACCCAAAAAACCGACCAGCGGCGGCAGTTTAAGTCGCGATACAGCCATCCCCAAAATATAGGCCGCAGCCAGCCAAAGAATTTCCATTATTGTGAATTAAAGATTCAAAATGAAAAATTAAAAATAGGCCTCCGGACAATTTTTAATTTTTCACTTTTCATTTTGAATTTAGTAAGCCATTAATATGCTTGATCTCGTCCTCATTCACAAGGTGGCCCATGCCGGGGTAGAGTTTTTTGGTGACGTCAGCGCCTAATTTACTGAGAAGCTCTTCGGTCTCATGAACTCTCTCCTTCGGAATGTGCGGATCTACATCACTGCATCCTAAGAATACCGGAGTTTGTTGCAGGTCGCCATTGTAATGATCGAAGTTAATGGTATCTCCGATTACGCCTCCGCTTAAAGCAATTAAGCCGGCATATTTTTCGGGGTGGCGGGCAATGTATTCTGAAGCGAGGCAGGCACCCTGGGAAAAACCAAGCAGGAAAATTCGTTCTTTGGAAATACCTGCGGATTCCAATTCCTCAATAATATCATGAATCTTCTGCAATCCTGAGGATAAACCGGGTTCGTTCCGCTCAGTGGGAGCTAAAAAGGAATAGGGATACCAGGTATGTCCGTTTGCCTGCGGAGCCCGATAAGTAATTTTCTTTTCTGTTTCGAATGCTGAACTTAGATCGAGAATACTGGGCGCACTGGCACCACGGCCGTGAATCATAATCATAGCGTAATCAGCCTCTGAAGCAGGCATTCCCGCCTCGGCAACTTGTGTGTTTTGGTGAGGACCTTCAAAATTTGTGTGTTCTGTAACACGGAATAAACTCATGGGTGTGGATGTAACTGAATTTGAAATGGTGTTTTTATTGTAACGTAGTAGTGACATAAGATTTTGTGTCACTACGTTGTGAATGCATTAGCGTGTTGCCTTAGAAGGCATGTTTATTTCGGGGAGAATTTGTTCAATCCGGTCCCGTTTGTTTTCCAGCCAAGGGGGAAGAATAAGATGTTCACCAAGGTGCTCAAACTCCTCATCAACGGTATAACCGGGATCATCAGATGCCATCTCAAAAAGTACCCCGGCAGGAATTCGGTAATACACGGAATTGAACCAGTGGCGGTCGATAATCTGGGTAGGGTTGAGTCCGCGTTGGTTTACTTTCTCCCGAAGCTGATCCAGCTCTTCTTTATTCTCTGCCCGGAAAGCGATATGGTGCACAATTCCTCGTCCATTTTGACCATGAACAGGCGCATCAGCTACTTCAATAATTACCGAATGACCGATTTCTGCTTCGGTTTGATATAGGAACTGATTTCCTTCATTTGCCACTTCTTCAAACTCAAACAGCTCATGGATCAGTTTTTGTGTATGCTCCCGTTCGGTGAGGTACATACGCGCTCCCCAAAATCCCTGTATGGTTTTGTCGTAAGGAACGATGTAATCTACATTTTCAACTTTCTCTTTGGCCGTTCCTTCAAAAACCAGATCCAGTTCCATTCCGTCCGGGTCGTTGAATCGAAGCACGGTTCGTCCAAACACATCTTTCACTTCAAAATTGACATCATGATCACTGAGGCGTGATTCCCAAAATTCCTGAGTTCCTTCCGGTACCTGAAGCCCAACATTCACTACTTCACCGGTTCCCGGTTTGCCTTTTATCGCTTGTGGCCAGGGGAAGAAGGTAAGGCTGGAGCCCGGATTGGCAGACTGATTTCCATAAAACAGATGGTAAGTTCCGGGATCATCCTGATTCACGGATTTCTTGACCAGCCTCATCCCCAAAATCTGAGTATAGAATTCAGCGTTTCGTTGGGCATCTCCTGCCAGTGCGGTAATGTGGTGTATTCCTTTCTGATGTTTCATGATTTTTTGTTTGATTACTGTTCAATAATCCAACCACAAGATACAACGAATCATTCAATAGTTTAACATTAAACTAATTTGTTATTTTCTATCACATCTATAGATATACAGGTGTTGCAAGGAACAAAGCTCAGCTTGTTTCTTATATATCAGTAAGGAACAGAATCAACAACCTTAAGTAATTAGAATTATGGATTTATTAGCGCAATCGTACATATTGATGGATGTAAGCATCGCATTGGTTTTGGGTGGTATTTTAGGACTGGAACGAGAATGGAAGCAAAAGCCGGCAGGTTTAAGAACGAACATGATTATAGCGGGATCAGCGGCATTGCTGGTTTCCTTGGGAAGAGTCGTGGTTCAGGATTTTGGCACGCTGGCCGCCACCGAGAGCTTTGGCGTTGACCCCATTCGAATGCTTCACGCGGTGATTGTAGGCGTAAGCTTTATAGGAGCCGGTACTATATTGAAAAGCACTTCCGACACCATGGTCAAATATCTTACAACTTCTGCAACTATTTTGATGGCTGCAGGGATTGGAATCAGTATTGCCTTGAAGCAATACATACTGGGAGCCGGAGCTACTGTTATTCTGGTGACTATTAATTTCTTATTTACTAAACTGAATAGATTAATCTATGAAGTTTCGGATTATGAAAGTCCGTATGTAGAATAGTTTTGTTTATTTGTATTGATTGAAGTGAAATAGATTTCAGGAACCTATGTCAAGACCGAAAGAAGTAGATGCTAAAGTAGTAGCAAATATAATCAGGTTTGGTGGTGATATTGATAAAGAAAGGCCGGTCGATTTTTTCTTTTACTTTCCAACTGAATATGCTGCCTGTCAGGTAGAAGTCAAGTTATTAAATCTTGGTTTCAGTACAGATCTGCATTACCTCGATAAGAATAAAGGGTGGTCATTATCAGCTAATAAGATAATGAAGATAAGCACGGATCGGGTTTATGAATTGGGCCTCTGGTTCAAAAAGGTAGCTGAAGAACAGGGCGGAGAATATGATGGTTGGGGATCCCCAATTTGATTTCATTATTCGTACTTTTACCATTTCAAAAAAGCCATTCAAAAAAGTATTAAATGAACATTTACGCCATCATCATTCTGGCAACCATTGCCATCGATTTTATTCTTGATATCACTTCCAACTACCTGAACCTGAAATCTCTTTCAAAAGAACTTCCTGAAGAATTTGAAGGGGTGTATGATGAAGATACCTATGCCAAGTCCCAGGAATACACCAAGGTTCGAACCAAGTTTGGCTTTATTACCGGTGGTTTTGATCTGGCACTGGTGCTGGGATTCTGGTTTTCCGGGGGATTCAACTGGCTGGATCAGATTGTTCGGGCCTGGGGGTTTGGGGAGCTGGCTACGGCTTTGATCTACATCGGAATGTTGCTGCTGGCTAAAACCATCCTGAACCTTCCATTTAGCATTTATTCCACCTTTGTGATCGAAGAGCGATTTGGCTTCAATAAAACAACGCCTAAAACTTTTGTGTTGGATATGGTGAAAGGATTGGGGCTGGGTTTACTCATTGGAACCCCGCTGCTTGCAGGAATTCTTTGGTTCTTTATGTATGCCGGGGATTTTGCCTGGTTGTATGCCTGGGGTGCGGTAACGTCCTTTACATTGATCATGCAATATGTAGCACCAACCTGGATCATGCCGCTTTTCAATAAATTCACTCCGCTTGAAGAAGGCGACCTGCGAACTGCTATCGAGGAGTACAGCGAGAAGGTAAATTTCCCCTTAAAGGGATTGTTTGTGGTTGACGGTTCCCGGCGTTCCAGCAAGTCGAATGCTTTTTTCACAGGTTTTGGAAATAACAAAAGAGTAGGTTTGTATGATACGCTGATCGAGAACCATACCGTGCAGGAGTTAGTGGCTGTTTTGGCACATGAGATCGGACATTACAAGAAAAAGCATATTATCAAAGGGATGATTAGCAGCGTTGCCCAAACCGGGGTGTTATTCTTTCTGTTGTCGGTTTTTCTAAATGCACAGGGACTTTTTGATGCTTTTTATATGGAAGAAATGTCGGTATATGCAGGGCTCATCTTTTTTGGGATGTTGTATGCTCCAATCGACATGATACTTTCTGTATTTATGCAGATGCTATCCCGAAAACATGAATTTGAAGCCGATGCTTTTGCTGCGGAAACAACCGGTAAGCCTGAGGATATGGTGTCGACACTTAAGCAACTATCCAAAGATAACCTGAGTAATTTAACCCCGCATTCCTTTTATGTGTTCTTGAATTATTCTCATCCTCCGGTGCTGGAGCGAATCAGAGCCATCAGAAGTACAAATCAGGAAAGGTGACCTCCATTTATATCCGAAAGATTAAATGAAAGCCGGAAGAGCACGCCGGGGCCGGTTTCTCTGGATTTATATTCATAATCTGCATCCAGCTGATGAGCCAGTGTTTGTATCAGCACCATCCCGAGAGAATCCGTTGTCTCATGATTAGAATTATCAGTAAAGCCAATTCCATTGTCTGTTATCTGCAAAATAATTTGCTGATTATTTTTCTGAAGCTGTATGGAAATCAGTCCGTTTTGGGAGTCCGGAAAAGCGTGCTTAATTGAATTGGTCAGCACTTCATTCACAATTAAACAACAGGGTACCGCCTGATTGATATTTAAGTTGACTGGCTCAACATCAAATTCAGTATCTATTTTGGAATGGTCATCCATAGTTTCAAGGATGGTATGAACCAGGTTCTTAAGCCCGGAATCAAAATCCATATTCGAAAAACTGTTGGACTGATAAAGCTGTTCATGAATATTAGCCATCGACTTGATCCGGAGGGTACTGTCCATCAGTTTTTTCTGAATGCGTTCATCAGTTTCCTTGAACGACTGCATTTGGAGCATACCTGAGATCACTGCCAGATTGTTCTTTACTCTATGGTGGATTTCAGCCAGAAGTGTATTTTTTTCCTCCAGATTTCCTTCCAGTTCACCCTGATGATTCAGCAGGTCTTGTTTTAAATTTTGCTGCGATTCAATGGTTTCCTGAAGTCCTCGAAAAAGCCTTGGCATAAATACTACAGCCACAATACTCAGTAAAATGGAATTAGCTGAAATGGCCAGCCAGGAAGCTACCTGATAACTTTCCCGCAATGGGTAGTCAACCAAACGATTATCAATCAGGTAGGCCTGTACCGCACAGATAAAAATATTAATGAATATGGTTAGTACGCCGGCTTTGGTGGGTAGTATCAGCAAGGAAAAAACGGTAGCTCCGAATAAATAGGTAAGTCCGGCCCCAAGTTCACCCATAAAGAATATCAAAATGGCGGATACTGAGTAAATGAGTGTCAGGAATAAGTATTTTCGATGATTTATTTGTAGCCCGCTGTACAACGAAATTGTAGTAATGGCTATTCCAAAAAAGACATAAGCGATGGTTAATGAAAGAATATTAAGTGCATAAACCACCAATGCTGAAGGAATAAGGACAAAGATGCCCATAGGGAAAAGGTAGATGATAATGGTAGTAAAGAGCTTATTTCTCCAGTATTCCAATCCATTGGCACGCGTTACACTGCCCATGCAGTTCTTACGAACCCTCAGTTTATAATTCTCCCAAAGCTTAGCCATTATATTTTATCCGGTAGAAATAGTGATGCTGCAAAGACCAGTACGATTTTATCTGTTAAAGCTTGTTCAATTCAGATGGCAATAGAAACAAAGCTCGATCCAAAATCAACTAAAACAAAATAGTATTCTTAGACTTTATCGACGCAAGGCTTTTAACCATTAGAAATTTAAGAAAATTCCAATGCAGAGATGGGGCAGTGAGTATGCAGAGATTTTACTTATTTTAGACTGAATCAAAGAGGCACAGATACCTATGAAAAAACACATTGAGACGATAGCCATCCATGGCAGCATGAAGGAGCGGGTGGGTGAGAATGAGCCCATTGTTCCGGGAATTGAAATGTCCACCATTTACGAGCACCGCAAATCGGGCAGGAAGGAAGACGACTGGAAATATACCCGTCACTCTAACCCAAACCGGGTTCAGCTCGAAAATGTTATTCGGGATTTGGAAGGCGGCGATCATTGTGCGGCTTTTTCGTCGGGGATAGCAGCTATATCATCGGTATTTCAAACAATAAACTCAGGAGCCCATGTATTGGTCCCGGATGATGTGTACTTCGGCACCCGAAAGCTGATCTGGGAGTTTGCTGAGCGGTGGAATCTTGAGGTCGATTTTATTGACATGACTGATTTAGAGACCGTTTCCTCATCCCTGAAAGAGAACACTAAATTGGTTTGGATGGAAACTCCCTCAAACCCCCGGCTGCTGATTACCGATGTAGTAGAAGTCAGCAAGATTGCCAAAAATCATGGAGCCATTGCCGCCATCGATAATACCTGGCCCACACCATTCAATATGCGTCCGCTGGAGCTTGGGGCCGATGTAGTCATTCATTCCACTACAAAATACCTGGGCGGTCATAGCGATATTTTAGGAGGTGCGGTAATCACCAAAGGCAATGACGAATTGTTTGAGCAGATTCGTGCGGTTCAGGTGGTGCAGGGCGCCGTTCCCTCTCCGCAGGATTGCTGGTTACTGAGCCGGAGTATCCGTTCATTTCCGTATCGTATGCGGGCTCATAACGAGAACGGCCGAAAAGTGGCTGATTTTCTGAATAATCATCCAAAAGTGGAAAAAGTGTTTTATCCCGGATTAGCCTCTCACCCCGGCCATGAAATTGCCAAAGCCCAAATGGACGACTTTGGCGGAATGATATCCTTTCTGATTGACGGAACGGCCGAAGACGCCATAAAGGTTGTTGCCGGAGCGAAAATGATTAAAGCCGCTACCAGTCTCGGAGGTATTGAAAGCATCTGGGAACACCGCAAAAGCAGTGAGGGGGAAGAGTCGCCTACACCGGATAACCTGATTCGCCTGAGCGTGGGGCTGGAACATCCCGATGATATTATTTCAGATCTGGAATTAGCCTTATCTTAAAACAAAGAGAAAAAGAGTCATTTCGCGGCGCATGCCCGAAATCCAGTTGTTTGACAGGCATTCTACGCGGATGATTGACTACAATAAGATTCCCGTTTCCACGGGAATGACTTAGTATCTTTTTTTACTGAATTAAGATGTAATTTACTATTGAGCTCTCCGTAATAGAAAGCCCGTTGGCATCATCAAAAGAGTGTACCACATAAAACCCTATTCATGATTAACAAAATTGTATCTGCATTTCTGATTTCACTAACCGCCATTGCCTTCACTCAGGCTCAGGACCGGCCCGACATGTTCGACTGGAAACCTCTTGAGGAAGCCATGGAGCTGGCTGCTGAGAATGACAAAAAAGTGTTGGTGTATGCCAATGCGGTGTGGTGTACCTATTGCAAAAAAATGGAAAAGGAAGTGTTTACGAAGGAATCTGTTCAGGAAATAACCAATGAGCATTTCTATTCCGTGTGGATGGATATCGAATCCGACGAAAAACTGACATTTCGTGATCAGGAGATGACACAGATTCAATTCAGCCGGGCCATGCGAGTTACCGGAACCCCTACCTTTATTTTCTTTGATTCAGAGGGAGAGATTATCGCCGGTCAGCCTGGATTTATCCCGGAAGATTTATACCTGCAGATCTTAGAGTTTGTAGGAACTGATGCTTATCTCGATCAAAGCTTCGGGGAGTTTTCGGGGATAGAAGAGGAGAATTAGTAAGAGAATCCGGTTACAAACATGTTAAGCTGTATTCGTTCCTTCTGTGCTTTAATGTACTGATGGCTGCGTTGCAACATTTGCTTTGAAATTGTATTTCTACCTGTAAACTGAATGCTTCCTCGTCTTGAAATGTGTCCATTCTTCCAGCCTTCCAAAACTTCAACGGTAATACAAAAATCTTGATTTGTCACTAACTGGAAGTCACTTAATTCAAGCTCTACCCAACCATCTGATGTAGCCGAGGATTTCTGAATGTTAGTTTTGTTGAGATGGATCATCTTATCATTTAAAGTCTCATATACATGAACTCTATATAAAAGGCTGTCAAAGTTAGTTGCCCTAATATGAAATTTAAATTCAGATAGTACTATGTTTTTATCATTGCGGTAAATCATTCCAATTTCATTTCCGGTTGCAATCCCGGAGTATGCCCACCCTGAATTCCCCCCTGACTTATCTCTTCCGAAAGTAATAACATCGCTTTTCTTTGCGGTTATAGATATGTCATTACTCAAATAAACCTTTCTTTCCAATGTGACATGCATTGTATCCTGAAATAATAGTTCACCAAGGCTGTACTTTTTTGTTTTGAAGCCGATGGCGGATATAAAAAGAGTGTCATTATTCGACGTTTGAGAAATATCTAATGAGAATAAACCAGACTTATTGGCCACAGTGCCATTTGAAACCCCAATCACTCCAATATGAGCATACCCAATTGGATTGTCATCATTATCAGTAACAATCCCCGAAATTTCATGAACTTCTATGTAGTCATCGGAGAGAAAGTTGAATTGAAAAATAAATGCAGATATAAGAATTAAAAGGTAGTTCATACTGTATATGATAAAAATAATTGATCAATTATACGGATTTGGCAATTTGATAATGGGTGAGTCTTCCCTCAAAATCCTGTACATTCCTGCCGTGGAATTGTTTACAGGAATAAAAACTGATGGAGATGGGAAGAACAATTAAAGCCCCAACGGGAACCGATCTGAATTGCAAAAGCTGGCTGACGGAAGCTCCTTTCCGCATGATCCAGAATAACCTTGACCCGGAGGTTGCCGAAAAGCCGGAAGAACTGGTGGTGTATGGCGGTATTGGACGTGCTGCCCGAAATTGGGAGAGCTTCGATAAAATCCTGGATTCGCTGAAGTCCATGAGCGATGAAGAAACCCTGCTTGTTCAGTCCGGGAAACCGGTCGGGATTTTTCAAACCCATAAAGATGCACCACGTGTTCTCATTGCCAACTCAAACCTGGTACCCAAATGGGCCAACTGGGATCACTTCAACGAGCTCGACAAAAAAGGCCTGATGATGTACGGACAGATGACCGCCGGCTCCTGGATTTATATCGGAAGTCAGGGCATTGTTCAGGGAACCTATGAGACCTTTGTAGCCATGGGGAAAAAGCACTTTGACGGGGATTTATCCGGCAAGTGGGTTCTGACGGGCGGACTCGGAGGCATGGGCGGCGCTCAGCCACTGGCAGCCAAGATGGCCGGTGCAAGCATGCTTGCCGTGGAATGCCGGGAAGACCGGATTGATATGCGCATCCGTACCGGGTATGTGGATCACAAAGCAGCTTCTTTGAATGAAGCGCTGGAAATCATAAAGCAATCGGTGGAAGACAAAAAACCGGTTACGGTGGGCCTTCATGGAAATGCTGCCGATATTTACCCCAAACTGCTGGATCGAAAAATTATGCCGGATGCGGTAACCGATCAAACCAGCGCCCACGATCCGCTGAATGGGTACCTCCCGCTGGGTATGACGGTATCTGAATGGGAAAGCAAGCAAAAATCCAATCCCAAAGAAGTAGAACAGCGGGCCAAAGAATCCATCTCGGTACAGGTGCAGGCCATGCTGGGTTTTCAGGAAGAGGGCATTCCCGTTTTTGATTATGGAAATAACATCCGCCAGGAAGCATATGATCAGGGTGTGGAAAATGCATTTAATATTCCGGGATTTGTACCTGAGTACATTCGCCCGCTTTTCTGCAAAGGAATAGGTCCTTTCCGGTGGGCGGCTTTATCGGGAGATCCTGAGGACATTTATAAAACCGACCAGAAAGTAAAAGAGCTCATTCCTGATGATCCTCACCTGCACAACTGGCTGGATATGGCCAAAGAGCAGATTCACTTCCAGGGACTCCCATCCCGTATTTGCTGGGTGGGTTTAGGGCAGCGCCACAAACTGGGACTGGCCTTCAACGAAATGGTGAAGAATGGAGAACTGAAAGCTCCGGTGGTTATCGGGCGGGATCACCTGGATTCGGGGTCGGTGGCAAGTCCAAACCGGGAAACCGAAGGTATGAAAGACGGTTCGGATGCAGTATCCGACTGGCCGCTTCTGAACGCATTGCTAAATACCTCATCCGGTGCGACCTGGGTGTCTTTTCATCATGGTGGAGGCGTGGGAATGGGATTCTCACAGCATGCCGGATTGGTAATTGTAGCAGACGGAACCGATGCTGCTGCAGCACGACTTAATCGGGTGCTTTGGAATGACCCGGCCAGCGGGGTTATGCGTCATGCTGATGCCGGCTACGAAATTGCTATCGATTGTGCTAAAGAACATCAATTGAAATTGCCATTTTTGGAATAATCCGCACAAATGTAATCCGTAGGGACGTATCATGATACGTCCCTACGGATTGATTATCATATTGTAAATCTAACACCTATGCCTGATTTATTAATTCAAAACATAGCCCAAATTGCTACGCCCAAACCCGGTGTGACCCGCGGGCCGGAATTACGCAGCCTGAATGTAATTGAAAATGCCTCCGTATTTATTTCGGATGGGGTAATTCAGGCTGTGGGGCCTCTATCCGAGGTTTTAAAAGAAGTGGAAGGCCACCCGGTAATCCTGGACGCAGAAGACAAAGCAGCCGTGCCCGGTTTTGTGGATTCTCACTCCCATCTGGTGTTTGGGGGCAATCGGGCGGATGAATTTGCCATGCGTTCAGCCGGAATGAGTTACGAAGAAATTGCCGAACAGGGCGGTGGTATTGTATCAACGGTGGAGGCTACGCAACTTGCGACCAAAGAAGAGTTAAAAAGCATTGCCCGCATTCGCTTGCAGAAAGCGTTGAAGCAGGGCATTACCACCATGGAAATTAAGAGTGGCTACGGGCTGAACCTCGATAACGAGCGCAAGATGCTGGAAGTCATCAACGAGCTGAAAGAAGAGCAGCCTGTTGAACTTAAGGCCACATTTCTTGGAGCCCATGCCGTCCCTAAAAACTCAACCAAAGAGGCTTATCTGGAAGATGTGTTGAACATGATTCCGGAAATAGCTGAGCTCGCCGATTACTGCGATGTGTTTTGTGAAGATGGATATTTCACGGCAGAAGAATCCGGAAGAATATTAGAGAAGGGACTGGAGCATGGACTGAAGCCCAAACTTCACACCAATCAATTTAATGATATAGGAGGGGTGGAAATGGCGCTTGATTTGGGAGCTATTTCCATAGATCACCTCGAAGTGCTTTCTGATGAAGATGTGGAACGAATTGCAAAAACAGATACGGTAGCAACCGTTCTTCCGGGTGTTTCCTACTTCCTTAATATTCCGTATTCCCCGGCGCGGAAACTTATAGACAAAGGGGCACTGGTTGCTCTGGCCACCGATTTCAATCCCGGTTCATCCATGACCATTTCCATACAGTTGCTTATGAGCATGGCGTGTACCAAAATGGGGATGTCGGTGGAAGAGGCACTGAGTTGTGCCACCCAAAACGGAGCCAAAGCGCTGGAGAAAAATAAACTGGGCTGTATTGCTCCGGGTTTCCAGGCTGATATTTTGCTGCTTGATACTTATAATTACAAAGACCTGGCTTACTTCTTTGGGGAAAATCATGTGCATACCGTCATTAAGAAAGGAGAGAAAGTATGGGAATCGAGAGGCTGAAAACAATTCTGAAACCTGTGTCAGATTCACTTACATCCATGCGCTCTCACGACAGCAACGACCACTGGCTGGTCCAGGAAATACTATTTGATAAAAGTGATTATGAGGGTTCGACCCATGTGTTGATTGGCTGTCCGCAGCACGAAGGGGTATTGCGAAATAATGGGAGAACCGGAGCGGCAGAAGCTCCCAATAGAATCCGTGAACAGCTGTATAAGTTGCAGGTAAAGAAAAATTCGCCCGTAAAGTTATTTGATGCGGGCAATGTGAGTACGGATTTATTCGACTCTTCAGAATTCACCGACTTCCCCGACCTCGATCAAAACCCGGATGCGCTGGAAGAAATCCATAACCGGTTATCAACGGCCGTTGGTGAGTTTTTGAGAGATGGCAAGAAAGTGATTGTGCTGGGCGGAGGAAATGATATTTCTTATGCCGACGTGCGTGCCCTGGCTGAAAACGAACGAGAGATAGCCGCGATCAATATAGACGCTCACCTCGATATGCGCATCGCCGATGAAATGACCAGTGGAACACCCTATCGAAGACTGATTGACGACCATTATCTGAGTCCGCATCATTTCTATGAGTTTGGAATACGCCCGGAATCCAACGGAGCTTATTACCTGGAAAATGCAGCCAAACTTGGGGTGAATGTACACCGGCTGTCTGATATTCTGGAAGAAGGGGTGAGTCCGGCTTTCCAGCATATTCTGGGGCAAATCGGGGAGCGGTCTTTTTTCCTGGGGCTGGATATGGATTCCATTCAGGCTGCGGATGCTCCGGGCGTCAGTGCGTCTTCTCCGGTAGGATTTTCAGGACGAGAAGTGCTGGAATGCATTCATCAGGCCCGCCAAAAAGAGAACCTGAGAGTGTTTGAAATCACGGAAGTGAATCCCAAGTATGATATTGACGGCCGTACAGTGAAGCTGGCTGCGCAGTTTGTGTATGCTTTCCTATATAGATAACGACGTAATTGAACACGGATAACACAGATACTGCGGATTATCACAGGTTATAATTATAGTACAGCGAACATCTGCTCAATCGGTGTCATCCGTGTTCCATAAAAATTACTCCCAAACTACCGTAGTTCCTTCGTCTTTACCGTCAACCACAATCTTCTTCAGGTTGCCTTCCTTATTCATATTGAAGACAATGATCGGGGTTTTATTTTCGCGGCAAAGGGTAAAAGCGGTCAAGTCCATCACGGATAAGCGTCGTTTAAGGACTTCATCCCCGGTAATGGTATCGAACTTTTCAGCATCACCGTTTTTCTCCGGATCGGAATCGTAGATTCCGTCCACGCGGGTACCTTTCAGGATCACATCACTTTCAATTTCGATGGCACGAAGAGATCCGGCGGTATCAGTAGTGAAATAAGGGTTTCCGGTTCCGGCGCCAAAAATAACCACGCGTCCTTTTTCGAGGTGACGGATAGCGCGGCGACGGATATAAGGCTCGGCAATGGCTTCCATACGGATGGCGCTCATCAGGCGGGTCTGTACATCTATTTGTTCGAGGGCATCCTGCAGGGCCATGCTATTGATCATAGTGGCAAGCATTCCCATGTAATCTCCCTGAACGCGATCCATGCCCTGGGTGGCTCCTTTCACCCCGCGGAAGATATTCCCTCCGCCAATCACGATGGAAACCTGAACACCGGCTTCCTGGATGGATTTAATTTCTTTTGCATAACTACTTAGAATATCGGCATCAATGCCATGTCCCTGTTCACCTAAAAGTGCTTCGCCGCTGAGTTTTAGAAGCACTCTGTTATATTTATTTCCCACGATTTCCTCGATTAGTAATTATAAGACAAAAAAAAGGCTGTCAATTTTGACAGCCTTAATGTAAAGAAAATTTATTAGTCGTTTTCGCCGAGTTGCAGCCGGTGAAAGGACTTCACCAGGGGAGCATCATTTTGCTCCAGGTACTGCTGAACGGAAACGCTGTTATCTTTCACAAACTTCTGCTCCAGAAGAACACGTTCTTCATAGAAGCGGCGAAGTTTTCCTTTAGCCGCTTGCTCAGCGATGTGCTCAGGCTTGCCTTCGTTCAGAAGTTGCTCTTTAGCAATCTCAAGCTCTTTTTCTACCAGAGAAGAATCAACGCCGTCGCGGGTAACAGAAAGAGGCTTCATTGCTGCAACCTGCATAGCTACATCTTTACCGATTTCTTCGTCGGTAAGGTCGCCATCAAATTCAGCCAGTACGCCCAACTGGTTTCCGGGGTGGATGTAAGAAATCAGTGTGCCTTCAGTTGTGGCTAATATCACATTGTTGATTTCAATTTTCTCACCGATTTTACCCACCATCTCTTCCAGGTGCTTTTCAATGGTCAGCCCATCAAGCTCAATCTTCAGAAGATCGTCAGCGTTGTCGATGTCGTTTTCGAAAGCAGCGTTCAGGAACGACTCAGCATCATCCTGGAATTCCTGATTTCGGGCTACGAAGTCAGTTTCGCAGTTGATTTCAAGCAGAGAAGCTTTAGTTCTGTCATCGTTGATGCGGCTCAGGATCAGCCCCTGGTTCGCTTCACGGTCAGATCTCTTCTCAGATACTTTTTGTCCTTTTTTGCGAAGGATTTCAACAGCACGGTCAAAATCACCATCTGCTTCAGAGAGGGCTTTCTTACAGTCCATCATACCCGCTCCGGTCATGTCACGAAGTTTTTTTACGTCAGCAGCAGAAATGCTCATTATTCTGAATAGTATTTTTGGAGTTGGAAATTTTTATTCTTCTTCATCATTGCTGTCAGCATCCGCTTTCGCTTCTGCTTTTTCAGCTTTGTTGTCGTCTTTTTTGTCAGACTTTTTCTTGCGGCGGGAACGCAGTTTGGTTCCTTTGGCAGCGTCTTTTACGTCAACGTCATCATCCTTGTCGTCGCCTTTGGCTTCAGCAGCAGCTTGTTCCATCACGTCTTCTTCCTGCTGTGCTTCACGCTCGGCAGTACCTTCAATAATCGCATCGGCTACCTGAGTAGCTACCAGCTGAATAGTCCGTGCTGAGTCATCATTACAAGGAACGATGTAGTCTGGAATATCCGGGTCACTGTTGGTATCAACCATGGCAATGATCGGGATGTGGAGTTTAATCGCTTCGCTAACAGCGAGGTGCTCTTTAATAATATCTACTACAAAAATGGCACCGGGCAGACGACCCATGTTTTTAATACCGCCAAGAGTATCATTCAGTTTGTCCTGCTCGCGCTGCAGCATCAAACCCTCTTTCTTGGTGAGTTCTTCAAAGGTGCCGTCAGTCTTCATGCGCTCAATTTCCTCCATTCGGGAAATGCTTTTGCGAACGGTACTGAAGTTGGTAAGCATACCACCTAACCAACGATGCGTGATGTGCGGCATTCCGCAACGTAACGCTTCGGTTTTGATGATTTCGGTAGATTGCTTCTTCGTACCTACAAAAAGAATAGTTTTACCGGCACGAGAAAGTTTTTGAACTTCGTCGAGGGCTTCCTGTAAATATTTCTGTGTTTTCTTCAGGTCAATGATGTGAATCCCGTTGCGTTGCATGAAGATGAAATCCTTCATTTTTGGGTTCCATCGACGGGTTAAGTGACCGAAGTGTGCGCCTGACTTAAGCAGGTCTTGTATTGATGCAGCTTTTGGCATTGTAATAAGTATGTAAGTTTAGGTTAATCCTCTGTGCGGGTCATTCCCGAACGTTAATCCTGAGTCAATTAAGCTCAGGACACCAAACGCAGGGTCGCCACACATGTGTGATTGTGTTTCGTTGAAATTGTTATTGGTTGAATGGTTAATCGTTTCCCGAAAAACCATTCACGAATAACGAAATTATCTTTTAGAGAACTGGAATTTCTTACGAGCTTTAGGCTGACCATATTTCTTACGCTCTACCATTCTGTCGTCTCGGGTAAGAAGTCCGTGTCCTTTAAGAACATCGTGAAGATCTTCATTCTCTCCATCCAAAGCACGTGCAAGAGCATGAGAAATAGCGCCGGCTTGTCCGGTACTTCCACCACCGCGAACGGTGATTTTAATGTCATACTTGCCTTCTGTTTCCGAAACGCTCATTGGAAATAACGCAATGTTACGGCGTGCTTTTACCGGAAAATATTCTTCAATGGGTTTGTGGTTGACGAGAATTTCGCCTTTACCCGGCTTGATGTACAAACGGGCTGTTGCAGTTTTTCGTCGTCCTATGTAATTCGCTTGTGCCATTATTGATTAAAGCTCAATGATTTCTGGTTCTTGTGCAGTATGCGGATGTACGGGGCCTGCATAAACTCTCAAGTTTTTGGCAATCTTGTTGCCCAACTTGGTTTTAGGAAGCATGCCTCTCACAGCAGTAGTTACCAAAGATGTCGGATCTTTCTCCAACATTTCAGCTGCTGTTTCAAATCGCTCTCCGCCCGGGTAAAATGTGTGACGGAAATAGGTTTTATCCGTCATTTTCTTACCAGTCAGCTTCACCTTCTCAGCATTGATAACGATTACGTTATCACCTGTATCCATATGCGGGGTGAAGGTAGGCTTGGTTTTACCTCTCAAAATTTTTGCTACTTCGCTACTCAGGCGACCCAATGGCTGATCTTCAGCATCAATGAGTACCCAGTTCTTCTCAATATCGCTGGGTTTGGCCGAGTATGTCTTAAAACTTAATGTGTCCACGATTAAACTCTTTTATTTCGTCAAATTGGAAAGTCGAATAAGATAGAAGTAATTCTTGTAGATATCAATATCAAAAAAGCAGAAATGTTCACTTCTTTGAGTGAAATCCAAAAATAACCAATTTCCCTGCAGCACATCAAAAATGAATAGTGCTGATACCTGCATATTCATGTTAATTTATTGTATCTCTGATTACAATTAAATACTATCACGGCAGTACATCTGAATTGTTAAGTTTAAGAGTCCAAAAAACATATATATGAATAAAGCCTTATCGGTTCTTTTTGTCTGGGTTTGTCTTTTTCTTGTAAGCGTAAGCTGTGAGCAAACCTTCCAGCCACTCGACAAGACCGATGATGTATTTTCTATCTACGGAGTGCTTGATGTGCACAGCGACACCCAATGGGTGCGTGTAATGCCTGTTGGTGAAACCTATCTGCCTCAGGATGCTTCGTTGCCGCCAAGTGAAGTACGCCTTATCCGTGAAGCGACCGGAGAGACGGTAATCCTTAATGACTCACTCTTCAGGTTTAGCGGAGACACGTATGTGTGGAATTACTGGTTGCCCGATTCTGTCCAAAAAAATGAACTATACACCCTGATTGCTGAGAATGAGGAGGGTGAGCAAAGCAGAGTGACTTTGGAGACACCTTCTTACCTGGAACCTCCTGAAGTAGTAACGCGGAGCGGAGAAACCCGGGTTTCAGGACCGTTTCAGGACTCTCTGGTGGTTGCAGCTGTAAACTACCTGGTACAGCCTATAACAGATATGGGGTGTAGTCAGGAGGTTAAAATTTCAGTCTCACAGATGGATCACACCCTGCTAACATCAGATGGTGGGTATTTTTTCATCGTTCGCGGGAGTAATGCTATCAGGGATGAGCTGGGAACAAGTAACTATGTCATAAACAGATCATCGGTGGAAGTAGTGACGGCTACCGACAGTTGGCCCGATGCAACAAGCCTGGAAGAGATTGAAGTGGCTTTGCCGGAGGTCATCTCAAATATTGAAAACGGAACGGGGGTACTGGCCGGCGTAGCTCGTCGTGAAGTTATACTAACCCCAAGGCAACCACCTTGTTAAGGATGACGCAAACGGCTAATTAAAACAGCATAACCTAATGTCGGAACTGAAAAAAGGTATTCTATTATTGTTGATCCTGCTTCCACTGAAAGAAGTATATGCTCAAAATAATGCAGTAAGAGGTATTATTACCGACCGGGAAACCGGCGAAGTGTTGATAAGTGCTACCGTTTCAATTCAAACACTGTCCGGAGAAATTATCAAGGGTACGGTAACGGATAACAACGGGCATTATCAGATTAATAATATTGATCGGGGAGACTATGTTTTTAAGACGAGTTATGTGGGATATCAAACTTATACCGATACCATAAGGGTAATTAATTACGGTGGCGCTATTCTTAAAAATGTAAAGATGAGTCCTTCCAGTGAAGAGCTTGGCGAAGTTACCGTTTCTGACCGAACACGGGCTGAAAATGCCGGTCAAACCCGTATTCAGCCTGAAACCATTGGCCGGGCACCTACACCGGCGGGCAGTGCCGATTTGGTGAGTTATATTCAAAGCCAACCCGGTGTTTTGGCTACCGGCGACCGGGGAGGTCAGCTTTTTGTAAGGGGAGGCACACCCGCAGAAAACATGGTGTTAATGGATGGTACCCTGATTTACCAACCTTTTCATATTGTCGGGTTTTTCTCGGTTTTTCCGGAAGATATAGTGTCATCGGCAGATTTCTATGCGGGCGGATTTGGTCCCAAATACAGCGGCCGGTCTTCATCGGTGATGGATGTGAGGCTGAAAAACGGGAACTTGTACGAACCGGGGTGGTCGGCTTCGGTGAGTCCCTTTATTTCTGATCTATTTGTGGAAACGCCGGTTAAACAGGGCAAGAGCTCCCTCCTTTTTTCCATGCGCGGGTCTTTAATTGAGGAGACAAGCGATGTGTATTTACAGGAGCAGCAGCCGTTAAAGTTTAACAGTCAGCTGATGAAATTTAACAGCACCAATAACGAAGGCCTGGGTTGTTCTGCTCTTTTAATGAGAACCTACGACCGCGGGAAGCTTAATTTTGATTCGGATCAGTATTTTAAATGGAGTAATGTGGTTGCCGGTACCCGATGCTTTGGAACAGCTCAGGAATCATCCCTGTCATTTATGGAGCTGAACTTTGGTGTCTCTCATTTCAGAAATGAAGCAGGTGGTGGTGGCGGTGGCCGACGAACATCCAATATTCTGAAATCAAACCTGGATCTTAGTTTTGTAAACTATGTCAGTGATATCAAAATTGAATACGGTTTTTTTGCCAACTACCGAACAGTGAATTTTGATATTTTGAACCGGTTCGCATCCTTGGATGCTAACGAAGAATCTTTTTTAACCACCGGGTTGTACCTGGACAGTGAAATTCCGGTTGGGAAATATTTATCCCTCAAACCCGGATTGGCTGCAAACTCCTATATGAGTCGGCTTAATGGCACTCTGGAGCCAAGATTCAGATTTTCGTTAGACTTCACGGATGTTTTTAATGCAAAATTTCACGGAGCCGCCGGAATCTATATTCAACCCATGATTGGTCTGGCCGACTTAAGAGATGCCGGCACAGCTTTTACAGCCTGGATGTTACCTCCCAATTACAAAACAACCCTTCGAACTACTCATTATTTGCTCGGTTGGAACCAAACCGTTACTACCGGTTTTGACTTTAGTGTTGAAGGGTACTACAAAACCATTGAGGATACTCCGATTTCAGTATGGAATCCTGTGGCGCAATTTACAACGGAGCTGGCCTATGCGGATGGAACCGTTCGCGGGATTGATGCGCGGCTGAATTTCAGTCATAAGACACTGTATGCGGCGGTAGGTTATGGTTATTCAATCACGCAGTATGTGACTTCGCAGGATCACTTCATGCTATGGTTTGGTAAAGAGGCGCAGCGATACAACCCACCCCACGACCGACGACATCAGCTAAATATACAACTGGGTTATGACTGGGGGGATTTTTCAGCAAATCTGAACTGGATCTATGGTTCTGGATTACCCTACACTCAGCCCAAAGGATTCGACAGTTTTTTCAATTTAGATGAAGGGGTCCCTGAAGTGAACGAAGAGTACGGAACACCCAGGGTACTGCTTGAAAAACCTTTTCAGGGAAATATGCCTGATTTTCACCGGTTTGATATCTCACTTCAGCGGAAATTTCAGCTTCCCTCGGCTAACCTGAATGTTCAGGTTGGGGCTATTAACATGTATGATCAACGGAATCTGTTCTATTATGATGTATTCTCTCAGAGAGGAATTAATCAGTTGCCCATCGTACCGTACGTGGCTTTAAAAGTTGAGTCGAAATAGATTCTATCTCTTAGCGAGTTTGTTTCTCATTGGGGTGCTCTGCTCCACAATGCCCACCCGAGGCTCTGCATCAAACACTGCATTCATATCTTTACACTATTCCCTGTTAACTAACCTGAGGCGGAGCCTCACAATGAGGTTCCGCAGCGGAGCGGCGGAACCAGTGTAATGGTGTCAATAATATTATTTCTTGTAAACATCACCGGATTCAATAAATCTCATAGATACTTGATAAAGACAAAGCCCAAAAAGATTTGTACCTTTGGGCATTAGGAGAAAGAAAATCTAAATCGAGTAAAAAATGAGCGACAAACTGAAGCAAACCAGAGTTGAATTTGAAACCGGTTCGGGCAAAGCCTATCTGCATAGCCTCCCAAAGCTGAAAGAACTGGGCTACAAGAGTATTGACAAGCTCCCCTTCTCTGTAAAAATATTATTGGAAGCCGTACTCCGCGAATTTGACGGATACGCAGTTACTGAAAAAGACATTGAAGCACTGGCGAATTATAATGCCAAAGATCCGCAGGGTGAAATTCCTTTCAAACCATCCCGTGTAGTGCTGCAGGATTTTACCGGTGTTCCTGCTGTAGTTGATTTGGCGGCCCTCCGTTCTGCAATGAAACGAATGGGCGGTAAGGCTACCGACATCAACCCGCAGGTTCCTGTAGATTTGGTGATTGACCACTCTGTACAGGTTGATATGTTCGGGAAAGATGCCGCGCTGATGTTCAACGTGGAAAAAGAGATGGAGCGTAACAACGAGCGCTACGAATTCCTGAAATGGGGTAAGGAAGCTTTTGATAATTTCCGTGTGGTACCTCCGGGGCGTGGAATTGTTCACCAGGTAAACCTTGAGTATTTAGGTCGCGGTGTTTTCACCCGAAAAGAAGAAGACGGTTCCACAACGGCTTACCCGGATACATTGGTAGGAACCGACTCACATACGACCATGATTAACGGACTTGGTATTCTCGGCTGGGGTGTTGGCGGAATTGAAGCGGAAGCCGCCATGCTTGGTCAGCCAATTTCCATGCTGGTACCTGAAGTAACCGGAATGAAACTGACCGGAAAGCTTCGTGAAGGTGTAACGGCGACTGACTTAACGCTGACGGTAACCCAAATGCTACGTGAGCACGGTGTAGTTGGTAAGTTTGTTGAATTTTACGGAGACGGACTCAGCAATATGAGTCTGCCCGACCGTGCTACCATCGCAAACATGGCTCCTGAGTATGGAGCAACCATGGGCTTCTTCCCAATCGATGATGAGGCGCTGCGGTACATGAGAAGAACCGGACGTTCCGAAGAGCTGGTGCAACTGGTTGAAAATTATACCAAAGCTCAGGGCTTGTTCAGAACGGATGATACTCCGGATCCGGAATTCTCTTCAACTCTCGAACTTGACTTGAGTACGGTTGAGACTTCACTTGCCGGGCCAAAACTTCCTCACGACCGAATTACCCTCGGCAATATGAAGAAGGCGTTCGAAAGCTCACTGACCAGCGACAACCCAACAATGGGCTTCAACCTTGCCCAGGAGAAGCTGGCCAACAAAGGTGTATACAAAAACGGGCAGGAAATTGAGATGAAGCACGGTGATGTGGTTATTGCCGCTATTACATCTTGTACCAACACCTCCAACCCAAGCGTAATGCTGGGTGCGGGAATTGTGGCTAAGAAAGCCTACGAAAAAGGACTGGAAGTGCCGGCTTATGTGAAAACATCACTGGCTCCCGGTTCAAGAGTAGTAACTGAGTACCTGAAAGAAGCAGGTTTGACCGAGTACATGGATAAGCTTGGCTTTAACCTGGTAGGATATGGGTGTACAACTTGTATCGGTAACTCAGGTCCGCTGCCCGAGCCGGTTGAAAAAGCCATTAAAGAAGGTGATTTAATTGCGGCCGGTGTTCTTTCCGGAAACCGTAACTTTGAAGGCCGAATTCACCCATGGGTGAAAGCGAATTACCTGGCTTCACCTCCATTGGTAGTAGCTTATGCGCTGGCCGGTAGTGTGGATATTGATCTTGCCACTGAGCCATTAGGTAAAGACAAAGACGGCAATGATGTGTACCTGAAAGACATCTGGCCTACAACGGCAGAGATTGCCGAACACCTGGATGCAGCTATACGTCCGGAACTCTTTGAGAAGATGTACGGCGATATCTTTGAATCACCAACCTGGGAAGAAATTCCGGTATCCGGTGGCGACTTATTCAACTGGAGTGAGGAATCAACTTACATTCAGGAACCTCCATTCTTTATGGATATGAATGAGGAGCCGGAGCCTATCAAGCCTATTAAAGGGGCAAGAGCTCTGGTGAAAGTTGGAGATTCTATTACCACCGATCATATTTCTCCGGCCGGTAATATTAAGGAAGACGCTCCCGCAGGTATTTATCTGAAAGAGCACGGAGTAGAGAAGAAAGACTTCAACTCTTATGGTTCACGCCGTGGAAACGACCGGGTTATGACACGCGGTACCTTTGCCAATGTTCGGTTTAAGAATCAGCTGGCACCGGGTAAAGAGGGCGGTTTCACCAATTATTTCCCGAATGATGAGATCACTACCATTTATGATGCATCATTGAAATACAAAGAAACCAATACACCGCTGGTTGCCTTAGCCGGTAAGCAATACGGAACGGGTTCATCCCGCGACTGGGCTGCAAAAAGGAACCGCGCTGCTTGGAATCAAAACGGTAATTGCGACTTCCTATGAGCGTATTCACCGATCAAACCTTATTCAAATGGGTGTACTTCCCCTTCAGTTTAAAGAAGGCGAAAGTGCTGACACTCTTGGTTTAGATGGTTCGGAAACATTCGACATTCACGTGGATGACAATGTGAAAGCCCGTGACGAGATAAAAGTTACGGCAACCAAAACCAATGGTGAAGTTGTTGAATTTATGACCGATTGCAGAATCGATACACCGGTTGAGGTAGATTACTACCGAAACGGTGGAATCTTGCATACGGTACTGCTTGATTACCTTAAGAAAAGCAAAGCTGAGAGCTAATCAAGGCTTATAAATCATTCTAAAAGCACAGAATTCTATTCTGTGCTTTTTTTATTTTCGATAATGTTTATTATTAAAGCAGAAATACAGAGCTGATATTAATCTTTTCTCAGCCTCTGGTAAGTATAATTTTCGGGTATCGTTATTAAAAATAAGGACAAAAATATAGTCAGGGAAGGACCGCAGACTTCGGGACATGAAGCACTTTTACTGCATGTAGTAGATGGTATAAACCGGACACTGCAACTGAAGGAAGTACTTCGCAAATGCATGGAGGCTGCCAAGGTGGTAATGAACTCAGAAGCGAGCTCACTTATGCTTTTGGATGAGCTCACGGGGGATTTGAACGTCAGTATTCCAACAGGCCCCGTAAAGGATGAAATTATGGGGATGGCTGTTCCGAAAAGCAAAGGTATTGGCGGGTGGGTGATCTCCTATAACCAGCCCTTCATTTCTAATGATGTGGTGGAAAGTGATATTTTCTGGAAAGACCTGTCCACAGGCTTCACAACCCGGAATATCATTTGTGTGCCTTTGCAGGATAATGAGGGACAGGCATTCGGGGTTCTTCAGGCTATCAATAAAAAAGATGAGCAAATGTTTGTGAACGAAGATGTGCCTGTATTTGAATCATTGGCCCTTCATGTGGCTTCCGCCATCGAGCGTTCCAAAAAGTTTGATGAGGTGGAGAGAAAGCTGGAGGAGCGAGATGCGCACATTCTTGATATCCACCGCCAACTGAATGATAACCTGTCTGCAATTGCTGATCTCCTTGAATTTGATCTGGATGAAATCATAGACCTTAACTCCCGAAAAGCTCTCCATGCTACCCATAGCCGAATCAAATCCATGATGAACGTTCAGTCGCTGTTATCTGAAGAGACTGATATAGCTACGATTAACTTATCACAGTATTTGGCACTTGTAACCACTCAGGTTGAGAAGTTATATGAGAACACCGAAGATGACGTAAGGCTGAGCCTTCGGTTTGAAGAAGTACAACTGGATGCCAACAAAAGTATGTTTTGTGGTTTAATCCTGAATGAGCTTTTGAATATGGCCTACAAAAACGCATCTACAAGTAGAGAGATAGGTGAGGTGGTTGTTAGCCTTAAGCAAACCAGTAAAGATAAAATTGTAGTTATTGTAACGGACAACGGGCGTAATACAGAAGTCTCTACAAAAAGAAGTCAGGGAAATAAAACTCCTGAGTCAGTTATTGAGAACCTGGCGAAGAAACTGGGAGCAGAAGTTAGCTTTACCCACAATCCCGAAATTGGTTCAACCGGTATTTTATCTTTTCATAGTTAAATCCACCAGCTGTATAACCCGCGCATCGTAAAAAGCTCGGCTACTTTTCTTTTCAGCGGGGAATGCAACAGACTTTTCACGAACAGATTTCTTAAGAATGGTACTTTTTGCTTTCGCCCCAGAGCCATGTTGATTTCAGCTCTTTGTGCCACTTTTTTGCTGATCCTTTGTTGAGATTCGGAATACTCCTGAAATACCTGTCCTGCAATACCGGGATCTTTGTCTTTAAGAAAAACGAGAGAATCGGCCAGCTTCCGACAGTCCAGCCAGCCGAGGTTCATTCCCTGTCCGCCAATGGGGCTTACCACATGGGCGGCATCACCCGCCAGTAAAACGCGGCCTTTTGCCAATGTCTCAGCCAAAAAATGTTGTACTCCAAAGCTGCTGAGCATGGTGCTTTTCACACCAAACAAGTCATAGTCCAACCGGTCCTGAACTAAAGTAGCGAGTTTTAGCTTTCTTGGTTCCGGTATGTAGGCATCGGTCTTTACCACCCAGCGGCGCATGCCATTCGGGAGGGGGAAACACTCAATCAGTCCTTCTTTTGGTAAGAATACAGCGGCATCCGGTCCAAACTTGGTAGTGTCTTCAAAATCACCCATAATGTAGGTGTCATCGTATCGTTTTCCGGAAAAATGGATGGAAGCCTGCTGACGAACCAAGCTGTTTTTTCCATCACACCCTACTACATAGTTGCTTGATATTCGTTGATTCGTTTGTTGGTCTTTTGAGTAGGTTACCTCAACAAATTGTTCCTGTTCCAGAAAAGATTGAAAGGTGGCACCGGTGATCAGGGCATGTTCATCAAGATTCATCAGTTCTTCTCGCAGAATTTTTTCTGTGGTGAACTGTGGGCAGGCGAGGATATAATTGTGAGGCTTTGGGCAATTTTCGAAAGAGATTTCACCCAGCTTCTTGTCTTCAGTAAGCGCAATTCCTTTCCTGATTTTTAAGCCCGCCCTGAGGAATGGCTCCGTGATGCCAACTTCGTCGAACAGCTCCAGCGATACGGGGTGAATGCCCAATGACCGTGAATCCGGTACAGGTTCTTTACGCTTTTCGAGTACCCGGCATTCTATCCCTTCTTTGAGCAAGCAGATGGCCATAAATAAACCAACGGGGCCTCCACCTACAATTACCACAGGTATATCGGGTTTAGTTTTTGTCATATTTCAATAATAAGCGAAAGGGAAATAAGCGTTGAACGTGCCATCCTTCAGGAGCTACTTCTGCCAGTTCTGCCTTGGTATAACTGCGTTTTATGGAAATCAAACCATCAGGCACGATGAAAGAATTACGGAAAATTAGCCGGGCAAAACTGGCAAAGAGGAAGTATCCAATATCACTTCGTTCAATATCATTGAAAATGACTTTTTGAAGGGAAAGAGCTTTTGCTTCATCCAATACCTGAAGTATCTGATCCTCTGCCAGGTGATGGAGCACATGATTGGAAATCACGAAATCGAAGGTACAGGATTGGGATACCAGATCTGTGGAAGAACAATGTTGGAATGTGACCTGATTCGGAGCTTCAAGCTGCCGGGCAAATTCAAAAGCTCGCTGGTCGGTTTCTATGGCTGTAATTTGCAAATCGAGCCCATCTTTTTTTGCCCATTCGCAAAGTTTGAGAGGCACATCCCCTCCACCAAAACCAATATCGAGAAGGGTATAGGTTTCACCTTTATGCATCAGTGGCCGAAGCTCATTTTTGTATATCTTTCTCCATTGTGATAGCAATAAGTTAATGGTGGCAAACTGCCGATAGGTATTTTCGAGCAGTTGAGGATCACAATCATCCCGATCCATATATTCAGTCAAGCTCGGCCGGCGCTTTGATAAAAAAACAGGCATAGGTCAACCCTCGTCAGGATGGTGAACTTTAAAGAGACCGCTTTCAATGGTCAGGCCGGGACCAAAAGCCATGGGGAGAATGTTTTGCCCGGCTGACAGACCAGAATCCAGTAATTTTTTAAGTACAAACAAAACGGTGGCGCTGCTCATATTCCCAAATTCAGAAAGCACAGCACGGGAGGCTGAGATTTGATGGGGTTTCAGGCCCAGACTGTCCTCGATTTTATCGAGAATTGCACGTCCGCCCGGATGCAATGCCCAGTAATCAATGTCTGTACGGGACAACTTATAAGAGTCATAAAGCGGCTTCAGCACTGCTTCCAGGTTCTCTTTGATGATATCCGGCACATATGTAGAAAGGATCATATTGAAACCTGAATCGCCGATGGTCCATGCCATATCCTTTTCCCCTTTTGGGGCCAGGGAAGAAGCAAATTTTTGGATTTTAAAGCTTTGCTTTTTGGGTAGCTTTGAAGAGATGATCATCCCTGCAGCTCCATCAGCAAACACAGAACCGGAAAGTAAATTGTCAGTGTCATTCTTGAATTGAAAATGAAGCGTGCACAATTCGGCAGCTACTACTAATACAACAGCCTCCGGATCGGCTTTGCAAAAAGATTCCGCCATTTTCATAGCCGGGAAGGCAGCATAGCACCCCATAAACCCGACATGAAAACGTTCTGTCGAGGGTTTCAACCGCAGGGCTTTAACCAGTTCATAATCCGGCCCCGGAGCAAAAAAGCCGGTACAGGATACAGTGACAACATGGGTAATTTCTTCGGAAGAGATATGGGGATTATCAGCAAGCAATTTCCGCCCGACATCCACAAAAAGCTTTTTTGATTCCTCTTCATATACCTTGTTTCGGGCGGCCGTGCCGGGCTCCGATTTAGCCTGTCCGTTAAAAAATAATTTCCCGTGTTTATTGGGCTCAAAATCTTGCACTACAGAATGGCGTTTTTCAATGCCTGATTGCGTATAGATGCGGTGAATAATAGCTTGGGTTTTCCGGTCGGAGCCAACATGCTTTTTCATTACCTCACGAATATGCTGCTGGTCGCTTGAAAAAGGCGGAACTGAAGTGGCTATGTCGTGAATGAATACAGGCATGTAGTAGGATAACAAATTGAGGGTGTTATCCAAACCTTTTGGCCCGGCTCTTCATTCAGTTAAGTTCCTGCGATCGTGAGCTTATTAAATCGATAATTATGCAGGACGGCAGCTACAGTAAGTCCACCAATCAGCCCAATCCATAATCCTTCAGGCCCAAATCCAAGATAAATTCCCAGCAAGTAACCGGTTGGGAAACCCACCAACCAGTAAGAAATAAAGTTCACGATCATGGGAATACGAGTGTCCTTTAATCCGCGGAGCGCACCAAAAGCTCCCACTTGTAATCCGTCTGAGATCTGGAAAATGGCCGCCATGAACAATAAGGAAACTGCCACAGAAGCGACTTCAACATCATCGGTGTAAATACTGATGATGAATTCCGGTGCCAGGAATAACAGTAAGGCGGTAAGGGTCATCACCCCGGCACAAAGTGCAATTCCCACAAACCCCCGAAAGCGTGCATTGGCCATAGAGCCTTGCCCCAGCGAAAACCCGACTCGCTGTGAAATAGCCATGGAAAGCCCGAAAGGTATCATAAACATTGTTGCCGCTACATTGATTGCAATTTGGTGGGCAGCGGCGGCTTTCACACTCAGTGTTCCCATCAACAAGCTAACGGTTGCAAAAAGGAGGACCTCCATGGATGAACTCACACCGTTAGGTACACCTACTTTAATGAGTTCACCAATGTATTTCCACTCCGGACCGGTTGTCCGGTCAAAAATATTAAAGCGCTTGAAGGGCTTAAATGATGCAGTAAAAGCTATGAAAACAATGGCTCCAAACAGGTTAATAATAGACGTTGCGTAGCCGGTACCTACCGCTCCCAAGGCAGGGAATCCCAGTTTACCATACATCAGCACGTAGTTGGCTCCGACGTTTAAAACCAGGCTGGCTGCGGCAATGTACATCGCCGGCTTGGTGACAGATAAGCCTTCACTGAAATACCGGACGCCGGCGTAGGCAAGCAGCGGCAACACCCCCCATGATATAGCCTTGAGATATCCATCGGCGAGGGGGATGATTTCCGGAGTTACACCCATAAGGTGCATTACAAGGTCCAGGTTACGGATCAGGAGGAAAGCCGGAATGGTTAGTAAGATGATGAGCCAAAACATTTGCCGGGCACTTTTGCCGATTTCCTCAAACTTGCGGGCACCCAAAAATTGTGAAACCACCGGGTTAATGGCAATCAGAGTGGCCATGCAAAAAATCCCAATGGGCATATAAATGGCATTGCCTATTGCTACAGCTGCAAGGTCGAGGGCAGACAGGTTTCCGGCCATTACCGTATCGGTAAAATTGAGCCCCATTCGTAAAAGCTGAGTAGCGATGATGGGACTACCAATAGCGGCTAACTTCAGCCCTTCTTTCTTTATTTTTTTGCGTGAATTTTTCATAGGAGGAGCGCAAAGGTACGGACAAATTTTCTCCGATAGCGATAAAGATTGGCTATCGGACTTATTCGTTTTTGTCTAAGGGAAGGTGGATGGTGAAAGTGGTTCCCCTTCCTTTTTCAGAGGTGAAGGAAATCTCGCCATCATGTTCTTCAATGATCTTTTTGGTGATTGCCAGCCCTAATCCTGTTCCGCTCGATTTGGTGGAAAAGTTTGGTACAAAAATTTGATCCTGAGTTTCTTCCGGAATGCCTTCTCCATTGTCTTTGACAGATATAATGGCCCTGTCTTTTGATTTACTCAAAGAAGATGCTAAGATCACTTCCCCTCCTTTAGGCATAGCCTCATGTGCATTTTTTATGAGGTTGATAAGGGTTCGGCGAAGCTCATCTTTTACACCAAGAACCCGGAGTTCTTTCTGATAAAGGTTCATTTCTATGGTGAGGTTCTCTTCCGGTTCATATAGTTCTGCCACAGATGCAAGCAATTCATTCAAGTCAACCGGTTTAAACTCCTGATCGGTGGGCCGTGCAAACTTGGAAAAATCAGAAGCAATTTGGCTAAGCGACTCAATCTGTTCGATCATATTTACCGCTATCTTCTCGATTTTTGGTTTCATGAGTTTGAACTCATCCTCCGAAACATTCAGCTGCCGCTCCAGGTGTTGTAGGTTTAACTTCATCGGAGTAAGCGGATTTTTGATTTCGTGGGCTACCTGTTGGGCCATTTCTTTCCAGGCGGCTTCCCTTTCTGCACGGGCCAGTTCTTCTTGTAAGTCCTTCAACCGGTACACCATCACGTTGTAAGCATTAGTCAGCGAGCCGATTTCATCCTTACTTTTCACGGGAAGTGTGGTTTCAAGGTCGCCCCCTGAGATTTTTTTGAGCCCCTCACGCAATGCTTCCAGCGGAGAGGTTAACTGGGTTGAAATCAACGAAGCAGCAATAATAAACAGCCCGAATATGATGACATAAAATCCAAGCAAATAGCTGGTTGTTGAAAGCAATTGTTCATTGAATTTCGGTGCCTCCAGAAAGGTAGGAATGGCAACAATGCCGGCAATCGACCCTTCTGTATTTAGCCAGGGCTGATACCCAATCAACAGTTCCTGATTGCCGAGAGTGGCTTTTCGGGTAACCTGGCTGTTTCCTCTATTATATATGGAATCATATACGTCCCAGGGTAATACTCTGGGAAGCAGGTGCTGATTATAAATCTGGCTGGTGGTAGAAGTATTGATGGTCTTGTCCCTGTATAGTGCGGCATCGGCATCCAGCGTTGAAGTGAGTTCACTAAGTGGGATGGGGGAAGCACTGAGCGACTGTTTTTCCTGAAGAGAAATAGCATCGGTCAGGTTACCCAGTTTATCAAGAAGCTGATCCTGAACGCTTTTTTGGTTCTGACTTTTAATGGCATAATAAGTGGTTGCAATCAGCGCCATCAGGCAAAGCAGGGATGCAAATACAAAGCGGTCTATAAGCCGGTCTCTGAATCGCCGGTTATGGCCAAGAACATTAAGGTCCTTTTTCCAAAACAGGGAGCCAAGTATAAGCAGTCCGGTAATCAACACGCAAAAGAAAAACCGGAGCAGTGAAAACAGGTGATTATCAAGACCGGGGTGATTCGTGGCAGCCCGAATTATTTTCTCTTCGGAAGTGGCGATGAAGAATTCTCTGATTTGCTGATCTCCAAGACCCGCCATTCTGAACATGGTGGAATCATCTTCTACCATAATGTCTTCAACGAGTTCTCCCGGAAGGCGTAAATACCCGGGCATTTCCAGCGGTATCCCAACAATGTTTCTTCGGGAAGCAAGTCCGTTCACATATTCGGTAATACTGATGGAGGCATTCCAGTTTTCACTTCCCTCTGAAGCTATTACCGCACGCAATGGTTTTTCAAATTGAGGGCGCTCGCGATACACAGAACATAAAATCCAACCGATGCGCTGCGGAGACGAACCGTTTTCATAAAGTGGAATCCAAGCCCGGCGGAAAGAGGAATAATTTGAGTTGGCTTCATTTAAGGGCCTTTCCCGGATAATAGGCCGAAGGTTTTCCAGCCGAATTTGCTCTTCCTCAAATGGTATCACCAGCGACATAATATTGAAGGCACGGGTCCATGCCGGGGAATCTAAATCAGAAGAATACTCTCCGATAATATCCCCGTTATTATTCACAAGCTGGGTTGAAATGGAGAAGCGCTCCCATTCTTCGGTAATTAATTGTTGCGTTTGCTGAGTGAAATAATTCTCAACAAAAGCGGGGCGCTGATTTAAGTCATCTTCGGTTAAATCAGAGACTGAGCGTTCCAACCCGGTAAGTAAACTTCTTGCGATACGTTCAGCCTGGGTGGCTTCTTCATCCACAAACAACTCGGCTGCTCGTTGCATCTGGCTGTTCAAGCGTTCGGAAAAGCCTTTATAAACAGCGATGTAAGATAACCCTACAGAGATGAAGCTGAATAGTAATAATAAACGTAACCGGGATGCATATATAAATAAATCAGGATTTCGGTTGGCCAGGTAAACAAAACTGATAATAGTACCAAAGAAGATACCTGTGGTAAGGGAAATCCATCCTGCAATGTGGGTGTCGGCACTCAACTCAAAGATGATAAACATTCCAAGAATATAGCCTGTGAGAATAAACAGAAGAGGTATGATGGGAGGGTTGAAGGTGAGCTTCATGATAAACCAGCCCAGCAAGGTTAAAAGGGTAATGCACGAAATGGCAAAAACTCCGGACATGACATAAAAAAAGAGAGTATCCCAGTTGGGAAATACCTCAAGATCCAGCATCGGTATAGAGGTCTGGGTAAAGAGAGAGTAGGTTTCAATGATATAAAAGTGAAGCAGAAAAGCACTTAAAAACCCAAAGAAAACCAAGGTTAAGGGAAGGGTAATTTTAGATTGTTCTTGCAGCTCAATCTCTGAAGAAATTAAAGGGCGAAAGCAAACAATGGTGAGCAGCAGAACAAATAATGAGTGTACCCCATATTTGATCAAAGGCTTGAGTGTCAAAAAATCTTGTTGACCCAAAGCATAGAATATTTCAATCCATCCCACCCCGTAATCTATATTCGAGAAAAAAGCCCACGCCAAAGTTATGGCAAACAATTTCAGTAGTAAGGATTTCCAGGTGCTCAATTCCTGCGAAACGGAAATCAAAAACAGGGTGATGAAACAGATCAAGACAGCATAGAAAATCGCCCTGTATAAGAAGTAGCGATTCTGTTGGTTTGATCTATAAGCAGCGTAGTCTTTTGAGAGGGTATAAACAACTCCTGCAGAGTCTATATTTGAGGTAGCTATTTTCGTTTGGAATTGAACGTTAGCCGGTGGGTTCTCAAAAAAACTAAAATGAACCGGGTATCCGGATTCTGACTGGAAAAGCGTTGAAGGACTTATCTCGGCATTGTTGCCAATAGGAAGAATATTTTCTTGCTTAATTTTCTTCCGGGTAATGAGATTAAACGGTACGGTAGAACCTTTCTCATTTATGGTGAAGAATGTTCGGTATTCCAGAAATGTAACGTTGTTATTTTGTTCAATGCTTAAAACAGCATCGCTACTATCCGAAATTGCAGGCAGAGCCTTTATAGCAAAGCCAGCCCACAGCATGAGGTCGTTATCCCTGAAAAGTGACGTCCCCCAAAAGTCAAAGCCTTTCTCTGCTTCTTGAGCCAGTGCTTCCTTTGGGGCGTTGCTTTCAAGATATTGTTTTGCGGTTGCAGCATACTTTTCACTTTCATTAATAAAGTCCTGCTCAAAGTCGCTGTAGTTTTGCAGTGCTTTATAAACGGATTGATTGGCTAACTGAATCTGTTCAATCTCAGAAAGCTGGCCTTGTTCGGTCCATATTTCAAATATCCCGTAAGCAAGGGCGACCAGAGTCAGCAGAAAGGCAAGAGCCCAGGTTTTATTTTCTATGGGTGATTTCAATATAGCGCTACTCATAAAGGTGAGAACGAATATGAGCGTAAATTAACGGCTAATCAAGTTTGGGATTTCGTTATCCGGCTTGCCCTCAAGTACCGATAAGATGGCTTCAGCGGCAAGCATGCCGATGTCATTTCTGGTGCGGTGGGTAGCACTGGCAACATGCGGAAGCAGCAGGGTATTTGGGGCCGTTAGCAGGTCGGGGTGAACTTTGGGTTCTTCTTCAAAAACATCCAGCGCAGCACCTGCAATTTGGTTTTGATGTAAAGCTTGTGCTAAGGCTGCCTCATCAATAACGGCACCTCTTGAAATATTAACAAGCAATGCATGTTCAGGCATCAGGCCTAAAAGCTCTTTGTCCACCAGGTGATGGGTTTCTTCAGTAAGCGGGCAATTGAGGCTCAATACATCAGCCTGTTGGGCAAGTTCTTTATGGTCTGAAATGAAATCGGCTTCAAGTTCTTGCTCTGTTTGCTCGTCCAGCCGTGAGCGGTTGTTGTAGATGATTTTCATGCCAAACGCACGTGCCCGGTTAGCAAATGCCTGTCCGATTCTCCCCATCCCGATAATGCCAAGGGTCCGGTCTCTCAGTTCCATCCCTAAAAAACCAAGGGGTTCCCAGCCGGTAAAATTTCCATCGCGCAGATACTGCTCAGCCTCTTTGAACTTTCTGGAAAGTGCGAGAAGAAGTCCCATGGCGTAATCCCCACAAGCTTCGGTAAGTACATCCGGGGTGTTGGCTACTTTAATACCAAGATCATGAGCGGCTTCTACATCAATGTTATCATACCCAACGGCAAAGTTGGCTACCACTTTCAGGTTTTTCCCGGCTTTTAGTACCATCTCCGAAACCGGGGTAGACAGCATGCATAAAAGCCCGTCGTATTCCGGTATATCCCGAATGAGTGCGTCTTCAGATTGATAGGTACCTTTATCCCCAACGGTAACCGAGGCGGAATTTTTTAAGTAATGAATCACATCATCAGGGATGGGCTCTGTGATCAGGATCTTAGGCATATCAGGTTATTCGGATGAAGAGCCAAGCGGCAGTTCAAATTCTTTTTCATTTATCACGATCAGCTTTTTTTGTTCCCACTGTTCCGAGCTGATGCCCTTGTGGATATAGGTGAAAGGAGTAATCGTTTGTGCACACATTTGCTGATATCGTTGCCAGCCCACAATGTTCAGTGTTAGCATTTCAGGTAAAACCCGTTCATCCACCCTCAGGATTTGGGTGCAGGGGTTAGGAAAGGTTCCCTTAACTAATAAGGTCTTTTCATTATTTACCCTGATGAAGGCTACGCTGTCAATCGTAATTTCTTTCTCAACGTATGGAGTTCGGTGCGGAGGGTTTTCTTCCACTAAATCTGAATATTGTTCTTCCGGAGATGGTTGATTAGCTGCACATCCAACGCCCAAAATAATCACAGCAATCAAATAAGTGAGGAGACTATAGATATTCATTCTTCAGAGGCATCTTCTATATAGGTCACCTTGGCATCATTCCACATGCGTTCAATTCCGTAGAAATCGCGTTTTTCTTTACTCATTACGTGCACAACAATGTTTACAAAATCCAGAATTACCCAAGATCGGCTCTGTAACCCCTCTTTCTTCCAGGCTTTCTCCCCCATTTTTTCGCGTACATCTTCTTCCACCACATCGGCGAGAGCTTTAATCTGAACGTCGGAGTTACCATGGCAAACAACGAAATAGTCGGTAAGGGTGGTCAGTTCGGAAACATCCAGCACGGTTATTTCCCGGCCTTTACGGCTGAGCAAAGCCTCTGTGATAACTTCCACCATTTCCTTTGAATCTGGGGTGTCACCTGAGAAGGCATTTTCAAATTGTTTTTTTGCCGGTTGTTTGATGTCGGTCATAAAATTATTCAGTATTTAGTTTTTCAAAGTCGTGGCCAATAATTACGCTTACATCGAGGTAAAAATCGGGAGATGATTCCTGTATTACATTTTGTTCAGGAACGCCTAATGCATTGGCCACACGATAAGCGTTATCCATCACTCCGCTTCTTGATATTATAAGGGTTTCCTGTAGGTCAAACGTTTCAAAATTTCCGGTTTCAACCACATCGAACCCGTTTTTACGGAGTAATCCGGTGTAGGAGTTGGCAATTCCGGAAATCCCGCAACCATTTAAAACCTCAATTTGAATGATTTCACTAATAAGTTCAGATTGAAGTTCGGTCCGCTCATTGAAAATACGGGGATAAATGATGCGGGTAAAAAGTGCGGCCACCAAAACCAGCAGCAGAACACTGAGAAATCCAATAGCGGCGTTTAAAAAAAGTTCGTTAGTACCGGAAGAGCTGTTGCCTTTTGTTTCTGCCATCAACTACGCTTTAATACTCCTTTCTAATGCCAAGGGTTGAACCGGTTATATCCATAAGCACCGAACCCATAGGGATTGTGGTAACCATAACCTGCCGGCAGTTGTTGATATTGAAGTTGAATGCGGGCATTGTCACTAATTTTATAATTCAATTCTGCATTGCGGATCAATACTTGTCCGCCCAAATTATTATTGGTGTTAACAAAATCAGAACCTCCGAATGGAGAGTGAAGAAAAGAAACATCCACGCGGCCGGTAAGGTCCGGGCTAAACATAAAGTTGAGCGTGTTGGTGTACGCGTTAACATTCTGGTAGGAACCGCCAACCGCACCAAAGCTCATCGAGTAAGAGTGACTCATCGTGACGTTATTCTGGAAGAAGTCACTCAGCCAGGTTTGAACGGTGGAAGTCTGAGAGTTAATAATTGGTCCTGAAAAGTCGTTGTATCTGGGAAGATCTTCTCTCAGTTGGGCGGATAGTTGAACACTAAAAATAATAGCGAACGCAAAAGTGAGTGTAAATAATTTTTTCATAATGCTCGTCAAAGTTTACTGTTGAACGCAAGAGCAGATACTTAAGTATAACGAATTGGCCTTTAATAATAAACAACAGACAATGGGTGCAGGCTTTGAAATCCCATAAAAAAAACTCTATCTTATTCAACTTTTCTAACAGTACTGAATAACCTGATAAATAGCTAAATGAAGCTTACCGATTTTAAATTCGAGATAGACGATTTAAACATTCCTGAAGAACCGCTGAAAAAAAGAGATTCAGCCAAGTTGATGGTTCTTAATCGTGCTGAGAAAACCATTGAGCACACCACCTTTGACAAAATTCATGAGTACATCAATAAAGATGATGTCATGATTTACAACAACACCAAAGTATTCCCGGCCCGTCTGAACGGTAAGAAGGAAAAAACAGAAGCGGATATTGAAGTTTTTCTGCTGAGAGAATTGATGCCGGAAAATATGCTCTGGGATGTGCTGGTTGAGCCGGCACGTAAAATCCGAATCGGGAATAAGTTGTACTTTGGAGAGGAAGACGAAGAGCTGATGGCTGAAGTAGTGGATAACACAACTTCACGCGGGCGTACTATTCGTTTTCTTTATGAAGGGCCTAATCAGGAGCTGTACAACAGGCTGGATGAACTCGGTAAAATGCCTTTACCTCCATTCATCGAGCGCGAACCTGTAGAAGAAGACAAAGAGCGATACCAAACCATTTTTGCCACCGAGCGTGGGGCAGTAGCAGCCCCGGCGGCCGGCATGCATTTTACGGAAGAACTGGTTGAGAAAATTAAGAAGAAAGGGGTTGAGTTCTTGCCAACTACCCTTCACATTGGCTGGGGAATTTTCCGCAACGTTGAGGTTGAGGATTTAACCAAGCACCGTATGGATTCAGACAATTATTTCATTTCCAAAGATACGTCTGATAAAATCAATGAAACGCTGAAGAAGAAAAAGAACCGGGTAATTGCCATTGGTTCAAGTTCATGCCGAACCATCGAAACAAGCGTGATGGCAAGCGGAATGTCGAAGCCAGGTACAGGCTGGACCGATAAGTTCATTTACCCTCCTTATGATTTTAAAATTACAGAAGGGTTGGTCATTAACTTCCACCAGCCGGAGTCAACTCGTTTGATGCTGGCGGCCGCTTTTGCAGGTTACGACTTCCTGATGGAGGCATACGAAGAAGCCAAGAAAAACGATTACCGTATGTTTGCATTCGGTGATGCAATGCTGATTCTTTAAGCATGTCTAAACTGTCGGTCATAATACCGGCGGCAGGGTCGGGGGAGAGAATGGGTTCCGATATCCCCAAACCTTTTATAAAGGTGGGGGATAAAACCATTCTTGAACATACCATATCCAGGTTTCTGGAAGTTCCGGATGTTGCCCAAATCATTATTGCTACGTCAAAAAGCTATATCCCAACTATAAAGTCCCTGTTTGAGCAGCTTTCGGCAGACATACAATTGGATGTAGTTGAGGGCGGTGCGGAGCGTCAGTTTTCAATCTATAATGCACTTAAACTTGTGTCTGCCGAATGTGAATTGGTTGCCGTACATGATGCGGTTCGTCCCTTTGTTCGCAAACAACTCATTGAGGAATGTTGTGAGGTTGCTTCAAGTATAGGCGGAGCCGTTCTTGGGGTGCCCGCCAAAGATACCATCAAAAAAGTAGATGCAGATAAGGTGATCGAATCAACCCCTGATCGTTCAGTGTTGTGGCAGGCTCAAACCCCCCAGGTTTTTCAAAAAGAATTACTCGTAAGGGCATATGAGTCAGCTTTAGATGAGAGTTTTATCGGCACTGATGACGCCTCATTGGTAGAGAGACTTGGCGGAGCCATTCAAATGGTTGAAGGAGACCGCGAAAATTTGAAGATTACCTACCCTGTTGACCTTAAGGTTGCAGAATTAATTCTTGGAGTGGGAAAGTGAAAGGAATGCGAATTGGATACGGATATGATGTGCACCGGTTCAGCGAAGGACGTAAGCTTATGCTCGGTGGGGTTGAAATTCCTCATGATAAAGGACTTCTTGGTCACTCCGATGCAGATGTATTGCTTCACGCGATCACCGATGCTCTGCTTGGGTCGCTTGCCCTGGGCGATATAGGGTCTCACTTCCCAGATACGGATCCTGAGTTCAAAAATGTCGACAGCCGGGAGTTACTTCGAAAAAGTTATGAGCTGATAAAAGAGAAAGGCTATAGGTTGGGAAATCTGGATGCCACGGTAATAGCTGAGCAGCCAAAATTACGTCCATATATAGATGACATTCGCAAAACCATAGCTGAAGACCTTGGTTGTTCCATTGACGATATTTCCGTGAAAGCAACCACTTCTGAGAAAATGGGATTTGCAGGGCGTGAAGAAGGGATAATCGCTCAGGCTGTAGTTCTTATTCAGGTTTCCGGGTGATGGCTGATCAGATTGTACAAAGTATTGTCGATTGGATTAGTGTAGTACCACCGGTAGGTGTTTATCTTATATTTTTTGGAATAGCTTATATCGAAAACCTTATCCCGCCCATGCCCGGAGACGTGATTGTGGCTTTCGGCGGATATTTAGCTGCGGAAGGTTTGATCGGGTTGTTTCCCGTATGGAGCCTCACCGTTGTTGCTTCTGTAGCGGGATTTATGACGATGTATTGGTTGGGCCATCGTTGGGGAGCCCAAATTGAAGAAAACAGGGATAGTCATTTTTTACTCCGCTTTATCGATTACAAGTATTTCGCCAGAGGTAAAAAATGGATGAGCCGATGGGGGCAGGGTGTAGTTGTTGCGAACCGTTTTTTGGCCGGAACCCGATCGGTTATCTCGCTCACAGCCGGGATGTCTCATCTCAAAATTACACCCACAATTCTGAGTTCATTGGTGAGTTCGGTTTTATGGAATACCCTGCTATTGGCGATGGGTTGGGTTATTCGAGATAACTGGCAAGTTATCGGGGAGTATCTTATCGAACTATGGAAAGGTCATTTTAGCGTTGATAGCGCTGTTTATAGGAGTTAAAGCTTACTTTTACTATCGCAGAAGGAAGCAAGTCGTAAAAGATGAAAAAGAGTGAAATTTTTTCACAAAACATTATTGACAATCAAAGCTATCATACTTAATTTTGAAGTCTTTCGCGAAAAGCCAGTGTAGCTCAGTTGGTAGAGCAACGGTTTTGTAAACCGTCGGTCATCGGTTCGAATCCGGTCACTGGCTCAGCGATCTTTAATTTATTGATTTTATCTGGGGAGATACCAAAGCGGCCAACTGGGGCAGACTGTAAATCTGTTGTCGTAAGACTTCGTAGGTTCGAATCCTACTCTCCCCACGCGTAAGCGAGCGTAGCTCAATTGGTAGAGCGTCACCCTTCCAAGGTGAATGTTGCCGGTTCGATTCCGGTCGCTCGCTCAACGACGCCGATATAGCTCAGGGGTAGAGCACTTCCATGGTAAGGAAGGGGTCGTCGGTTCAATTCCGACTATCGGCTCAGGTCGAAATTTTTTGATGAATTTTTAAATAATACTTAACAAAACAGCTTAATCATGGCAAAAGAGACCTTTGAACGGAATAAGCCCCATGTGAACGTGGGAACAATTGGACACGTAGATCATGGTAAAACAACCCTGACGGCGGCGATTACGACCGTAATGGCGAAGACCTACGGTGGTGTAGCCAAGCAGTTTGCAGACATTGACAATGCTCCGGAAGAGCGCGAGCGTGGGATTGCCATTGCCACGGCTG
>NZ_JBEDYP020000010.1:0-189190 GCF_040117685.2 Gracilimonas sp. BCB1 | reverse complement strand
CAGACCCTTATTTTACATTTCAAGATCCAAACACTCTGCGCGTTATGGGCGGAGAGGAGCCGGTAACTCACCTGTCTGAGAATTACGATTCCTACAAATAAGTTTTATGTCTGAATTACCTACGAAAACAGGTGTGATTTTAGCGGCGGGATTCGGTTCCCGCCTTGCCGGTGCGGACACAGATACTGATCTCAAACCACTGACTTCCGTCGGTGGTACACCGCTTATCTACCGAACCATTGAAAGCCTGAAAACGGCCGGATGTGGTAAAGTAGTTATTGTGCTGGGCTTTGGTTTTGAAGAAATCAAGAATGATATCCTCGATTCCTACACCGGAGAAGTTCCCATCGAGTTTGCCCATAACAAACGCTATGATTTGAGTAACGGAATCTCGGTATTGGCTGCAGAGCCTTTTATAGAAGGTGACTTCATCCTGACGATGGCCGATCACATCCTTTCAGATGAAATGATGGAACTGGCCGGGGCACATCAGCCTGATGAAGGTACGGCTACCTTATTGGTTGACTACAAACTGGATGACATCTTTGACATGGACGATGCCACCAAAGTAATGGTGAAGGAAGGACGTATCAAAGCGATAGGCAAGCTGATCAGCGAATACAATTGCATTGACACCGGAGTATTTGTTTGCACAAAGGCGCTGCTTAAAGAAATTAAAAAAGTGTATGAGGCTACCGGTGATGCCTCCCTTTCTGATGGAGTACAAGCCCTTGCTGAAGCCGGTAAAATGCATACCCTGAATATCGGGGACGCTTACTGGCAGGATGTGGACACCCCTGAAATGCTGGCCGAAGCCGAGAAGATGCTGAGTGTATAACTCTGAGATCAATCAACTAAAGAAAGGTTAAAATAAACCTCTTCGTTGTTGTTTTTTTGAGCCCGGCCCCGGTAGAAAAGAACTTCTCCACCTAAAAAGGGCTTAATGATCAGTTTTTTTAGAGTACTCAGTTCATCCAACATCGCTACTTTTTCCTCTACCTCACTAAAATAAAAAGTATCGCCCGAGCCGTCTTCATACCAGACTGATATATCAACAGGAATTTTAGTTCCTGATACTTCTTTTCGTTCATTAACGATTAGCTTTTCAGGATTTTTCAGCGTCAATGTTTCTCCGTCATAGAAATAGGCGTAACCAATTGCCTCATAGGGAGCATGCTTAGGCACCATAAAATGGCCGCCGGAAAAACCACGTTCTGTTTTTGCGTTAAACTTGTACCCGGTTTCAAACAGCCTGGTAGCTAAATTTGTTTGATAAAAATGATCCATAAAGCCAATCCCTGAAACCCTTACGGTATCCGACCCCCCGGCGATATAACCAGAAACTCTGGAAAAGGGAATATGGATAAACATTCCAAGTTCATCCTCTTCACCTAACTTAAAAACCCCATCGCCGGGCTTAAAACCGGGGAAAGGATCATCAAAACTGATGTGGAAATCATATTTACCACGATAGTGAAAGTGATGAGGATTAAAGCCGGGTATCCCTTCAATCCAGATATCACGTTCGGGATGCAGTTTTAGTTTATACGGGTTTTCATGAACCAGCAGGTTCTTCAGGTTGTATTCTTTGGCGGTACTATAATTCTCTCCCTTCCAATTCAATAAGGAAAGTCTTCCGCTGGTAGAAGAATTCCTGAGTCCCGCAAAATGATGTACGGCGTAGGTTACATAGATTTGAGCCCCGTTATCCAGAATTACATGGTAAGCCCATTGCTCATTGTAATAAGCACCCTGTTGTTCGTGAATCCTGAAATCATCCTGTTCAAGATCCGTTATTTCGGGCTGAGTGCTTTCAACAATATTTTGAGCAAACAAAGCCGGTTGAAAAAGAAATAACCAGAGGAAAGCGATGAAAGCATGTTTCATAGAATACTGCTCGAAAATTAATAGAGTGAGCCTCATCCTTCAAAAAGGTAAGTTGTATTGACCTCTAATTTATCATTTAGTGACCAGATAATAGAAATAGCCGGGTTGGTTTTTATTGATGGTCACCGTGCCGTTCATCTCAATCAGTTCACCGCCAATCACTTTTTTTGCAACGAATCGTTTGATACCGCTTAATTCATTGAGCAGGGAATAGGTGTCCATGTGTCTTTTTACCCTTACGTTCAGCATGTCGGTTTGAAAGGGTTTAATCTTTACATAGCTGTCCAATTCAGAAGTTTCAGGATCTGATTCTATCCGTTCTATGGATGAAGGAGTGATCAGGTATTCAAGTCCGTTTCGGTATCCTACACCATATCCAATCGGGGTTTGGATACCGGCCTTCTTAAGCGTAAGGAAATGAAAAAACATGCCATTCTCATCATCCCCGGTTTTAATTCGGTAGCTGCGGTCAATAATTTCAGAAGAAAGGTTGTTCTGATAGATGTGATCCATATATCCCACACCGGTCACATTCAGCGTATCACCGTTAATGGCTACCATGCCTTTCACGTCAGCATGTGGGATAAGTAAAGCCATACCCAGCTCATTATTGCCGACTTTATACACCCCGTCTCCCATGGTTTTTCCTTTCGCAATGTTGCTGAAGGTGAGATCAAGGTCGTATTGAACCCCGTCATTGGTGTTGTGAAAAAACAAGCGGTGCTTATCATCAAAACGGCCCTTGCCCCAGTAAGGCCGGTCAGGGTGAGGGCGGATGTAATTGCTGTCCGGCTCAACCACTAAGGTTGCTGGATTATATTCCTTATTTACCACATAGGTATTTCCATCGGTCCAGCTAACCGAAAGCTTAACGCCGGTAACCCTGCCTTTAAATGAGCCGAAATCGTTGATCGAGAAGGTATAGATCAGCTGAACCCCGTTGTCCAGATGCACATGATAGGTCCAAAGTTCATTGAAGTATTTGGACTGGATATTTTTGGCAGCGAAGTCCTCCTCATCAGCATCACCAAAGCTGCCAACCGGGAAATAGACCGTTTGAGCAGAAAGAGAAGCCGGTAGCAAAAAAAGAATAAATAAGAACCTAAAGAAGTAAGATTTCATTGATGAATATAATTGAAAAAATGGGTGCAAAAAGCTTGTGCAGATGATAGATAATTAGAATTCAACAGTTGATGTAAGGGTAAATTTAAAGGCTTAACACGACTTTGGAAGATTTCATTGGCGACTTTGAAAATTATTCTGATTCATACTTAACCGAACAAACGGGACAAATCATGGATTAGTCTGAATCAATTATAGCTATGTTAACAGAAGATGTTTTGTTTTTTAAAATTGCGTGTTCATATGGAATAAATTAGGCGAAAAACAGTTAATTTCCACCGCTTCAGGATTGGCGGCCATATTTTTTATGTTGACATTTAAAATATTGATATCAGATTCATCCGCTACCGCTGAGGTCATCTGCAAAATAAAATCAGACCCTCTAACATATTAAGGGCATTGATTAAAGAATTTTCCAGGAACATAGTTACATGAAACAACTTTTGAGGCTTCTGAAGCCGCTTTTAAAATTCAATTACTCTCATCCGTATTGGGTAATAACTTTTTGCACTCTCTTGGCTGTTTTAGGAGGCTATTATGCCCTTCAGCTTAAAATTGATACCGATATAGCGAATCTCCTCCCCGAAGACCATCCCAATGTATTAGCTCTGGAAGAACTGAGTGAGTCGGTAGGGGGAGAAACGGCAATGCTGGTGGTCATCAACTCTCCGGGTTTTGAGGCCAACAAAGCCTTTGCCGATACGCTGATTCAGCGCTCCCTCGATTTGTACTATCCCCGCTACGAAGACACCTTCTTCAAGAGGGCCGAGTTCCGAAGGGAAACTGAGTTTGTAAAGAACAACGCCCTTTACCTCGCCAGCGAAAACGAGCTGGAAGAAGTTACCAGGTACCTGCAAGATGAAATTCAACAGGCCAAAGAAGAAGCCAACCCGTTCTACTTTGATCTCGGCGATGAGGAAGAGGAAGAAACCACCGGGGCTGAAGATTTTGAAGAAAGCTACGATATGCTGGTTCCTTCTGAATACCCGGTGAATGAAGACAGCACCATTTTGGTGGTAAAGTTATTCCCAACGGGGTCCAAAAGCGACATCAAATACCTGGAGGATATGTTTAAAGAATATGATGCTCTGCTGGCTTCTATGAATCCTCAGGCTTACCATCCGGAGATGGAGATCCGGTACGGGGGGAGGCTGCAAAGACACCTTGAAGAACTGAGCTCCATCATGAACGATGTATTGGGTAGTTTTGCAAGTGGTATAAGCAGCGTTATCGTTCTGGTAATGCTGTACTTTTTCTTCAAGAAATACATCCATTACCGCAAAGGAACAAACGGTAACGGAGATTACTCGGTGTGGTCCCACATCTTACGCATGCCGGTTCCTGTGCTTATTATCGGTGTCCCGCTATTGATGAGCCTTACCTGGACCTTCGGCATCACCTATTTCTATTTAGGGATATTGAATACTATGACTTCAGTGCTTTTCGTGATCCTGTTTGGGCTGGGGATCGACTATGGTATTCACTACTACGCCCGGTACATTGAATTGCGCTCGCTGGGAATGAATGCCCACGATGCCGTGATGCAAACCAATGAAAAGACCGGAGAAGCTATTCTCGTTTCGGCCTTCACAACGGCAGCGGCTTTATACATTTTGATGTTTGCCGATTTCCGGGGCTTCTCCGAATTTGGATTTATATCTGGAACCGGAATACTGCTGGCGCTGGTAGCCATGCTTTACATTATGCCGGCCCTGCTGGTGATTTTTGATGAACGACTGAACTGGATCCTGATTTCGGATGAGGAGAAGGAAGAATACGACGGTGTGCATCGCTATCCATACGCCCGAACCATTGTAACGGTGGGATTGGTAGCTTCAGCTTTTGTGATCGGCTTCAGCGGGAATCTCCGCTTTCAGTACGACTTTGGGGAGCTGGAACCGACCTTTCCCGAATATGAAGAGTTTCGCTCCTTTGCCGGACAGGTAGATGACAACAGCAAGCGAAACCCCGCTTACATCATCGCCGAAACCAATGAGCAGGTGGAAGAGATTGCAAACATCCTGAAAGAACGAATGGCTTCGGATACCACATCACCTACCATCCAAAGTGTGGAGACCCTTCAGGAACGCTATCCCATCAATGAGGAGCAAGAGCAGCAGAAGCTCCAAAAGATAGCCGAGATACGCGAGCTGCTGCAGGATCCGTTTTTGGTTGAGCAGGAGGATGAAGACCTGGAAAAACTTAGGATGGCCGCCCAAACCACCGAGCCCGTTTCGCTGGATTCCATCCCGAATTACCTGAAGTCCCGCTTTATTACCAAAGACGGAGAGGTAGGGCGTTTTGTTATCATCTATCCTTCGGTAGGACTCGGAGACGGGGTAAAATCACTCGCTTTTAAGGAAGATGTAGCCGTTGTAAAACTGGACAGCGGGGAGACCTTTTATGGTGCCAGTACCTCCATTGTCGCTGCTTCCATGCTGGAGTTGATGCAGAGGGAAAGTCCGTATATGGTAGGAGCCACCTTCATTTTCATTTACTTCTTCATGTTGTTTTCCTTCCGGTCGTTTCGATGGTCAATCATAGCGATGCTCCCTCTGTTGGTAGGCTTGCTTTGGCTATTTGGAATCATGATGATATTCGGACTGCAGTTTAACTTCTATAACCTGGTGGTGCTTCCCGCTATTCTGGGAATCGGTGAAGACAGCGGCGTACATCTGGCCCACCGGTACCGGGAGGAGGGGAAGAACAGCATGTGGCAGGTACTTTCCAGTACGGGGCAGCATATAACCATGGGCTCTATTACCACCATGTTGGGTTTTGCCGGATTGTTGTTTACCACACATCCGGGCCTGCAGTCGATTGGGATAATGGCGGTGCTGGGAATTGGGATGACCCTGCTTACTTCGATCACCTTCCTGCCTGCGCTCATTCAATGGCTGGAAGATAAAGACTGGATTCGGTTTTAGGGTTTATAGATTTAAGATAAAAGATGTTAGATGTGAGAAATTAGTATTGAGTACATAGTATTGAGAATACCTCATACTTTCTTTTTCCACCCTCACCGTTATTCCTGCGGAGGCAGGAATCTGGTTACTTGCCTCTGGTCATCCTGTGTTTGCCCCCCTTGACTCCACAGCCCCCTGGTGCCCAAGCTCCTGCTTGGGCACCAGGGGGCGGAAGGTCTGCTTTCCAGAGAGGAAGTTGTAGCTTTTAAGCGATTTCCTGTAACTATTTACACAAGGATAAGAAATCAGCATTCATGCCCATCCGTACCGCTAACTATTTGATTTTCCTTTCTCAACAGAAATCTGCACATTCCTGAGTGGATGTTATCCGACGACTTTATCCATCTTTCGGGTTGGATAACATCCGGGAAATACCGAATGGGAGTTTTGAAGGGGGATTTTTGGATACTATTCACCGAGTGCTAATAAAACCCTTGTTTGGATAATATTATGTTATACGGTTAAATAGAGAAGGCTATCCATGCTGAATAAATTTACTTCCCGTGAAATCCGGTTTCTGATAGCAGCCGTTGTTGTTTCTCTATTGATTCTAAGTACCTCTTTAGGAGCACCTGTTATTGCTGCATGGCTGCGAGCAGAAAATCTGCTGGGATTCGTTTTCATTTTTGCTTTCGTTTTAACATTAGTCTCGCTAGGTGCACTGGCATGGGATGCTAAAATTGGGAAAGTTGAAATTGGCATCATATTGAGCATTCTGGCAGTTTTCGTATTTGCAGCTGTACGCATGAATATACCGGAAGAAAGAAGCCATTTGGTTGAATATGCTATTGTGTCTGCGCTATTTTTTGAAGCGCTTATTTCTCGTCAACCTTTAATGACGATTATTAAAGCTGCCACTTTCGCCGTTATCATTGCTTCGTTTGTTGGGCTGTTGGATGAAATGCTTCAATACTTAGTTCCTGGACGTGTATTTGACATGAGAGATTTATTATTCAATGTTGGAGCAGCCATTGGCGGGGCAGCACTAGTTTCCGTCATAGCTAATGCAAGATTGAAATCAGATTAGATGGTATTTCCGAAACGAGTATCGAGCACCAAAATCACCGTATATCAAGCGATTCATTACGGACGCAGGTCGGGTTCGCAGGTAAGCTTGTGGGCAATAAAAATATTCAGTTACTTCAATTAAAACCGAGAACCCGCGCCCCTTATTCGTCAGACCGTTACCCATGCTTCGAAAATTTATACTGCTCAATTTGCTTTGTTTCTTTATTCTTGGGTGCAATGATTCTGTTGATACGATTGAAGCCCCTGAGGGCCCCCGCCATGACCTGTTGATAGATGGTAATGTGAAGTTTCAGGCAGAAATAAGATGGTCTGCTGCCAGCCACTTAGTACAAACTGATATTAAAGCTAAGAATATTGGCGCTGACACAGCCAGGATTGAAACAGGTCCTTGTGCATTTAATGTCATTGCCTACACGAAAGAAGGGGAAGCAGTTTGGTATAACCGGCCTCCTGATCAATATATCTGTACAGATGAAATGCTCATTTATAAGATTGCTCCTGAAGAGACAAGGCATCTTTCCGGACAAATGTATATTAGCGGGCAAAGCTGGCATCACGACATGCCGGAGGGAGATTGGATCTTTAAAGTTGAAAGTCGTACCGAGCAAGGAGAACGAATATCCTTTGATGCTCACAGCAGTTATTCAAGGTAAGAGCAAGTTTTCATTAGAGGGGAAAGCTCTGCTTCCATCATTAGTTTGCCGACTTGTAAGCCAACAAATTAAACAGTTAATTGAACCTGTAATCTCTGAAGCATAACCACCAGTCCGCCATAACCCACTTTCATGAAAGCCATACTGTTACAAGAATACGGATTGCCGGCTAAGCTGAAGGTTGGTGAAGCTCCGAAACCGGTTCCGAATGATGGGGAAGTGTTGGTACGCATTCATTCAGCTTCCATCAATGACTGGGATTGGGGGCTGGTGAGAGGAAAGCCGTTTATCATTCGGCTGTTATATGGTTTGAGAAAACCTAAGGTCAGGATCCCCGGGGTTGATATATCAGGAACCATAGAAGCTGTCGGGGAGAACGTGAGTTCACTTGGCATCGGCGATGAGGTTTACTGCGATCTCTCTGAATGCGGCTTTGGTGGTTTTGCCGAATACGTATGCGTGCCGAAAAATACGGCATATAAGAAGCCCGGAAGCCTGAGCCATAATGAAGCCGCAGCCCTTCCACATGCCGGACTTCTGGCTCTTCAGGGACTCATCCATAAAGGAGAGTTGAAATCCGGTCAAAAGATCCTGATTAATGGTGCCGGAGGCGGAGTAGGAACGCTGGCCATTCAAATGCTAAAACCGTTAAAGGCAGAGGTAACGGGGGTAGATAGCGGAGAAAAGCTTGAAATGATGAAATCGCTGGGTTATGACCATGTGATGGACTACAAGAAAACGGATTTCACAAAAACGGGAGAACGGTACGACCTTATCCTGGATACAAAGTCGAACCGGTCGGTGTATAAGTATGCCCGATCTCTGAAAAAGAAGGGAATTTATATCACCGTTGGTGGAACACTGCCACGGTTATTCGAAGTACTGATATTGGGTTCTATTCTTTCACTCTTTACCGGTAAAAAGCTTAGTGTTCTTGCTCTGAAACCGAATAAGGGTTTGGACCAGTTGACAAGACTTACGGAAAAGGGAATACTAAAACCTATAATTGACGGGCCGTATTCTTTTGATCAGATCCCGGGATTGATTCAGTATTTTGGTGAGGGGAAGCATAAGGGTAAGATTGTGGTTGAGATCAAAAAATAGGGGGTAGTGGAAGCGGAGCTTCCTAAGGTGGGTTCCGCAGCAGAGCGGCGGAACCAGATTAAATAGGGCAGATTAACCGAATTGACTCCGAAAAAATAGAGGTGATATATGAAAAACATAATCTTGGTAGTTGGAATAATAATTATTGGTATAGCTGTGGGTTCTGCTTTCGGAAATGAATGGGGTGGGTTTCTGGTAGGGATAATCTTATCGATAGTCATCGCTAAACGTTTTAACAGGGTGAGATCGGATATGCCCAACTAAAAGCGGGTCGATCATCTTGGTTAATTGACAAAAGATTATCCTATCCCTTTTCGGATAACAGCTTCTACCGGATACACTTAGCTGATGCTTCCTCTTAGTTCATATTTTAATGGGTTTAATCGTCAAAAATTTGTTAATTAATTGGAATTGGTTGAGTTGTACACCAAAAGTCACATCTAGTATGTTCTATCATGGAAAAAAATGGAGGCAGGAAAAGAGCTGTAGGCATTCCGGATAAATCTGTAATCACTACAGCTGAGCAGTTTCTGCCTATCATGAAGGCGTTCATCAACCGGGACTGCCTTTGGGTAAACGTACCTATCAGGCTGAGTGAGTTACTGGGAGAGAACAGAAATAAACTAATCGGCCGGCCTTTCCAAAATTACTTTGTTGAGACAGACCGAGAAAAGATAGAGGAACACTGGAATGAGCTTACCAATCACACTACCCATTCGTTTTCGCTGTTTACACAAATGATTGGAGCCGGAAATGAACCCACCGATGTTCAGCTGGTGTGTTTTTATCCCGGGGAGTTCAAGAAAAACGGGGTTGATATTGTGGCGTACATTCAGGATCTGACCGAACAGAACCGACACACGAGATTGATTGAAAGCCAGGTTAAAGAGCACACCCGATTTTTTGAGTTATTGTCGGATGGATATTTACTGGTAGATGCTGATGGCAATATCAAAGAAGTTAACGATGCATATTGCCGTATGACGGGGTACAGCCGGGAAGAAGTGCTGGACATGTCCATCTTTGATATCAACCCTGATCTGACAAAGGAAGGGCAGCAAGAGCTTTTGGATTCATTAGTTGAAAAACAATCTCAGACCATAGAAGTAATACATAAGTCGAGATACGGTAAAAACCTGGAACTGCTTGGCACCCTGGTGGCCATAGAAAGAAGTGATGGCATTTATATAGCCGGTATTGTTAAAAACGTTTCGGAACAGAATGCCATCATGAGGGAACTGTCTAAGCAAAGCGTTTTTAATTCGAAGCTGCTGGAATCCACGAACGACGGTTACATCCTGGCCGATTCCAAAGGAAATATTTTGGATGCAAACCCGGCCTACAGCCGAATGGTGGGTTTTTCTCGGGAGGAGCTGCGAACTATGACCATCCGTGAGTTGGAGAGCAACTTCAGTGATGAAGAAATCTTTGAGATCATTTCCGGGGTTATGGAGAACGGGAACGCGAAATTTGAAACCAGTCATTTAGACCGGTTTGGGAACGACGTGATCCTGGAATCTAACCTCACCCTGATTGATGGAGTGGAGGATGAACCGCTGGTGGTGGGCTTTGTTCGTGATATCACCGCCAACAAATTGCTGCTGAATAAGATAAAAGAAAGTGAAGAGCGGTGGGGCAGCCTGGTCAGAAATAATCCGCATTCGGTTGTGTTGACGAAAGGAGAAGAAATCATTTTTGCCAATAGTGCGGCTCTCCGGCTTTATGGAACGGATAACGAAAAAGAAATAGTCGGACACTTTTTGCTGGAGTTCATTCATCCGGATGACCGGGAACAGGTAAAATCAAGGCTTCAGAATCTTAACGATTGGGTAGATGGGCCGGCCCTTGAATTTCGATTTATGAGAAAGAACGGGGAAGTTAGGTACCTGGAAATTCACTCGGCGCAGGCTCGCTTCCAGGGTTTAACAGCGATTCAGTCGGTATTGCATGATGTTACGGACAGGGTGAAGTACAAGAAGAATATTGAAAAATCGCTTAAGCAAAAAGAAGTGATGCTTGAAGAGATTCATCACCGGGTAAAGAATAACCTGGCGGTGGTATCCGGGCTGATGGAACTGAAGGTGATGTACACCCAAAACCAGGAGCTTGCCAAAGAGCTGACCGACAGTTACCAGCGCATTCATACCATGGCGCGTATCCATGAGGTGATGTACCAAAATGAATCGCTGGAGAATTTACAGTTTGATGAGTTACTGAAGGAGTTGGTGGATATGGCGCTGGTGGCGCACGAGGCCGAACATGTTCAGGTGAAGTATGACCTTTCCCCGGTCAATTTAACCGTTAATGATGCCATACCCTGTGCCCTGATCCTGAATGAAGTAGTGAGCAACAGTATTCGTCACGGTTTTGAGGGCGTGGAAGAAGCCACTTTGTCCATTAATATATCGCAGATGAACGGGCAGGTTCTTCTTGAAGTATCCGATAACGGCAAAGGCATACCCGGGCATGTATTGGAAGAAGGAAGTGATTCGCTGGGGCTGACCCTGATGGACATGCTAACCGGGCAACTTTCGGGAGCCATTTCTATCAAATCAGGGGAAGAACAATCCGGTACTACGGTGGAACTACGCTTTCCGTCGGGGTGAAGGCAGCGCTTTCGTTTGTTGGTTTTGCAGCAGAACAGCAAAGCAAGGTCAAAACTCTGGACGTACGATTTTATGGCTTCGGTTTCTTAACCAAACTTTATGATTAAAATAATTATTCTCGAAAACTATGGACAAAAAAATAGACAAATCGAACTTGGTTAGCTTAGTGAAATGGGTATTAAAAGCATTGGGTTTATTACTTTTAATTGGTTGTGAGCCTAAGACCTATGAAATTGCCTATGTAACAGGTCAGGGGAATGACAATTTGGATGTATTTATTACAAACACAGGTAATGGTGAAGCCCAAAACCTGACTAATTCTGATGCCACGGAGTACAACCTTACGTGGACTGCTGATGGAACTTCGATTTATTTTACAAGTTATGAGAATGGGGGCAGAAAAATTAAAAGCATAAATGTAACAACAAAGGAAGTTAGCACAGTTATTCAGGACTCATTAGTGCTCTCTGTAAGTGATGTTTCTTTGGATAACCGAAAGCTGATTATTTCTACTAAAGAGCACCACCCAAAAGGAGAGTTATATATTTATGATCGGGAATCCGGTGAGAAGAAAAGACTGACAAATAATGAGCTTTATGAGGCCGGTGCAAAATTCTCTCCTGATCAGAAAATTATAGTTGCAGGTATACAAACAAAGGCCGGTGATTCATTAAATCATTCCGGAATTTCTGAAATATTCAGTATCCGAATGGAGGATTTGAATACTACTCAGCTAACAAATCTAAAAGGATTTAGTGCTTTGCCCCAGTTTTCACCCAATGGTAAATTTGTGGCATTTCATAAATGTGGAAATGAGGGATGTGATATATACTCGATGAATTCAGACGGTTCTGATCTTCAGAATTTAACGAAGGGTGAGGATGATAATCGCTGGCCTCGTTGGTCACCCAATGGCAAATGGTTGATGTTTACCAAAACGAAAGAAGGTTCAAGTTCAGATATATATTTAATTTCCAGAGACGGCAAAACGGTGGAACCTGTTATAACGACCGAATTCAGAGACGAAATTGCCATATTTAAACCAAATTAAAAACGGTTGCATATATACAGCTTCACGTTGTGGATTTTCCGCTAGCCAAGCTCTCATTATTCTTTTAGATAGCAGCGAAGCCGGGTTTAGTCCGCCCGTACCTCTAACTATTTGATTTTCCTTTCTCAAAAGAATTCTGCACATTCCCGAGGTGTGTTATCTGGCTAACGAGACGGATAACATCCAATTAACACCGAATGAAGGGTTTGAAGTGGGATTCGTGGGATTTATCTGGCGGATGCTAATGAGCCCTTGTTTGGATAATGTTATGTTATACCACTTTCTTCAAGTTTGACTAAAAACAAAAACCACCATGCCTAAGAGACTTCCAAAAAAAGTAAAAGTCTCATTACAGAAAGCGCGCGAATCTGCCCTATTGGCTGTAGAAATTTATAATAAGCCAGGTATAAAGTTTAAAACAGGTGGTTATGTTGTAATGATGATTGTCGCATGGACAGCATTATTTCACGCTATTTTTTTTAAACGCAAGACTAAACCTTTCTATAAAGAAGACAATGGATACTTCTATAAAAAAGTGGATGGGGAATATTGGTATTGGGAATTAGATCGGTGCCTTAAGGAATATTATAAAAGTGACACTCAAAATCCCGTTAGGTTAAACCTCGAATTATTCATCAAACTTAGAAATAAGATTGAACATAAATCTTTACCTAAAATTGACCCAAATATATTTGCTGAATGCCAAGCAATGCTATTAAATTTTGATGAAATTTTAGAAAAAGAATTTGGTGAGAAATATCGTATAAGAGAGATGTTATCATTTTCACTTCAGCTTAGTCCGAACTCTGAATCTCTCTCGAAAGCTTCTCTATCTACCGAAGAAGAAAAAGTAATTGATTTTATTAATTCCTATCGAAGCTCCATTTCCACAGATATAATTAAGAGTGGTAAATTTTCTTTTAAAGCCTTCTTAATTCAAGTAGCAAACCATCAATCAAAAGATGCTCTACCAGTTCAGTTTATTCAATATGATAAATTGGATGAGCATGAAAAGAAAAATGTCGAAAGAGTTGCTGCACTAGTTAAAACAAAACTTGAAAAAGTAGCAGTAAGGAATCCGAATTTAATGTTACCAAAGGTAGTTGTAGAGAAGGTTCAGAAACGATTGGGCAATCCTAAAATTAAATCTGGCAATAAAATTGTAGATTTATTTAACAGTACCACACATACTCGATGCTGGAAAAAATACAGCGCTCGCCCATCTAATTCATCAGAGAACCCTGAAGATACAAATGAAGATTATTGTGTTTATGATGAAGCATTTGGTCAACATATGTATAAAGAAAAATGGGTGGATTTTTTAGTTGAAAAAATGAGCGATAAAGATGAATACTGCTCTTTGTATAAAGGTGATCGTAATATCATCGAACCCGGCAAACTTACTTAGGTACAGTATGCGTGCCCTAACAAGCGCATCAACTGGGGACGCGGACTTAGCTTCGATTAACAGAGTTGCTTGTTATAAAATATTAGCCTTTAATTAACTCATAATCACCGCGCCAGTTATGTGCCGGTTCGTTAATTACATTTTACCACCTTGCCATCTATTCAATATTTTCTTAGATAGCAGTATTGCACCAAGCAGACCCTGTTCTTTTAATCCCCAACTATGAGCAACCCTGATTCCTTTTATCCAACCACTCGATTTTTGCCTTCCGGCGGGGTGTTTTCGGAAGGGCATAAGAAGTACTTCATCGGCTTTTGTGCATTCTGGCTGTTCATTGCTTTTCTGGAGTTTGGTCAGGATTACATCAGTTCGGTCTTGCAGGACAGTGCCTTCCGGGCAGGGGAGTCCTTATCCTACAAGCTGTTTTGGCCGCTGTTTATCCCGTTCTTTATGCTGCTGGATTACGGTATATCCAAAGCTGAGGTACTGAAGTCCAGGATCTTTGTTGCCACTGGAATCATCTTCCAGATTGTGTTGGTAACCATCGCCCATCTGTTGGTGTTTTCGGTCTTTTTGTTCGGCGTTTCCATCCTCATCCACGACAACCCGATGACTTTGCTGTACATCCTCTTCGAAAAACTGTCTACCCGGTTGTATATAGCGCTTTCGGTGTATACGGCTCTGTCGGCGTTAACGATTTTTGTAAAACGAAGAAGAGATAAGGAGCAAAAGGCAAGCCCGGTTCAGCCTCAAACCATAACCATCAAAAACGGGCGAACTAATCTGGTGGTAGATGTAAACGACATCAAATGGATCCGTTCGGATGGCGCCTACCTCGATATCTTCACCGACAGCCAAAAGCACGTGGTGCTCGACAGCCTGAAGAACATCATCCAAAGCCTGCCGGATCATTTCAAGCGAATACATAAATCCACCATTGTAAACACGCACCGGATAGAGGAGTTGCAGTCGAGGGGTAACGGGGATTATGATGTGATTCTGGATGATGAAAACCAGGTGAGGCTCAGCCGCAACTACGCCGATGCCCTCCGGGGAAACCTGCTGTAAACGTTCTACTCATCTTGTTCGGTAAAGTACTCAGGTCATGCTAACGGGGCTTCCGTTTCCTGTTTGGATAGCTACATTAGCGGGTGAAGCAACAATTTTCATTTAACGCTAATCCCGAACCCATGCATATCATCAAACTATTACTTTCGCTTATAATCTTAATGATGGCCTCCGGATGCAGTTTTGCTCAGGAGGCGGCCTTGAAAAACGCCCGGTTGGTTGGCGGTCCTTGTCAGGGCTGCGAAGCCGTACTCGATTATGGTGACCGCACCCTCACTGCAACCGATACCTTACCGGAATTTGAGCAAAATGAACCCCGGATTAAGATCTCCGGAACCGTGTATGAACCAGACGGGGTGACTCCGGCAGAGGGCGTGATCCTGTTTGTACATCAAACCAACGCGCAGGGTGAATACCCCAAACGAGGAGGGGAAACCGGGTGGGAGCGAAGCTACGGATATATTCACGGCTGGGTACAAACCGGTGCCGATGGCCGGTATACCTTCTACACCTTCAGGCCGGGTAAATATTCAACACAACCGGCTCACATTCATCCCGTCATTCTGGAACCCAACGGAAAATACTACTGGGTTGGGTCCTACTTTTTTGAAGACGATCCGCGACTGAGAGATAACCAGCGAAATCCGTCTTCCCCAAGAGGCGGGAGCTCCGGCGTGTTATCCCTGAAAGAGGAAAACGGCATCCTTGTGGGAGAAAGAGACTTTATCCTGGGCGAAAATGTGAGGGGCTATGAATAAGATCATCGGTTATATCGTTTTTGCAGTACTTATGGGTTGCGTGCATTCCGTGCTTGCAGCCGGGCAGCATGCGGATCACCCGAGAAAGGATTCCACGGAGATCATGTATCTGAATGTGGACACCGGGCAATCGGTCGTGAAGTGGAAGGGAACCGAAATGAGAGGCTCGGACAGCCATGAAGGAACCCTGAAGCTCAGAGAAGGGAGACTGGAACTGAAGAACGGATTATTGGAAGGCGGATATTTTATCGCCGATATGCATTCCATCACCGTAACCGACATCCCCGAAAGTGATCCGGTTCCGCGCAGGTATTTAACCGAACACCTGGAGAGCGAAGACTTCTTTTATGTGGAGAAATTCCCGACGGCAGGCTTTGAGATTACTCACACCCAAAAACTGGAAGGTAATAAGGTGAGGGTAACCGGAAATCTGTCTGTTAGAGATGTTACGAAGGAAGTGGAGTTCGTAGCTGATAAAACACAGACTTCTGAGGCTACGATGTATAAGGCTTCCTTTATTATCGATCGCTTTGAATATAACATATCATACCAGGGCAGTTACTGGAAACGCATCACCAGCCTGATCGATAATAACTTCGTGGATGCCGAAATTCTGATATCTGTGGAGCTGGTGGCAAACCCACCGAATAATTATTGAGGATGCGGTATCCGGTTCGTTAAAACCCTGCAATTCCGTATTTTCGGGCTATGCAGAAAGAACTACAGATTCGTGTGCTGCCCGAAGTGGCTGGAGAAGCTCATTTACTGGAAGAATACCTTATTGATAAAGAGGGGTTGGCCCGGGAAGATCTGCGCCATGTGCAGATTTTGCGCCGCTCTATTGATGCCCGTTCGCGACAGGCTTATTACAACCTGAAGGTGCGGTTATACATCAACGAGGAGTTTGAAGAGGAGGAGGTTTCCCTGCCCGATTATCCGGATGTGAGCAATGCGGAAGAAGTCATCATCATAGGAGCCGGACCGGCCGGGTTGTTTGCTGCTCTGGAATTACTGGAAAATGGACTGAAGCCGGTCATCATCGAGCGCGGCAAGAATGCCAAAGACCGGATTCAGGATCTGAAGGGCATCAACGTCCGGCATGAGGTGAATGAAGACTCCAACTACTGCTTCGGGGAAGGCGGAGCCGGAACCTACTCGGATGGTAAGCTTTACACCCGTTCCAAGAAGCGGGGTGATGTCCGAAAAGTGCTGGAGCTGCTGGTCGGTTTCGGGGCGGTAAAGAATATTCTGGTTGAATCCCATCCGCATATAGGGACTAATAAACTGCCCAAAATCATCGCCAACATGCGGGAGTGCATTTTACAGCACGGAGGAGAAATTCACTTTAGTACCCGCGTTACAGATCTGATTACCGATTCCTCGTCCATAAAAGGAGTGAAAGCACAGGATGGAAGTACTTTTAAGGCGTCCCGGGTCATTCTGGCTACCGGTCATTCGGCGCGGGATATTTTTGAATTGTTATATCGAAAAGGAATTGAAACTGAGTTAAAACCGCTGGCCATCGGAGTTCGGGTTGAGCATCCGCAGTCGTTAATAGATTCCATACAGTACAATTGCGAAACCCGGGGAGAATATCTTCCACCGGCAGCCTACAGTATCGTAAAACAAGTGGATGATCGTGGGGTGTATTCATTTTGCATGTGTCCGGGTGGCGTTATAGCACCCTGTGCCACCTCGCCCGGGGAGGTTGTGACCAATGGGTGGTCTTCCTCCCGTCGCGCCCGTTCAACGGCAAATTCAGGGATTGTGGTGGAATTACAACCCGAAGACTTCAAGCCTTTTGAAGAATACGGTCCGCTTGCAGCGATGGAATTTCAACGCTCTATTGAACAGAAAGCGTGGAGGGAGGGAGGCAAAACCCAAACGGCACCAGCTCAGCGGCTGCGGGATTTCATTAAAGGGGATGTATCGGAAGATTTGCCCAATACCTCATACGCTCCGGGCATTACCCCGGTAGAATTGGGGGCCGTTTTGCCGGATTTCATTCATAAAAACCTGAAAGAAGGCTTTCTTCAATTCGACCGTAGCATGAAAGGGTATCTGACCAATGAAGCGGTGGTTCATGCCCCTGAGAGCCGAACTTCAAGTCCGGTAAAAATTCCGAGAGACCGGGAAACCCTCGAGCATGTTCAAATTGCCGGGCTTTATCCCTGCGGGGAAGGAGCTGGCTATGCGGGGGGAATTGTTTCTGCTGCTATGGACGGGATGAGGTGTGCCAAGCAGATTAAGATGAAGAAGGGAAACTAAGGATACCTTAGAGAACCGAATCCGGTTCTATTTTGGAAATCAGGGGATTCGTATTACTATGGAGTTTGGTCGCAGGCTTGCATGAAAGAGCAAGGGCTTCAATCATAAATCCAAACGGAGCTATTGAATTGGGAAAGGATATTTTCAAGAGTCAGGAAGCACGATCCAGGCAGGAAGAGTGGTATCAACTTTTTTTAGCAAAGGTTGAACTGAATGTGGAGTTTAAGATGGTTACTACCTCATTCGGGGAAAGCCATGTTTTAGTGGCCGGCAATCCGGATAAACCGCCTTTGATCTGTCTGCACGCGATGCTTACCAGTTCGGCTCATTTGCTTTCTGAAATCAGGTACCTGGCCGGGCATTACCAACTCATCCTTCCGGATATCCCCGGCTTCTCGGTAAAGGGTATTCCTGAACGGCTTTCATTCAAAGACAATAGTCATTCTCAATGGCTTGCCGAAGTTATTGACTCTTTTGAATTGGAAACGGTTCACTTATTCGGGATAAGTATTGGCGGATATATAGTACGTGAATTTTCTACAGCCTTTCCTGAACGGGTAGAAAAGCTTGTTCTCTTGGTTCCGGCGGGCATTTTTCAAGCTCCGGTGATAAAAGGCTTAATGAGCCTGACGATTCCGATGATTAAGTATAAATTCAACCCGTCCGAAGAAAACCTGAAAAATCTGGCGGATTATTTCTTAACAACCCGGGATGATGACTGGGCTCATTTTCTTGGTGATTCCATAAATGATTTCATCACCCCAAAGAAAATTCCGTCGGTTGCCTCTGATGAAGAGCTGCAAAACTTAAAAATGCCGGTTCTGACTATTGCTGCAGACAAGGATATGTCTTTTCCGGGTGAACCACTGATTGAAAGGGCAAAAGACCACATTCTGAATGTTGAAACGGAGCTGCTGCGGGATACCCGACACAGCCCGCCAACTACGGAAGAATTCAGAAGGTGGCTGGCTGACAGAATTACGTTTTTCCTTAAAGAATGAGTACAGACTTATGGCTGATTCCACCTACTTATCCGACTCCATTATAAAAACCTGGAAAACAGGCAACCGAATTACTTCTTATTTGATTGAGAATATACCGGATGATGTTTGGGCTGAATCGGTGCCGGGCTATCAGCAGAAAACCGTGCAGATGATAGCCGGTCATATGCATAATGCCCGCTGTATGTGGCTCAAGAATAGTGGTGATAAGGCAGGGGTAACGATTCCTGAACATGTAGACCGATATTCTGTATCTAAAAAAGAAGTTCTTAACGCTCTGAAAGTAAGTTCTGCAGAAATCATAAAAACGGTGGAGTATTACATTCCTATTGAAAAGAATGTATCGGGTTTTGGCCTGGATGTAGTTCATTTCCTTACCTACCTGATGAGTCACGAGGCTCATCACCGGGGACAACTGATCATGGTATGTCGTCAGTTAGGATGTAAACTACCTCAGGAAGTCACTTATGGAGTATGGAAATGGTCGAAAAGAGCTAAGGAAGCTGATTGATTACTGCTTCCAGAAAGCAGGAGAGAAAATAATAAGCACGGTGAAAATTTCAAGGCGTCCCACCATCATCAGCATAATTAAAATCCATTTCCCGGCATAGGGAAGTCCTGCAAAATTATCGGTGGGACCAAAGTCTCCCCAGCCCGGCCCGATGTTACCAATAGCAGCGATACTGGCCCCAATGGACGACATGATATCATAGCCAAATAAACTGATGGCAAAAGCTCCTGCTGCAAAAATGAACACATAGAGAATGAAGAAGCTCAACACTGTTTGCTGAATATTCCGGTTGATGGCCTGGTCTCCGATTCTGACAGGAAGAATAGCTTTGGGGTGAATGATTTGTTTGATCTCACGTCCGGTATTTCGGATCAGGATCATCCAGCGGATCATTTTAATACCACCACCCGTAGAGCCGGCACAACCTCCGGTGAAAAATAGCAGAAACAGGAAGAAGGCACCGATAGAATTCCAGACTTCATAATCGTCGGTTCCAAACCCTGTGGTTGTTACTATGGCCAACACCTGAAAAGCCCCGTACCGAAGGGCCTCAAGAATATTGTAGTTATCAATCACCCAAAGCGAGCCGGAAATAATTACAATGCCAATCAAAATCACCAGCGTGTAAAAGCGTATCTCCCGATTAGCAAAAAAGGATTTTCTCTCTCCCTGGATAAGGCGGAAGTGCATGGCAAAGTTAATTCCAGCCAGGTACATGAAGATAATAATTACCCAATCCACATAAGCAGAGTTGAAGGCCTGTATACTGGCGTTTTTGGTTGAAAAACCTCCGGTTGCCATCGTTGCAAAAGCATGGTTAATGGCTTCGAACCAGTCCATAGAGGGATGGAGCCACAGCAAAATAAATTCGGCAGCTGTAAAGGCTACATAAATGCCCCACAGTAATTTGGCGGTTTCCTGTACGCGGGGAGTGAGTTTATCGGCTGTGGGGCCGGGCGACTCTGCCTGGAATAGCTGCATACCTCCGATTCCCAATAAGGGAAGGATCGCCAATGATAGAACGATAATACCCATTCCACCCAGCCAGTGAGCGAGAGAGCGCCAGAATAAAAAGCTTTTAGGGATTTCTTCAATCTGAGGGTTGCGGAAACCGTCACTGGTGGTGCCGCCCAGTATGGTAGAACCGGTGGTCGATAAACCGCTCATGGTTTCGAATACGGCATCGGTAAAAGAGGGGAGAACTCCGGAGATTACAAAGGGAAGAGCTCCCACCAGTGAAAGTGAAAGCCAGGTAAGGCTTACGATCAGGAAGCCTTCACGGACTCTGAGTTCTTCCTGTGGACGAAATGAATACCAAAGAGACCCACCCACTACAAAAGCGATAGCAGCTGAAAAAAAGAAGGAGTGCCAGGTATCTTCTCCATAGTAAAAATCGACAAAAGCAGGAAGCATCAGGGCAAATCCCATAAAAAAGATGAAAGCACCCAATACTCCCAGTACAACAAGGAAGTCAATTTTTGCCCGGTTCAGGTTTGAAGTCGGTGAAAGAGCCATTATTGAAAAAGCCTGGTTACTTTATCGATGGCAGAAGGTACACAAAATATCATGACCCGATCGTTTGCCTTCACTTCCGTTGCACCGGTGGCAATTTCAACCGATCCATCGCAAAGAACACCACCGATCACGCACCCGTCCGGAAGACGCAACTTTTTGATCGGTTTATTGGTGATTTTTGAGCCTTCATTGGCCTGCAGTTCAATAACCTCGGCTTTGATGCCCCTCAGTTCGGTAACTGAGATTACGCGTCCCCGGCGCACATATCGGTGTATTTCGTTGGAAGCAGCTACTTTCTTATTTATAACGGCATCCAGCCCGATGGTTTGAGCCAGCGGGATGAAATCGGGTTTGGAAACAAGAGCTACCGTCTTTTTCACCTCCAGGTGCTTGGCCATCAGGCAGGAGATGATATTGGACTCCTCATCATCCGTCACCGCTATGAAAGCATCCATATCGCTGATACCCTCGGTAGCCAGTAAATCCGGGTCGGTAGGATTGCCATTTAACACCATCACTTCCTTAAGCTCGATGGCAAGCTCTTCAGCCGTATCATAATCCGGTTCAATCAGTTTAACAGACCAGTTCTTGGAAGGATCGGCGCAGAGAATGCGGGCAATCATGGCCCCCATAGCGGAACCGCCGGCAATCATAACCGAATTCAATTCCATCTCTTTTTTTCCGGTCGTTTCGATAATGGAGGGAATGTTTTCGGTTTTAGCCAGAACAAACATCTGGTCATATTTCTGAAGTTTTACCGAACCATTGGGAATAATAGTGCGCCCACGCCGGCCAATAGCGACTACCCGAAAAGTAACATCAGAGTGAAGGGCGGAATATTCATTTAGTGATTTGCCAATGAGGGGAGAGTTGGGCTCCAGGCGTATGCCGATCAGCTGCATACGATCTTCGGCAAGATTTATCACATCACTGGCTGATGACCGCTTCAATAACTGGGCAATTTCCTGAGCGGCACTCAGCTCAGGATGAATCATTACGTCGATACCAAGATCGGAAGGGTTAAGGGGAGCATTGTCTTCAGAGAATTCATCACTACGAATCCGGGCGATTACCATTTTTGCCCCCAGTCGTTTCCCGATCATACCGGAAATCATATTCACCTCATCGATGCTGGTAACTGAAATCAGGATGTCAGCTTCTGCTACATCGGTTTTAACGAGGTCTTTTACCGAGGTGGCGTTTCCTTCTATGGTGAGCACATCGAGAGAATCCGATACCTTGTTAAGGCAGTCTTTCTCCCGGTCAAGTACGGTAACGTCGTGTTTTTCTGATGAAAGTACGCTGGCAAGGTCGTATCCAATCTCCCCAGCTCCAATAATAACAATCTTCAAATGAAGCCTGATGATTAATTATAAAACGTTCAATGTTACCATCTTTTTTACTGAAAATAAAACCGTATAAAATATTTTAAATTCAATATAATCTTATAGATACTGATCTATTCAGTGATAATAACCATTTCGGTTTCAACGGGTGATGATTGTTTTACCTGTAGATCCCGCACCCGCACCCTGAAGCGATTCTCCCCCCGCTGAACCGGCAGGCTGATGCGATAACCAACCCCGATTTCTTCCCCGTCCAGCAGCCAGGTAAACTTAACCTGCGAAACCTCGCGGTTCACTTCCGGTGCTCTGATTACGGTGAAGGGATTAGCCGGATTCCACTCCGCATTCCGGACGGTGTCGGCTTCAGATATAAACCGGAGAGGCTCAGAAACTACTATAGGAAATTTAACGGACGATGTGGGCCGCTGCTCATAAAACCACATGAGATGCAGGCTATCCGGGCCGGGAGTATCGGCCGTCCAGTCGTTTTGATACGCTCCGTCTGCTATAAACTTCCAGTCATCCGGGCGGGGAATTTTCAGGTCACGGATAGACAAGCTGCCTCCAAAACTGATTTGCTGAGGATAATCGGGATCAATATCAGGATGACCGATTGGAATGATATATACAACGGCCGAATCAACCGAGTTAGAGATACCACGTCCATCGTCCTGAATCAAAGTAATTCGATATTCTCCGAGTTTGTCAGGGGTGAAGGTGGAGTCATTAATCAACCGGTTATTAACCTTCCATTGCTGAGACAGTTGGTCACCGTCGCGATCGGTATCAGGTCCGCCGGAAAGCCGGACTTCGCGATTCAGATATACTTTTCCGGGAGCGGTTATCTCGGGCTGGGGTGAGCTGTTGGCAAAAAAGCGTTTCTCCATGCGCACCCGGTTGTTATTGGAAGGAGAGTTGTCCTTCACTTCCAGGGCAACAGTGTGAAATCCGGGTTCAACGGTTTTAATAATCTCTGAAGCATTTCTGCTGATCAATTCTCCGTCAAGGTACCATCGGTATTCTTTGATGAACCCGTCCGGATCGTTGGATTGGATGGCATTCAGATTTAAATCTGAACCTGCAGAAACGTTTTCAGGCAGGTTCCATACAATAACCGGAGCGGCATTCACCTTCAGGGATTTGGTGAGCGTTACGGTATTACAACCACTGGACGAATCCGTTTGAAGGAATAAAGTAATAAGGTATTCACCGGGCTCTGTGAACTGATAATCCGCAATTAGTCCCTGTACGGTTTCAACGGAACCATCCGGCACATACTCTATTCTCCATTCCGAATTTGTGATCTCGTCTTCGGAAGTAGAAGCACTTCCGTCCAGCGTAATTACATCACCGGGACTGGCCCACTCTTGCAGGTTGAATACGGCATTAGGTCCCTGAATCACGCGTACAGTAGCCCTGATCTGATTGGTATTCCCGCATTGGGCTGAACCCGATCCCTGTACTGTCAGGGTAAGGGGATAGATGCCGGGTTCCGTGTATACATGTTGTACTTTCGGGCCGCTTTCTGTGGTTCCGTCTCCAAGGCTCCATACCAGAGAAGGTAACGCTCCGGAGGGATCTACACTATTTGAGCCGTCAAGGTTAAGTGCAGTATTCACACAAATAGTGGTATCGCTAATATTCATCTTGGCCACCGGCGAACCTTCTACTATTACCGGTATCTTGGCCACCGTTTTTTCTTCGGTAATGCCGTCGGTGAGTTCAAGACGTGCTTCGTAAACGCCCGGGGCATCATATACGTACGAGGGATTGGCTTCTTTAGAGGTGTCGCCGTTCCCGAAAAACCAGGTCACATCAAAATCATTACCATCGGGGTCGATACTGCTTGAACTGTTAAAAAGCACCGTTTTTCCGCTACAGGTAGCGATCAATGAATCAACAATGGCTTCCACCGGGCGGTTTATAAGAATACGTATGGTCTCCTGATTTCGGCTGTTGGATAATCCAAGTCCGTCGTGAACGGATAAGCCCACGATGTGTACCCCGAACTCCGGCGCTCTCCAGCTGAAACTGGCTTCATTGCGCTTGGAACCATCCGGTAGCGTCCATTCAAAAAACACCTGATCGTTATCCACGTCATATGTTTCAGAAGCATCCAGTTTTATATCCAGGGAATTGGATCGAACCACTTTTTCGGTAATTATGTAGGGCTCATGATTGATGTTAACCGTTCCCTCTCTGGAAATAGAGGAATTGGCAAGTCCGTCGTTGTCGGTAGCGGTGAGCGTAAAGTAATGGGGTCCGCTTTCACCAAACCTTTTGGTTACGACAAGCCCGTTCATTTCAGTTCCATCCGGGAATGACCACTTCAGCTCACGAATCTCTCCATCCGGATCGTAAGTCTCTGAGGCATCAAAAGTGACTTCATCTCCCGGTGCGATTTTATCCGGGCTGATAGTCCATTTTATGACCGGGGCATGATTTACCCATACATCTTTACTGATAAGGTCCTGAGCATTTTCGTGACCGGAATTATCCTGAACCCTGAGTGAAAGAGTATGTACACCGGGGTCGTCTATGGTGAGGGTGGGGGTTGGGCCTGTAGCCGCAGGAACGCCGTCAATATACCACTGATATTCGGTAATGAATCCATCATTGTCGGTGCTTCGGGTGCCATCTACCCGAAACCCATGTCCGCCGGCTAAAGTATCCGGCACGGTAAAATCAGCAAGGGGATATTCATTGATCACAATTACGTGACGTTTTTTCTCCACCTCGTTTCCTTTTCTGATACTCACATTTACCACATAGGTGCCCGGCTGTTCATATAAATGGGAGGGTTGAACCCCGGTGGCGATTGTTCCATCTCCAAAATCCCATTCAATCTCTACTGAGTCAGTTTCTGTGGTTGTTGTCAGTGAATCGTTCAGGGTAAAGCCTACCTTGGAAACCGAAGAAACCCTTGGAGCTTCAATTACTGCATCAGGATCAGGAATTGGAGCCGGTTGTTCAGGCTGAATAGTATTTGTGATCAGGCTGTCCGTTTCTGAATTCGCTTGAAGGGTGTCGGTTGCGGAGGCTTGAATATTCCTTGCTTGTGGGGGTGTCACAGTATAAGACTCAGTTACGGTATAACCGGAGTTGGCCGTGTTGGTATTGTCATTTACGGTTAAAGAAACATCAAAAGTACCTGTGGCTAAGTGACTAATGATTACTTCCGGTTTGGTTACATCACTGCCGGTAACTCCCAAACCTTCCCATTCATAACTAAGTGAATCATCATCGGAATCGCTTACATTAGCCGCAGAAAATGTAAGGTATTGACCGGTTTCAAAGGTGGAATCGAAACGAATCTCAGCAAAAGGTTGGCTATTTACACGTACACGCAGCTGTCGCTGACTGTTGTTGCACCGGGCAACATTTCCGCCATTGCTTACCCTCACCGATATGATATGAGTTCCGGATTCTTCAGAAGAAAAATCAAAAGTGGGGCCATTGCCGGCCGGTCGCCCGTTTACGAACCAGGTATAGCTCAAATCCTGCCGGCCGAGGTCGTACGAGTCTTCCGCTGAAAGCGTGATGAGTTCACCGGGAGCAATTATTTCTTTGGGGCTTTGTAATCGGGCAATGGGGGGGCTGGTAATATCAATTTCAGCTGAAGCTATCCAAAACTCAGGGAGCACATCAGGTATGGGGTTGGGAATTCTGACATTGATGGTTTGCTTTCCACGAACGGTAAACGAAATGTTTGGTGAAAAACCGGTAGCCAGTATTCTCTCATTAATACTCCACTCCGCATTCTGAAGTTGTCTTTGAGAAAGGGTAGTACTGCTGAGCCTGAATGTTTTATCGGTGCAGTTATTGGCGGTAGTAGTTTGAATACTAAACTCAGGTGTTTGGGTAGGCAGGAAATCCCCGTTATAAAGCCATAATACCGGCTGTTCCTTTCCATAGATTGCTATGTTATTAAGTATTTGTTTGGAACCGCTGATGTTAACTGCCCACTCATTTTCATTCTCAAAACTGCTTTCAGGGATTCGTGTGCTTTCTTCGGTGATAGGATAATAATTGCCTATGGCATCACTGATTCCAATTTTGCTGTCCTCTTCTCCATCAACAAGAAAAGCCGGAATCGTTGAACCGGGATTGTATGGTTTTACCTGAAGACTTTGCTCCGGTGACATATCAAAAATTCCGATGCCCAGATCAATGGTTATAATTTTCCAGGGGTTATCATCAAACGGATCGCCAACCGTATTCCGGATTCTCAGGTCAAAATTATTCACGTCATTCCCGCCATCAGCGGTAACACGGACGATATATCCGTTTTCAATATCTTCGTTGAGTACAAAAAGGTTGATCCACCGCCCCTTAAACCGCTCTTCATTTTTAACCGACAGGTTTTCCAGATCGGCAGCACTGCCGGATTTTTCTGTAATCTGATTGTTACTATAAGTATACAGCTCGTCAAAAGGGTAGATGCGATAGGAGGTCGTAGTATTGGCATTAGTGGTTGTAATCTGATCGATGGTTCCCCCGATGCCGGCATCAAAAAGCTGAAGCATGGCTTTGGGAGCATCTGCATCAGGCTTGATCCATATATCATACTGATGCCGGTTATCCCCGCTTTTAAACTCAGTGTTTTGACCGGATATAGACAGAAACATTTCCTGAGCCTGCAAAGCACCTGGAATGCATAGAAAGAGCATCAACAGAAGATATGTGCCTAAGGCTGTTTTCTTCATTCGTCTTCCTCAACGATAAATGTCTTTGATATATAGGTTTGATTAGTGTTCATATCTTTGAAAGAAAGAGTCAGTTCACCCGGGATAAGTGTCAGCTTTGTACCCCATCGGCCCTGACTGTCGGTCGCGATAGTTCGGGATTGTTGCTGGTTCGAAATAGTCACTTTCAATCCGTTGTAAGCTTTTGATGAAATAATAGTACTTCCTGCTTTTACCCGGTTTGATTGCAATGCCGAAGTTTTCCCAATCCGGAAGTCAAATAATCGCTCCTCAGTAAGCCGGGCTACAGTCACCGTCATTTCCGTTTGGTTTCCGGTGGGGTCTTTGGAGGTGATATGTACATCGGTTTCTCCTGATAAATCTGTAAGAGAATGAGAGAAACGCCCTGAAGCTGCCACTGAAACTTTCGTTCCGTTGATGGTGAGTACGGCATCCGGTTCGGTAACCCCTTCAATTGCATAAGTATCACCTGCAGTGAGCAGCAGATTACCTCTGATGTTGTCGATAAAAACGGGAGGGGGCTTGTTATCCACATTGCGGATAATGCGTGCCGTTTTGGAGAAAGGCCCTCTGAGCCCAAGCTGATCGGTTGCCTGAACGCGTACGTAAGTCATGCCGAGGGGAAGGTTGTTAATATTGACGGCGGTCTCGGTAGTGGTTACTTCGGTAATATCACCATCAAAATTTGGCGAGTCGCTGTATTGAACCCGGTAGTTGGCTGCATCTTCAATGTCCCGAAATGAAAAAAGCAGTTCTTCTTCATTTATGAGCGTATCGGCGGCCGACCATGTGAGTTCAGGAGCAGGAAGCAGTTCTACCGGCTGTAAGGGATCTTTGCCTTCTTCCACAATAGTTCCCTGATTCTTTTGAATGGTGATGGTCACATCGTTGGAATTAATGATCGCTTCACCGTCATAGTTGGATAGCTTAGCCCGGTCTTCACCTTCCGTTTCAGCATAGAAATTTTGTGTTTTCAATTCGGTTCGGGAAGGACCTGCATTCAGTACGTATGTACTGCGATCTTTACCGGCCGCTGAAAGTTTGGCTAACAGTCCGCCATCTTCTAAGGTGATTTCTGTATCGCTTGCATTATCGAGCTTATCAATCCGGGATTTTCGGATAACGGCTACTGTATTTGGACTTACTTGTATGTCGCTGCCATCGGTAAAAGAGAGGGTAGCGTAGCTTTCAATCAGCGTTCGGATACCGTCCGACTGTTTAAATAAATCACCGAGGTAAGAATCTGTCCAGCTTCCTAAAAGCCCGACTCTTTTATCCACTTCGCCTTTCTTTTTGCTAAGCTGGGCTTGTACATCCACAATCCGGTTGTTCAATAGGGAAGTTTCCAGTTCGTCAACAGCCTGCTCTAATTCTCCGGCAAAACCAATGGCCTGCTCCAACTCTCCGTTACTTACCGATTCTGAGTAATTGCTGACGATGCCTTTAACCGTCTCGTATTCGTCAGCAGCAAATACGGTTGCCCCGGAGTTGATTAGTTGTGTCACCCGTTTTTGTTGCTCATTTACCTGAGATGAAAACCCGGCAAAATTTTGTAATTGCAGGATGGCAGCCGGCTGTAGTGTAAAGGCATTATTATCTACATCATGGGAAGCCATTTCAATAACGAGCGGCCAGTTTACCGTACTTCCTGTATATCGCTGAGCAATCAGCTGCAGGTCCTGCGATTGGAAGGTAAGCGGGTTTTGTTGGGCGTAGCTTTCACCGGGTTTGACCGAGAACAGGATGAGCGATATGAGTAAAGCGGGGTATTTCATATCAGCTCTGGTTTTCTCCGTTCAACTTGGGAATGATCAGCGTAAAACGGCTTCCGATAGCTTCATTGGATTCCAGCTCGATTTCCCCATTGTGCTGATGCATAATCTCTCTCACGTAAGCGAGTCCCAGTCCTGTTCCTTTTTCTTTGGCAGTTGCCTTAGACCTGACGCGATAAAACTTGTCGAAAATTTTCTTTTGGTCTTCCGCACTAATCCCGAAACCATAATCGGTTACGCTAAAGCGGATGTTCTCGTGCGTTTCAGTGAGCTGAATCTCAATGGTTCGGTTTTCATCCCCGTATTTGATTCCGTTACTGATCAGGTTCTGTATGGCATCAAACAGCAGATCACTGTTTCCTCTGACTTTAAAGTCGCGGCCGATTTTCTTGGAATCTATTTTAAGTTTTTTCTCGCTGAGGAGGGGGTTGGTAATTTGCTGAACATGCTCAACCAATTTCTCCAGATCTACATTTTCGAAATCAGCCGAATTCTTACCGGATTCCAGTCGCTGAATTTCAAGGAAGCGGTTTACCAGCTTGTTCATCCGGTCGCCGGACAAGTTTATCTGATTTACCAGAACCTGCTGTTCTTCATCTTCAATGTTTTCATTCTCAAGTAATATTTGTGAAAGCCCGAGTACACCACTAATTGGGTTTTTAAGTTCATGCACGATGATGTTAATCATGTCATTCCGCTTAATATCATTCAGGCGGTCTTCTGTCTTGTCATGAAGAATGATGAGTGCAGCCTGTTCATTATCCTCCTGGTCAATAATGGTGACATACTGGAAGTCATAAAAATAATTTTTTCCCTCTTTTAAAGAGTGCGATAATTCTGCCCGTTTTATCTTTATTGTATATGGATCCGGGTAGTGAATATTCTGCTCAAGCTTGGTGGTTTGTATATCCGCATGTTCCAAAATTTCATCCAGTGTTATAACTTTTGGATCGAGGGAAAGGCTTTCCAGGAAGCTTTGGAAGTTGTTATTCAGGAAACTGAAGTTTTGATTCTCATCCAGAATACCAATCAGATCCTCCGAGTAAGTCATCATATACTTATTCTTGGATTCCTCCAGTATGATTCGCTCCACATTAATTTTTTGATATCGCTGAAGGGTAAGGCGGATGTTTTCCAGCGTTTCCTGCATTAAATCAAATTCCGGAAGTGAAACAGGATTAATCTGGTGATCAAAATTTAAAGAGCTCAGGTATTCAACATCGGTAATAATCTGTTCAACCGGCTTGTTAACATGAATACTGACATACCAGCTAAAGCAAAACAGGATAAAGAGAATAACTCCTCCCGTTATCACTGAATAACGGATAAGATCATGTACGGGCTGAAGGATAAAGGAATCTTCTACCGCAATAACGTGCCAGAAGGGGGTGGTCTGGAACCGGGAGGTCATTACAAACCAATTATTCCCATTCATTTCTATGGTTGATTGATTGGAATAGCTGGCATCACCGACGAGGTAAGCCGGGAATTCAAAGGGCTGTTCGGGTACAATATTGTCACCGGTACCACTCACGATGTTGGCTACATAATTACCACCAAGTGGAATGTTGATAAGCTCTATGGTAATCTGTGAGGCATCAAAAAACATGTCGAGCTGGAAGATGCTTCCCCCGATTTGAATTACCCTTTTGGCTATAAAGAAGTGAGTGTTTTGCAGGGTATCAGGACTCCAGCTTACGTTGATCATAGGATCAAGCCGGGAGGTGTACCAGTTATATTTGATACCGCTGAAATCCACCCCATCATACAGCGAACGTCTGATATCGACTGACTCGGTTGATGATTGTTCTGAAATGGTGATTCTCATAAGGCCCGGCGTCAGGTTAATGGCCCGGGTTACAATGTTCTGGGTTTGCTCGGGGGCTTTGGCTATTTCTTCGGCGGTATAGTTGGTGGAGTTCAGCCAGTTTCTGATAACCTGATCGGAGCGTTTTAACGAATATTCCTGAAGCTGGGAAACGATGGTGGTACGCTCATTGATAATAGCTTCCCTGTACTGCGGGCGTACGAATATCCACATCAGCAGGAATGCCATCAGTAACAAAAGAGAAGAGAATAGGAAAATTCTATTCCTCAGCGTCAACCCATCTAACATAAAACACCTATTTTTATTAAGGCTTAAGTTCCGCCTAACTGAGGAAATAATCGATTAGAATAGTCTTATAATCAGCACTGTTTTCTGAACTTTTTGGTCATGTTAATGATACCATAACATTAAGGTAACCTTCTCTTTAGCTGAATTAGTGATTCTTAGCCAACCAACGAACCAAGCATTTATATGTTAATTGGCGGAGATTTTAATAGCAGGGCTAAACAACTACTCTTCCAGCTTGCGGAGCTGAGTGAAAGAGATACCGATAAAAGAATATCGGTTGAGGAGCTTGTTCAAGAACTTGAAGTGGACAGAACGGAACTCAAAAACCTGCTTGAATACCTGGAAAATAAGGAACTGATTAGCATAGCGAGTATTGGCGGGCCGTTCCTTTACGGCCATGCAAAAATCACCGAAAAGGGGATTCTGAAAGTTTTGAAGCTTAAATAAAAAAAAGCTTCTGCTTTTACACAGAAGCTTTTTTTGTGAAAGAAATTAACTCCTTACTTAGTCAGCAGGATTCAGAATATCATCGATCCGTTCCAACGCATCTGCGATATGCGCTTGGGAAATTGCACCGGGGATACGGTTCTGAGCCCGTCGAAGATCAGCCTGAAGAGTATTCAGTTCAACCCGCAGAAGTGGGCGGATGTCAGAAGTAGCCACATCTACCGGATTCCAGGAACTGCCGGCTTCATCATTTTCAAACATCTCTTCGATGTTCTGAATGTACATCCGCTGCAAGTTACGGCGATAAGGGTCGATGGCTTTCGGGGAGTACACTTCACTCCACACACCACGGCGTAAATCTTCCAGCATATCGAGTGGGGCATAAGCGTCACCGTCAAAAGTATGAGCTTCATTGAGTCGGAGCATTACACCGGCGTCCATCACATCATTAAGTAAACGGGCTTGCAGGTTTTTCACTCTTTCAAGGGCTCCCGCATGTTCGATGCGGCGGAGAATATCCTTATCGAGCAGCCAATCGGGTGTACTGAATACATGTTCATTCAGGAAATTCATGGCTTCTTTTTGGTAATCTGCAGGCACCGGAGTGTACAATACTCCATCCTGATCAGAGGCTTTTCTTTCCTGATACACCCCGCCAACATTGGTAGAAACATGGCCGGCATAGCGGGCCCACTGAAAAACCAGTTCACTGTAAATCTCTTCCAGGTCATCATAGCCTTCACCCGGAGTGGAGGTCCATTCAATTAAATTCGGAACCACCCGTTTCAGATTCATAAGCCCATACGTACTGGCTTGAACGGGATCGTTGGATAAATCTTCGGTTTGAGAAGAAGGGTCCCAGCCCGTGGAAGAAGCAAAACGATACACGGGGTCGCCGGCTTTTTCTTCAATCCAGCTATCCAGGACAGGTTTTTCATCTTCCGGAGTTGAAGCTTCAGGAATCATGCGATAGCCCCAATTCACAGCGTATTTATCATAAGGGCCTATTTTTCGGATGAAACGGATGTTTTCATCACCGGGCTGCGCAATATAGTTTTGGCGGGCATACTCCATAATGGTGGTAGCAATTCCGTATTTCTGGGTGAAGGTGCCGGATCGCAGAGAGTCCACCGGATAAGCTGAGCTGGACTGCATGTTGTGAGGCAGCCCGATTGCATGTCCAACCTCGTGAGCGATTACCCGGCGCATGGTTTCCCCGATCAGATCATCATCCAGCTGTAGTTTACGTGCATCCGGATTTGCTGCTCCGGTTTCAATCATTAGCCGGTTCCGGTACGAGCGCATGTGGTTGTGATACCAAACAATGTCACTCTCAATAATTTCACCGGTTCGGGGATCGCTAACACTTGGCCCAACCGCATTCCGGATGGTGCTTGCCACCCACCGAACGGTAGAATAACGAATGTCCTCAGGGCTCCAGTCCGGATCTTCTTCCGGGGAAGGAGCTTCTTTGGCGATTACGGCATTTTTAAAGCCTGCTGCTTCAAAAGCTTCATTCCAGTCTTCCACACCTTGCTTTACATATGGTACGTATTTTTTGGGAGTGGCGGGATCCAGGTAATACACAATAGGTTTAACCGGCTCAACCAGTTCGCCACGGGCATATGCTTCAGGGTCTTTGGGCTCCAGCCTCCAGCGACGGATGTAGCTGACTTCCTTTGCTTTCTGTGCTTCCAGACCGTAGTCAATTTGGTCAACCGTAAACCAGCCCACGCGATAATCTTCGTAACGGGGTCGCATAGGCTCTTTCGGAAGCAGCACCATCGACTGATTCATCAGCATGGACAACGTGTTGGTACCCTGGTCGGAAGGAGGGTTGCCGGCATCGTAAGTAAGAACGTGGCGGACTTCAATATTTTTTGGGAAGCTCTTGGCCGACTCGATGTACGTTCGGTTTCCATCCAGGCGCCGCACCTGATATTGCCTTCTTAAGAAGTTGATGGCACCACTGATTGCTTCGATATCGGAGGTGAAGAAGTCGGTCATTTCGATGACAACGGAAGCCGAATCTTTGCCAATGGTTTCGATAGGAAAGGCTGCAAGAATGGGGGCAAAATTGTTAGCCTGAACAGATTTATAAATAGGCAGGGTATCGCTGGCAACGGCGTTGTAGGATTGTTTTCGGATTAAAATCTGATCCCGTTGGCGTTCAAAAGTAAGTACCTGTTCGGCCGTTTTTGAACCACCTGAGAAAAACCCAAAATAGTCGGTAGGAACCTGTGCGATTCGGCTTACCAATAACATCTCCCGGTTTAGCAGGGAATCCGGAATTTCGTAGTAGAGTTTGTCATCAACCCAATGCACATCAAACAAGCCTTCATCGGTTTTGGCTTTATCGGTGATTACCTCCGAATAAGCTTTCATTCCATTGGAGGAAGAACTTGCAGATCGAGCGGGTTTTTGGGCAGAGATGGAAGTTGTTTCTTTGGATGAGGTGCATCCTGCAATCAGAAAAAGGGAGAGAAAAAAAGCAGGAATTATTTTAGGAGAAAAAGGGTGCATAGGGACTTTAATTTAATTTCCGAAAGTAATTTGGGTGAAATTAGTACAAATGATTCAAATTTTTAGACATTTAACATGAAATAACAAAAATAGTTTTACAAGGTAATGTGAAATATTCATTCGTCAGTTTTGGATAAAAATACCTACCTTTGCATCCCTTTAAATGACAGCATAACCAAACGTTTTAAATCATGATTATTGGAGTTCCTAAAGAGATTAAAACCCACGAGAACAGGGTAGCCATTCAGCCCGGCGGCGTAGTTCAAATGAAGCGCAACGGACATGAAGTGTTAATCGAGAAAAATGCCGGAGTTGGCAGCGGGTTCAGCAACCAGGATTATATTGATGCCGGCGCTACCATTATTGACGACGTGGAGGAAGTATGGAAGAAGGCCGAAATGATCATGAAAGTGAAAGAGCCGATTGCCGTTGAATACCCACGCATGCGGGAAGGGCAGGTGATCTTCACGTATTTTCACTTTGCAGCTGAAGAAGCGCTGACCAAAGCTGTGGTTGACTCAAAATGTATTGCCATTGCTTATGAGACGGTAGAAAAAGCGGATCGCTCGCTGCCGTTGCTCATTCCTATGAGTGAAGTAGCCGGACGTATGGCCGCTCAGGGAAGGAGCCGTTTACCTCGAAAAACCCAAAGGCGGTTTAGGTAAATTGATGGGTGGAATTCCCGGTGTGCCTCCGGCCAAAGTATTGGTATTGGGTGGTGGAGTTGTAGGTGTGAACGCTGCTAAAATCGCTGCCGGTATGGGAGCCGATACCACCATCATGGATATCAACATGCCGCGCCTGCGTTATCTTGATGATGTAATGGACAAGAATGTGAACACCATGTTTTCATCCGAAGCCAATATCCGTAAAATGCTTCCTGATGTGGATCTGATTATCGGTGCGGTACTGAAGCCCGGAGCCAAAGCCCCACACCTGATCACCCGCGACATGCTGAAAGAAATGAAGCCCGGAACCGTGTTGGTGGATGTAGCTATTGACCAGGGTGGATGTTTTGAAACCTCCAAGCCAACCACACACAAAGATCCGGTGTATATGGTAGACGATGTGGTTCACTACTGCGTGGCGAACATGCCGGGCGCGGTGCCTTATACATCTACCATGGGGCTGACCAACGTGACACTCCCATATGCCGTATCTTTGGCTAACAAAGGCTGGAAACAAGCTCTTAAGGACGATGCCGAGCTCCTCAAAGGCCTCAACATCGCCAACGGAACCATTGTGTATCAGGATGTAGCCGAAGCATTCGACATGGAATGGGATGAAGTGGACACCGTGCTGAACTAAGCACTCGCTTCAAATCTATCTATTTATACCCAAAGGGCGGACAGTTTGTCCGTCCTTTTTTTGTTAGTAGTGATAAGCTAAAATTATATAAAAGGTATTATATAACTCCTAAGCCTAAACCCCGACCTCTCTAAATCTCTCCTTCACAAGGAGAGACTTTACGGTGTTTTGCTTTAGTTCATACTGTAACTTAACAGAAATGTATTAAAGGCGTCCTTCTCCTTGCTAAGGAGAAGACAGAAGAGGTCGGAGCTGTTGAATTAAAGATATTGCCAGCTTAACCCGGACCCTCTCTCTGTCTCTCTCCCTCCGGCGTGTCGGTATTATATTTCAATCCTTAGCTGGGGCCGCAGGGAAAGAGGACGCCTTGGTAAAAATTGATATAGGGAAAAAGTTTTGATCTAAGGTTACAAGTCAGATAAAGCGCTCCCTCCATATAAGCGCAGCGCAATAGGGAGGGCCGGGGTGGGTTGGTAGGTGGAGAGGGCTTGATATTTTACAAGAAAAGAAGCTAATTCAAAGATGAACCTTACCAAAAAATCTATCACTGAAATAGCGAGAGAGCTTCGGAAAAATCCTACACCTTCGGAGAAAAGATTGTGGAAATATATAAGAAACCGCCAGCTGGGTGGATATAAATTTCTTCGGCAGAAACCGTTTGTCTACGAACAACACAATAATCGCCGATATTTCTACGTGGCCGATTTCTATTGTGCAGAGCTAAAGCTGGTGGTAGAAATGGATGGTAAAATTCATGATTTCCAGAAAGAGTATGATTACCAGCGGGGTGTTGTACTCAATGAATTGGGGCTGAAAGTACTTCGTATAAAGAATGAAGAGTTGGCGGATATAGATCGGGTGCTGGAGAAGATTTTAGAGGTTGGAAGAAAGTAATGTTTCCATTCCATACAGGACCCTCTCTGTCTCTCCCTCCGGCGGGTCTTTTAAGAATTATAGTCCTTCGTTAGGGCCGCAGGGAAAAAGGACTCGTTGGTGAGGTGTTAAGTAGAAAAGAGAGTTTATTTATGGCGAGGATCTTAGATGAAGCGCTCCCTCCATATAAGCGCAGCGCAATAGGGAGGGCCGGGGTGGGTTGGTAGGTGGATTGGGCAACTAAGCCTTATCCATACCACCTAAAACAACATCTCCAAAAACCTCTCCCGAACCTCCTCATTGGCATCCCGGTAAGTACCAAACTCCACGTGTTGATTGGGCTGGGTTGTATCCACTTCAATGCCCCAGAGCGGGGAAAGAGTAATGGGAAGCATGGAATAGCGACCATCCCCGATAACCTGTTCATGGTTGGGATGGCGAATTAACACGTCCCCGGATAGCTCGGAAAATCGGGCGATATCGTTGTACAGGGTTGTTCCCCGGAAGGATTCGTACTCTTTTTGCCAGTTTAGCAGTGCTGTTTGTTCGCCGGGGAAAATTTCCGGTTCGGAGAAGGGCAATAGTTTTACACCGGAGGAATACAAACTATCTCCCGCAACATAACGAATACTCCAAAGCCAGTTGTTGGCGATGGTGGGTTTTACAATCAGCTGATTAATCTCGTGTTGGTTTTGGTTGGCAAGTTGCCGGGCTACCTCCACTGCTTTTCGTTGTTGGGTGAATCCAAAGAGGAGGTAGAGTGCCGCCCAGCCTAAGGCAAGCCACGCAAACAGCTGTTTTCGTTTGTAGAAGGCCATTCCTGTGAAGAGGATAACCCCGAGTGTGAAAATAGGATCGAAGACGGAAATGATATCCAGAGAGTAGCGGGTATCGGTAAAGGGCCAGAGCAGTAGCACGCCATAGCTGGTGAAGTAATCGGTGAGTCCGGCCGTGGCATAGCCCGCCAGGCTGAACAGGTACGTTTCTTTAAGGGTCAGGTACTTCTTCACAAACCACCAGAGCAAGATTGTAGCAATAAGTGCGCCTACCGGAATAAACACGATGGAATGAGAAAACTGCCTGTGCAGCTCCAGGTTGAGCAGCGGATCGGAAGCACTGCCAAGAAACACATCCAGATCGGCCAGCATGGCCGAAGCCAACCCGGTAAAAGCTGCTACTCTGAAACTTCGTTTATCTGCAAACGACTGCGAAGCAGTGGCACCGATAAGTCCGTGAGTGACGGGGTCCATGGAAAATTATTGTATGATTTACTAAAGGATCAAAAGTAGGAGTTTCGAAGAAAAGAAATGGAAACAGATGTGGAAGGTTATACGGAACGGGCATATTCAAAATCCGTATAACATTGGAAAAACAGGGGTTTACTTGGATTTTAAGACGATTTGAAATATTATTTGGCGTATCGGTGCGGATTAGTTAATCTGCTCAATCTTATGTTATACGTTTTGAACAACTCAAATGAGCAAATTCCTTTTCGTCTTCTTATTTCTCTTTCTTTCTTGTACTCAAAGAGCCGAATTCGATAAAGAAAAGTGGAATGACAAAGTCGATATTACATATACCAATCGCGATGCGATGCTTCATGATTTGACAACCAATTACAAGTTAATTGGCCTATCATATGATCAACTCACAGAACTTTTGGGAAATCCTCAAAATTTCGGACATGCAGATTCAACAGAATTGTATTACACAGTTGTTGAAGACTATGGATGGGATATCGATCCTGTGTATATGAAATATCTTGTTTTTACAATTGATCAAGACTCTGTAGTAACGAGTTTCGAAATAGAAGAGCACGAAAAATAAACATATAACAAGGTGTTATAAAGCGGACGTGGGCAAGGTTGGATGGAAACTTGGTTCTAAGGGTTTAATTCCGCTACTTCTACTAAATCATAATCCCCGCACCGTTTAAACGCTGGTTCATTATATGTCTTTAAATTTAGGTATGAGAATTATTCTGACTCTTTTTTTACTCCTATTCATCATTTCTGCTTGTAATTCTGAAAAAACACAGATAGAAAATAAAGTCGATGTAGATTCCCTTGCCATTCAACTTTCCAACTCAGCTACGGAGCGTTTTGGGGAATATATATTTGGCAGAATTGACAGTCCCGATTCCTTAGAAGTTTCTTTAAGCGAACTTGATAAAGCAATAGAAATTGAACCTAATCTGACCGAACTATACACTCATAAAGCAAACATACTTCTTGCACTTGATCGTGATGAGCAGGCTATTCAAGTTTTAAATAAAGCATTGTCAATTAAACCAGACTTTGTTGAAGTAATGACACTGATTGGATTTATAAACGAAAAAATCGAAAAAAGTGAAGTTGCGCAAGAATGGTATCAAAAAGCTTTAGAAGGATATGATAAACGAATTGAAGAAAAACGGTTTGTAATCAATTCAAAAATCAACAAGGTCTTCCTGCTCCTTTTTACTCAGGATGAAGAAGCAGCAAGGAAAGCTTATAAAAATTTAAAACAGGAATATCCAAATAATAGCGAAGTAGAGTTTATGGAACAGTTCCTCTTTATTGATTTTGACAAAGAAAAGTTTTTGAATGAACTCTATAAATAGAAAGCGTCACCTAACATCTTTAAAAGGATAATGTCAAGGACACATAGCTTTCTCCCTGAAGATCCTACACGCTAATCAACTCATAGCCCCAACCCTCGACCTCCTCTAAATCTCCTCCTCACCGACAGTCTAGTCGGGACAGGTTCGCAAGGAGGAGACTTTTCGGGGCTTAACAGAGGGGAGATAGTGAACTAAACAACTATGCCTCCAAAGCGTCTTTCTCCTTGCCAAGGAGAAAACAAAAGAGGTTGGAATGGTTGAGTAAGGCTAATAGTATTTCAACTCTGCCTTAGTTAAAGCACATACTATCTATTGTCATTTCGCGGCGAATGCCCGAAATCTTGTAGTGTTTTAGGTAACAGATATTGAGTTAATGGAATCCTGCCTTCGCAGTGATGACATTGTGTAGTAATTTGGTTGCCATAGTCAGGGAGATTGCTTCGTCGAAATGCTTTGAAACGAGAGATTACCTAATCGGCTCCACGCAATGACTGCATAGGCTTTATACTAACTTTGGAGATAATTGGTCATTGGAATTTGGAGCTTGGGATTTATAAATAGCACAAATTCCAAACTTTAGCCCAAAACAACATCACCACTACCTCCCGAAGGAAATCACTTTAACCGGATCGGTATTGGCTGCCACGCGGGCAGGGAACCAGGAAGCGATGGCAGATAGTAGCAGGGTAACCACGGCCGTGATCAGGAAATCCATCAGGTGCGGTTCCACGGGGGCATAGCTCATGTAGTAGTTTTCCTGCGAAAGGGGGATGATTTGATAATTGGCCTGCAGGAACCAGAAAAGTAGAGATACACCAATCCCAATAACCAATCCCACACCGGCCACCATCAGTCCCTCCATCAGAAACACCCGACGGATGATCTTCGATTTACTACCAATGGTTTTCAGCACGCCGATATCGCGGGTTCGCTCAAGTACCATCATCAGGATGGCACCAATCAGGTTAAATGCGGCTACGATAATCATCCCACTGATAACGAGGGGAATCATATTTTCCTGCAGTTCAACCCAGGCAAAAATATTCCCGAAGACGGTATAAATGGTTTCATTATAATAGGGGAAGGTGAGGCTTTCGCTCAGCTTTTCTTTGAAGGGAAAGATATCCACATCATCTTGCAGACGAAGTTCGATGCCGTCTGCCACATTCGGTGGATACTTGAACAGTTGTTGGGCATGGGGGCGGTTCACCATTGCAAAAACATTGTCAAAACGGTCGATGCCGGTTTCATAAATTCCGGTCAACCTGAATTGTTTGATCTCCGGTGAGTTGATTAAAGAAGGAATGCCTTCGATGGTATATACAGTGATAACCGATCCCAGTTCGGCTTGTAATTCCTGAGCCATCTGAGCGCCCAATACGATACCGGGCATACCGGTGGAATCGCGCCCCAGACTGTACGTTCCTTCTGAAATGTATTTGCCGACACCAAACGAGGGTTTGTCCAGATCCACACCTTTGAGGGTGGTTCCGGTAACGGCATCACGGGTTTGGATCATCACCTGCCCCTGAATGATAACCTGTTTGCTCTTGATTTCCGGGTAACGGTCGAGATGAGCAAAAACGGTATCCACCCGCTCAATGGGTCGATCGGTGAAGGTAGTCACCGTAATATGCGGGGCAAAATCCATAATCTTTCCGTTAATCGTAGATTTAAACCCATGAACAATGGAAAGAGCGATAAGCAATCCGGCCGAGCCTACAGCAATACCGGTAATAGACATATACTTAATGAACGACAGAAACCCCGAACTTTTTCGCGAGCCTTTGAAATACCGAAGCGCCAGGTACCACTCAAATTTCATGTGTTCGTTATTAGTTATTCGTTAATGGTTAGTAAGTGAATCTGCTAAAGTTACCTTCGCTAATATGGGGGTTGTTAACCGATTTTCGAATAACGAATATACCATTAACGAACAACTATTCCGGTTTCATCTGAGGGAAAAACAGTACGTCGCGGATGGATTCTGAGTTGGTCATTATCATCGCCAAACGGTCGATACCAATTCCTATTCCTGCAGTAGGAGGCATGCCGTATTCGAGGGCACGAATGAAGTCGTCGTCGATGGTCATGGCTTCATCATCTCCGCCGGCACGCAGCTTAGCCTGCTCTTCCAGTCGTTCCCGCTGGTCGATAGGGTCGTTAAGCTCGGTGTAGGCATTGGCAATTTCTTTTCCGTTACAGATGGCTTCAAACCGCTCCACCAATCCATCTTTGGACCTGTGCTTTTTAGTAAGCGGACTCATCTCCAACGGATAGTCGGTGATAAATGTTGGCTGAATCAGTTTTCCTTCCACATATTCACCGAAAATCTCATCAATGATTTTACCGGCACCGAACGATTCGTCCATTTCGATATGCAGTTCTTTGGCAACTGCCTTCAGCTCATCCAGGTCTTTGCCGTACAGGTCATGCCCGGTTTCTTTTTCAATGGCTTCAAATAACGGAACCCGTGGCCAGGGTGCTTTGAAATCAATTTCGTTTTCGCCGACCTGAACTTTGGTAGATCCGTGCAGCTCGATGGCTACTTTTTCCAGCATCTTCTCAGTGAATTCCATCATCCAGTTGTAGTCTTTATAGGCTACATAGAGCTCAACCTGGGTAAATTCCGGATTGTGGAAGCGGGAGAGGCCTTCATTTCGGAAATCTTTGGAAAACTCATATACGCCGTCATATCCCCCTACAATTAGTCGCTTTAGGTAAAGCTCGTTGGCAATACGGAGATACAAGTCCATATCCAGGGCGTTATGGTGAGTCACGAAAGGTTTGGCCGCAGCACCCCCATAGACAGGCTGAAGGATAGGTGTTTCCACTTCCAGGTATCCTTTCTCGTTCATCACGTTCCGCATGATCTGTACCATTCGGGTCCGCTGCTGGAAGGTTTTACGAACTTCAGGGTTTACAATCAAATCCACATAACGCATGCGGTAGCGCTGCTCTTTATCCGTGAAGGCATCGTGGACGATGGTTTCTCCGTCTTCTGTCTCCTCTTCTTTGGGAGTGGGAATTGGACGAATGGTTTTGGTTAGAAAGTGAAATTCTTCAGCGTGGATAGTCGTCTCGCCGGTTCCGGTCTTAAAAACGAATCCTTTGATACCGACAATATCCCCGATATCAACCAGCTTCTTGAACACCTTATTATAGTTGTCGTTGCCCAGCTCTTCCGTGGCTACATCGTCCCGGCGGATGTAAACCTGGATGGTACCTTCGGCATCCTGCAGGTTAAAGAAAGAAGCTTTCCCCATAATACGGCGGGTCATAACCCGGCCGGCCACCGTCACTTGTTCGGAGTCGGGGTTGCTTTCTTCATCCCGCAGATAGTGGTCTTCGTTGTCTAAAATCTGTTTCGAATTGTGGGTAACGTCAAAAGAGTGAGGGTAGGGGTTAACTCCCAAATCCTGGAGTTGCTGAAGTTTTTCCCTGCGAATTTCTTCTTGTTCGGAGAGGGATAATTCCTGGTCAGACATCTATAAAAATTGAATTAATTAATTGCGTTCAAACGAAGCATCAAAAATACCGAATTGTAGTGAGAATTGTGAGGGGCAAAAGAAATTAGTTCGGCAGCGAAATTATGTGGTTAACAAAAATTTAATAATACCGATAACTTCACCGGAACTTAGATATGCAAGGGTGTGGGAGTATATCACTACATATTCAGGTGTTTTTCTTAGTTAAATCAATTTTAACTTTCTATACTTACAAGGCTTTGATAGCTTTAGGTAAAATAGAATACTAGAATACTGTAGAACCTACCTTCAGGTATTTTCTTCGGGTCCAAATAAAATTCAAAACCAAATTACTCGGTAATGCAGATTAAAAAACACATTTTAGCGTGTATAGCACTTGGTGTGGCTTTTACAGGGTGTGAACTTCCGAAATCACCTGATTTCAGAACTTCCCACAAAGTTGAAGCTCCTGTGATGTACAATAAGACGTTTCAATTCATGGGAGACTCTACGATGTCTGTGATGATTGACACGACAGGCTCAGACTTCGATTCGTTGTTTACTATAGACGGCGACGACTTCATCACTATTTCCAAAGAGCAGGATTTCAATTTTGGCGAATTGAATGATGCCATCCCTGTAATTGACGTGGACCCAACATCCTTTGATGCGGCTGTGGGTGAAATTGAGATTACCGATTTCTCATCAGGATCAGGCGATCTTGGGTCGGCAAATATTGAAGAAGTAACCGGACAGAATCCAAATTTTGTGCCAGCCGGAACGCCTATTCCAGCCGGTAGTAATGCAGCTTCACCGGTTCGCATCGGTATTGGTGCCAATACTGATTTCTTCAGCAGTGCTACGATTAAAAGTGGTGCTTTAGATGTTCAGCTGACGAATAACCTGGGGTTCGATTTCCAGACTGCCACCATTCAGGTAATTGACACAACAAATAATGCACCTATTGGCAATGCGGCTACTTTCAGTGCTGGCAACGGAAATCAGCTGACGGATGGCACCACCCAAACCGCCTCCATTACTTTTTCTGATGGTGACCAGCTGCGTAATCTTGGAGTTGAGATTGTAGTATCATGGGATAATTTCAATTTCCCGAATAACCCACAGGAACTGGTTGTTAACTCTGTGAATGGCAACAATCTGGTTGCTTCCCAAGTACAGGCAGCTCTTGATGAACAGGACTTTTCAACTTCCAGCACAGCAAGTTTCAGTGCAGATGAATTTGAATTTACTCAGCCCAGCCACTTCATCCGTATGAAAGCAGGGGAGATAGATATTGCCCCAATCCAGAATGATCTGGACTTTTCCATAGATGTAACCATCAACTTTGCGGATATTCAAAACTGCCCGGCTTCGGTAGCCACGAACATTCCTGAAATCACAAGCGTGGATCCATTGGTGATTTCATATACACAGGCTAACGGTACCGAGATATCCAGATCAGGCAGCTCTAATCAGGTTATTGTGCCATTGGCTGAATGTGAAGTATATGCAACTAACAACGAGGTTACCTTCACAATTGACGCCGCTACCGAGAATACTAAAAATGCTCCACAGGGAGATCAGATCCGTGTGATTAATGAAACACAATCTGTGGCTGCTTCTGTGAATATCTCAGGATTGGAGATTGAGCGGGCTACCGGAATAATCAAGCAGCAAACGGTTCTTTTAAATGATGACGACCCTGCTGACTTTGATGATGATCTCGCGTTATTCAACGACAATGAGGCTGAAATCACCGAGATTGACGGATTGAATGACCTGTCATCTCAGCTAAGCGATATCAATTTCACAAACCCGATTTTGTCCATTAACTATGAAACCAACATCAGTGTGCCAACCACGATTTACGGTGCTTTTGTAGGCATTAACGGTGACGGAGAGCAGGTGTACCTGAGGGGAACCGGAACGGATTATTCGGTAGATCAAACCGACCCGATTTCAGGCTTATTAAAAGATGCAGGCGATCCCCTGAGTGCAGATGAAATGATCAAGTTCTCCCTGGCTGATAACTTGAACGGAGATAACATCAATGCCTCTATTCAATTCGATCGAACCAACACCAATGTGGACGATTTCCTGAATAACCTGCCTTCTGAAATTCGATTTATCGGAAAAGCAGTTGTAAATGAAGATGAGAACACGGCCACTATAATCGACCCGCTTAACTTTGATCCCAAAATCAGTGTTGATATTCCTCTGAGGCTTTCAACCACTCAGCCAATAACTTATACCGATACGGTTGAGCAGGATATGAGTGGTGTGCCTTCTCCCGAGAACGGAGACGACCAGTCCATTACCGAGGGAATCATAGCCATCGATTATGAGAACGGTTTCCCGATGGGTGTTGACCTTGTGGTAACCTTCCTGGATTCTCTGCAGAACGAACTGTCTCCGGTATCGGTACAGCTGGATGAAATCACATTACAGGCTGCACAAATTGGTGCTGACCGCTTTGCAGATCATGACAACCCGACCAGCGGAACCATTGAGATTGCCCTGTCGGGCGATCAGCTTGATCAGCTGTATAAGACCAGGTTTTTGGAAGTATCGGCATCATTACAAACAACGAATAATCAGGACGTAAAAATACGAACTACCGACTTTATCACTTTATCGGTTCGTGCAGAATTAACCATCGAATCGGAGGTGAACTAAGATGAATATCAGGCTATATAACAACATCATGAAGAAAAGTTTATTCTTAGCACTAATCATCGGGGTAGCATCTACTTCGTTATTTGCACAGTCAAGACATTATAACTCACAGTCGCTGGCTATGGGAAGCGGGGGAACCGCTTATGTGGATGGCTTTCATGCCAACTTCATAAATCCGGCTAATCTCATGCTGGATATCCACCGTCCAAAAACTCAAATTGGGTTGATGAACTTCGGAGTGAAAGCCGGCGGAAGTCTTGCTAACCTCGCTGTTTATAACAAATACCTGACAACCGGACAGCTTATTGCCGGTGAAACCCGAACCAACATGCTTAATGAGTGGTTTGGTGAAAGTTCATCAAACGAACGTGAGCTGTCTGCTACTTTCAGTATGGCTCCATTAGGTGTTTCCTACCGCGGTGTAAATCAGGCATTCAGTGTGGCATCCAGAGTGCGTATCACGGAAGATTTCGCCATTAACAAGGGGATGGCCGAGCTGATGACCTACGGTTTGGATTCGGATAAATTTTCCAGTCCGACCCCGGTTAATTTCAGTTCTAACACGGTAGCTTTTGCTGAAATTTCGGTAGGCTATGCCCGGGAGCTGAACTTCATCAATATTCCGGACCTGTTCTTTGCCAAGGATATTAAGTTGTATGTGGGAGCGGCGCCAAAATACCTGTATGGTGTTTATACAGCCGATCTCGATTTCAACTCAACCCTGCAAATTGATAATGGTACCAATGGTTCAAACTTCACCATTAACCACGAATTTAATTACAGCCTCCAAACCATTGGTGAGCTTTCCCGACAACTACAGGCTTACGAAACAGCTTATAACCAGGATAACAATGCCAACTTTGACGACTACGTTGAATTTGGGGATGTAACCAACGACCTGAGCTCACCTCAGGCAACCGGTTTTGGTCTTGACCTTGGGGCTACGGTTGAAATGGATATTTCATCTGTTCCGATTCCTCTTTTCGTCCGTAAGAAGAAAACTCTTCGTGTATCTATGTCCATCACGGATATGGGTAAACTTACCTACGATCAGGACCCTTCCAGCATTTACGCAGACGGCGACTTCAGCTACCAGGGAGCGGGCGATGACGATGAGTTTTCTAACTTTTTTGACAATCTTTCCGATAGTTTGCAGAATGACGTGTATGGACAGTTTAACTCAGAACAAACGGACGGCATTACTTATAACCTGCCTTCTATGTATAACTTCGGAGCTTCGCTGGAGATGGGTAAGCTGATGCTTGCACTCGATTATGGAATTGGGTTTAATAACAATGGACTAAACTCAGACCGAAGCGTACTCAGTCTGGGTGCCCAATACCGATTATTAGGTTTTATTCCGATTCGGGTTGGCTCCCGGGTGGGTGGGTACTCATCAGCAGCCTACTCGGCAGGAATTGGACTTGATTTCAACTTCCTTGAGTTTACTGTGGGAGTATCAAACGTGGCGAATTCTGAGAACTCAGGGTCTTCCGCCGGTGTAGCCTGGAGCGGACTGCTGCTTCGGTTCTAAAATTTTATTGCTGAATTAAATATTTACAAAGCTCGTTATGGATGCCAAACTAAACAGGCACTATGACGAGCTTTGCTATTTATGAGATTATAGGTTTTATACTGGCCCTGCCGCTAAGCTATGCTATGGCTTGGTTTGCCAGAAAATATTCAAAAGACACCTATAAAGATGAACTGGAACGATTGTTTTCAGCAATGTGGAATGGGAGAGAAGAAGATGAGCTGACGGCCTGGCTTCAGGTAAAGCAGATTTTTATGGACAAGAACGCGCCGAAGAAAATGAAGTATATCCGTAAGAAAATTGATCAGCTTAACAAGCAAAATATGTACGGTTCAATTACGGTTGATGAAAAAGGCCGAATCAGGAAACAAAAAGATTCAAACCCTGTTCACCGAAACCTCTTTAGGGATAGCTGATCCATGCAGTATATATTCAGAAAGAGCATTACCGAGATAGGCACTGTACAACAATCCCTTTGATCCAAGTCCGGCAAAAACATACATATTGTCTATTTCCGGATGAGCACCTACAACGGGCTTCTTATTTGGTGTGGATGCCCGGACACCCGCCCACTGATCGACCAGTTTGGCTTCTTTGAATAGGGAAGGATAAACCCCTCCAAGCCTTTCGGTTAGATAGTCCAGTCCTTCAATATCAGGTTCTACATCTTCAAAGTGATGTTCGTAGGTACTTCCGGCTACAAAGCGGGTATCAGAAATGGAAGCAATGTAACCGAGTGCAGAAATTGAATAATCGAACTTTCGGGTCTGGGGAGATTCAAATACAGCTACCTGTCCTTTTATGGCGTGAAGGGGGAGGAAATCCCAGTATTTGGATTCTTTGGTTTGATGTCCGGCTGTCGTTATTACTGCATTTGCATTTACTGGCCCGCCATCTTTTAGGATAAGCTCATAATGGCCCGCAACCTGCTTCAGAGAGTAATCTGCATTTGTCCTGATATGAAGTCCTTGGTTAGTAAGGTATTCAGCTTTTGATTTAAGGTAGGTAGGTACGTTTACCGTTAATCCGTGGGGCAGCCACATTCCGCCTTCCACGCAATGCAGTTCCGGGTTGATGTCATGCACTTCTTTTTTATCTAGCCAGTGGCACCAATCTTCCGGCCATTCGTTCTTCTGGTAGTTATCGTACATCCGTTCCGCCATTTCTTCATCCTGAGCCGGACGCAGGATGCCGGTTTTGTCAAACAGACGAACCGGGGTATGATCCTGTATCTCCTTGAGATCTTCATACACAGCCTGATGGCACTCTTCAGCTCTCCAGCTTTTGGTACCCCATCTGCCTGTGGCCGGGTTTACCAATCCAAGAGGGGTACCCGAAGCTCCTGAGGCAACTTCACCGGTATCAATTAAGCAAACAGAGGCTCCATTATCGATTAGATGTTTAGAAATAGACAACCCGGCTAAACCGGCTCCGAGTACACAAAAATCAAATGACTTACTCACGGTACTAAATAATTTTATTCGTATGCGTTAAAACTACTCCGGCTTCTTTCATCTCCTGCATGGCGGCCTCCACCGAGCCGTCAATATCGATACCTCGTATGGCATCTTCAACAAGGTGAACGTTATAGCCGAGTTTCAATCCATCCAGTACCGTCCATTTAACACAGAAATCGGTGGCTAAACCGACCACATATACATCTTCTATACCACGTTCCTTCAGGTACCCATGCAAGCCGGTGACGGTTTCATTATCGTTTTCGAAGAAAGCGGAGTAGGAATCGATGTGTTTTCTGAATCCTTTTCGGACGATGAGTTGAGAGGGCCGGGTCTTTAAATCAGGATGAAATTCAGCACCTTTGGTTTCCTGTACACAATGATCCGGCCATAGTACCTGTTCCCCGTAATCCATTTCTATGGTTTCATAAGGATCTTTACCCGCATGGTTGGAAGCGAAGGAGAGATGGTCCTGAGGGTGCCAATCCTGGGTTTGAACAATGCAATCAAAGGCTGTAGCCAAGGTGTTGGTGGGCTCGATCACTTCATCCCCGCCGGGAACGGCAAGGGCTCCGCCCGGACAAAAATCATTCTGAATATCGACAATAACTAAAGCTCTCATTGTACTAACCTTTTTGAACCAATTGATTTTTTAAGTCTCGAAGTTTTTTACTTACTCCCACTTTATATACATGCGGGTTATCAAAGCGTTTATGCTCCTGGTTTAGTTTCGCCAATCGCTCACGGGCATATGCTGCACTTTGTTTTGGTTTTGGCGGGGTGATGGTAACCCGGCCCAGATCTACAACTTTGCTCAATAATTCTTCTGATTTCAAGTTAGAAACCCGGGATGATTTATGCGTGATACGAGGATGAAAAACTTCATCCTGATCACCTTCACCTTCCAGCAGAACCCCGTCGCAGTAAAAGCTGCCATCTTCATTTAGATATCGAACAAGCTTCTTGGTATCAGGCAGGGTAATTTTCTCGATGTTTTCAGAGATCTTAAGCGTTGGGTTTCCATTGATGGAGCTCAGCTTGTATACGCCGTCAAGAGCAGAATCATCATAAGCCGTTACAAGTTTGGTTCCCACACCGAAGAGATCGATAGGGGCATCCTGATCGAGCAGGCTTTTTATTACATACTCATCCAGCTGGTTGGAAGCGGCTATTTTCACATAGTCTAATCCGGCATTGTCCAGCATGTTTCGGCTTTGTCGGGCCAGGTAAGCCAGATCGCCGCTATCCAGACGGATGGCGATGAGTTTGTGGCCCTTCTCCTCCAGTTCCTTGGCAACTTTAATAGCATTGGGAACTCCTCTTCTCAGGGTGTCGTAGGTATCAACCAGCAGGATGGAAGCATCGGGATAATGCCGGGCATAGGTTCTGAATGCAATGAGTTCATCCTCAAACGACTGCACCCAGGAATGGGCCATGGTACCGCTCACGTCGATGTCATACAATTTTCCTGAAAGCACATTAGATGAACCACCGATACCGCCAATCACCGATGCTTTTGAAGCCTGCAATCCGCCTAAACCCTGTGATCTCCTGAGCCCGAAATCCAGAACCGACTTATCACCGGCAGCTAATTTAATCCGGGAAGATTTTGTGGCAATCAATGATTCAAAATTGAGCGTGTTTAATATCAGGGTTTCCAGTATCTGGGTTTCGAGGATGTTTCCCTCCACCCGAAGAACCGGCTCATTGGCAAAAATGACCTCACCTTCCTTCACCGAATAAATATCTCCCTGAAACGCAAAGTCCTTCAGGTAGCTCAAAAAACCGCTCTTAAATCCCTGTTCTTTCAGGTAGTCTAATTCATCATCATGAAAGGTGAAATTTTCGATGGTCTCGAGAAGGTCAGACAATCCTGCAAATACAACATAGCCACCATCAAAAGGAAGACTTCGGAAAAAATAGTCGAAGTTGGCGGGTTGCTCATGCCGTCCAGACAGGAAATACCCTTGTGCCATCGTAAGTTCATAGAAGTCGGTGTATAGTGTTGGCTTTTGTAAGAGCATAGTTTAATGAAAATAAAAAGGCCTTCTGCATAACAGAAAGCCTTAAAATATGAAAACGTTCAATTTCAACCGCGGAGTTTACGGCGCTCAATGAGTTTCTTAATCTTTTTATTCCCAATCCAGACTTTACGGTTGGTTTCAACATCAATCAGTTCCAGGTTAACGGAATAAAAAATAGCGGCATCTTTACCACTCAGCGATTCGTCAACTATAGAACTGATATTGCCAATCAGCATGAAATCAGCACCCAATTCCTGAGCCAGTGCTTTGGTAGATTCATAGGAAGCAAAACTTTGCTGTTCCTGTCGCTCCTGCCGAATTTGTTCACGCTCCTCCTGGCTGGCCACCACTTGTACTCTGCCGCTGTTCACAAAGGCCCGTTCCATTTCTTTGGTTATCACGTCGGTGTCGATGTGCTCCATGGTTTCATTGCGGACATTACCTACGATGGTTACCGGAGGTTCACTGTGATTCTGGTTGAAATTAGAGAGCCAGGGCATAGAAACGGCATCACTGATCATTTCTTCAGCTACCAGTCTGGCATCGGTATCATTCCAGCGTCCGGAGAGGTCGGTTTGAGTATCAGCGGCCACACGGCTTACTTGTTGCGAGGGTCCGCAGCCACTAATTACAAGTGTACATATAAAAAGGGATAGAGCGAGATATTTCATAATGGTCGGTGTTAGTTGATTTGCAAAAGTTCGTTGTTCAGGAAGGTATTAAAATCTTTCTCGATTTTAGAGCGTGCGGTAAAATCAGCTCTTTTGAGCGCATCGGAATAGGAGGGGGCTCCGTCCCGGCCCTCTGTCATATATGTTTTAAAGGATCGGTTTGTTTGCAGGTCGTTGACTTCAATCACAAGTTCCCATTTCACAAATTCAGCATCATCGCGGTTTAAATCGGCTTCCTGAGTTTGGTAGTTTACATCCACTTCCAAAATAGCATCGTCATTGGTCTCTTCCGTGATGGTAAACCCGGCATTTTGAAATACGCTGGCTACTCCGGCTTTTATACTGGAAGTAGCATTGTCTGATACCAACCTTACTATAGCCTTCTGTTGAGCCGTTCTGAACTTCTCCTGCAGCCGCACCAGCGTTTCGGTAGCTTCACCACCGGTTCCTGCTCCGCCACGGATTATATTCAGCTGACGGGTTAGAATTTCATTAGCAGCAGCCACGGCCTGAGCCTTTTTCAACAAAACCAGTTTCTGAAGGAGGTTGCCCTCGTTCCCGGCATTTTGCTCCAGCTCATTTATCTTGATGCTGTTGTTTGAAATTTCCTGACTGTAGATGCGGGATGATTCTGCGCGGTCCATCCCGGCAAGCGCGTGATAGGTTCCGAAATTATCCACTTCCGAAGTCAGGATGGTGGTATTCATCAATTCCTGGTTCGTGCCGATTTTGATATTATTTAAAAGCTGGGAGGTACTCTCCGAATAAAGCTGATTATTGATATTACGATCTATAAACTCGGAGGTAACCTGCTCGGTGGCATCTATATCCATCTGAAAAATTTGGGAAAGGCTGGCAAAGGCATCGCCGCGAGCTTCATTTAAGGTACTTCCGCTACCCACAGCCATCAGGTATTTTTGTTCATTGAATTCACTCGCCGGATTATTTACCCAGTTGGGAATTCCGTTGCTTCCCGAAGAAGCACTTTTACTTGATCCACATCCCCATAACAGAAGGGGCGTCAGAACTGAAAGCAGGATTAAGGTCTTGTTCATATGATTCAATTATAAATTCAGAATTAATTCCAGTAAATAGATTCAACCAGTTTCAACGTTTCGTTTTCCCGTACGGTAATGGTCCGTGGTTGAGTATGTATAAGTTGCCCCGAATGCCCGTAATACTGAACTTCAACATTGTGTTCTCCGGGAGAGAGATTTAAAACCGTTGCGTAGGCTTTTCCGGGCATGGTTTGCCAGCTTCTTAAATCGGCTTTTTCAGTCGTTTCCTGGGCAATTTTACCCAAAATGTTTACAATGCTGCCGAGCGTTTCGTCTTCTTTTTTGGCTTCCTTTTTCATTTTGGCTGCCGCTGCGGCTTTCAGGAAGGTTCGCACAACCGTTCGTGCATAAATGATGGGCTCTTTCACTTTATACACTTCTTTGGCTACCTGATCCATTTCTTCGATCAAGTCGAGTTGGGCCGTTTCCCCGTCTTCGAAATTTACTTTCACATGGCTTACCTGAGAGCTAAATGTCTTAAGACTTGGGAGCGAAAATTTGAGGTAAGTATCCGATTCGTCCAGATAGAGCCTGATGTCGTTTTGTTCTTTTACAGGAGCTCTTCCTGCAAATGCCTGTACAAGTACATTATACCTGTCAGGCTCGGTGATTTCTCGTAACTGACTTGCATTTGGACCGGTGCTATATACAGAAGGTTGTTCTCTATAGGCCTTTAGTAAATTTTCGTACTCGATACGGGCATCATCGGGTTTGTTTGTTTTTGCATACAGTATAGTTGAAAGGTAACGTCCCATGGCACTGTTCTGGATGTTTGTATCACCGGTTTTCCATTCATGCTGGCCGGTGTTGGTGGTATCTGCTTTAGACAATGACTCCACCAGTCCGTTATACTTTTGATCAAGTCGCTCCAGCTTGTAGGTAACGCGGCGTACCTCGACCAGTGCACTTTCCAGTTCATCTTGATGGATATAGTTGAGGCATTTGAAAATATTAAGGTAGATGTCCTCGTAATCTTCTCCGTCGTAAGCGAGGGTGTTGTCGTTAACCACAAATGATTTTATTGCCCGGCTGACACTTTTAGTGAAAAGGACATCCATCTCGTTTTCAGCCTGGGTAAAGTGATAGCTGCTTTGCTCATAGTTACTGGCAAAGTGATTTACCAGGCCATGTTCGAGGTGAAGAAGTACCTTTTCTTTATTCTGGTAAACCTCATTCTTTTCGAGCTTTTCTATAAGCTCAACCGTGGTAGTATAGTCCCCGGAGGCAAAAGAAGTGCGTAACTCATTCTGTGCCGAATCCAGCTGGTAGGCAGCACATCCACCCACTACAAAAATTAAAGCAACGAACCCCGTTATCCGTTTCATAAGCTAAAAACTTATCCTATTTACTTTGCTTGTTAACCAAGCTGTTTACCAATCTATTATAAAGAATAGATATGGATTTTTTAAGCTCTTTCCCAATCAATTCTGAAGCCGGGGCTTACGTTTAAGTTCCGTCAAATTGCAGTGGAATAATAGTTAACGAGTTTCACATAAAATCATTAAAGTTCTCATTCGACAGGGAGTACAAAATGCCTATATTTAGACTTTAACAAAAAGATATACGTCCTGTTGAAGATCCGACCAAAGCTCTTTTATTTCTTATTGGGATTGATCATTGCCGGCATGGTGGCTTGTGCTACGCCTATAGCTCCTACAGGCGGACCGGCAGATAAAACCGGCCCCAAAGTTGAGTTCACTTCTCCGGAAACAGGAACTACAAATTTTGACGGACGCAGCTTCGTATTTCAATTCAATGAATTTATCGGACGATCATCCGTGCAGGGTGCCATAACTGTAGAACCTGATTTAGGGATAGATTATGATGTATCCTGGAGCAGAAAAACGATGACCATAGAGTTTGAAGAACGCTTTCCGGATTCCACCACGGTTATCATAAAACTTGGCACCGACCTGGCCGATACCCGCGGAAATAAAATGGAACGCCCGGTTACCCTTGCCATCTCAACCGGAGATGAAATAGACGAAGGTAAAATCATGGGGCGGATTAGAATGGCTGAGGATGGTACAGGAGCGGGAGATCGAAGAGTTCTTTTATATCGTCAGCCTATTGATTTAAGCAGTAAAGCCAGTTACGAAGCCCAAACAGATACAGGCGGCGTATTCCGGTTTTCATACCTGGCAGAAGGTAGATACAAAGCCCTTTTAGTTGATGACCGCAACCGAAATAAGATTTGGGATCGGGGAAATGAGTCAGCCTATCCGTTTTTTCAGGAGTTTATTGATCTGGAAAAAGCAGACAGTGATACCCTGGATGTAATTTATGTAACTGAGGTAGACTCGGTTGCCCCAACACTACAGGGCGTGGGGTTATTTTCTACCAACCGTATGCGCCTGAGGTTTAGTGAGAATATCAGTATTGAAGATGATTTTGAATTAGTGATTGAAGACTCGGCCGGACAAAATTATACGACTGCCTACCCGCTATATATCCCCGAAAGTGAGCCTTTCGTGGCTTTTGCACAAAGCCAAGAGCCTTTGCTGGAAGATGAAGAATACAGGCTTCGTCTCTCGGGTTTTACCGATAAAACCGGAAACCCGCTTAAAACAGAAGAGATGGAATTTTCGGGAACCTCTCAGGAAGATACAACCCGTCAGCGCATAATATCTGCCAATGGGACGAATGGCTTGTTGCAGGATGAAGTCTTCAAAGTGACCTATGCTGCTCCGATAACAGAACCGGAAGTCACAGACTCCCTCGTTGTAATCGAAGGTCAGGTGGATTTTGAGAACTGGCCCGAAGTTCAAACCAACCGAAATGAATTATGGATTTCACCACAGAGAGAATGGATTGAAGGAGTGGATTATCAATTCCTGGTTTGGAATCCAAAAACGCTCAGAAGGAAATTGTTTGAGCCGGAAGTGTGGGATTCTACCGAATACGGTGATATTGAAATCAACCTCCAAAATGTAGATTCAACCGATATTTATTATGTTCAATTGCTGTCGCCGGGAGGAGAAGAACGGGGATATACCTCATTTGGTCAGTCAACAGTGCTTACGGGTTTGCCCCCGCTTTCTTATACTCTTATTCTATTCAGGGATGATAATGGAAACGAGAAATGGGATCGGGGCACGGTTAATCCATTTAACGCTCCCGAGCACTATTATGTGCAGCGGAATTTAAAGGTTCAGGAAGGCTTTACTTCAGAAGTAAACATTACATTCGATTAAAACATGAAAGAACTGCTTTCAACTTATATAGACGAAATCTGGCACCTGCCTATTCTTATAGGGGTGATTATACTTTTTACTATCGTAATTGCCGCAGTTACCTCGAAGGTTTTGAATGCCATTATCAAACGGAACCGAGAGGCGGAAGACAATGATGACGTAACCAGCCTGGTGTTTTTTAAGCGCTCTATCATTGTTCTTATTTACCTGGCCGGAATCAGTTTCGCTATTTATATGATACCCCAGCTTCGGGTTATTGCAGCTTCTCTGCTGGCGGGTGCAGGATTATTGGCCGTAGCGGTTGGTTTTGCATCACAGGCAGCTCTTTCTAATGTGATAAGTGGGTTATTCATTGTTCTGTTCAAGCCCTACAAGATTTCTGACCGGATTGAGGTCAGGACCGATTTAACCGGTGTTGTTGAGGATATTAACCTCCGCCATACAGTAATCAGAAACTTCGAGAATAAGCGCATTATCATTCCCAACTCTGTGATCAGCAATGAGGTGGTCATCAATTCAAACTACGAGGATAACAAGATCTGTAAATGGATTGATATGGGCATCAGTTACGATTCTGACATTGATCTGGCCAAGAAGATTATGAAGGAAGAGGTGCTGAAGCATCCGAACTTTGTGGATGTTCGTACGGAAGAACAAATTGCGGCCGGGGATGATATTGTGCCTGTACGTGTTGTCATGATGGGAGAATCATCCGTGAACTTAAGAGCATGGAGTTGGGCAGAAAACCCACCGGATGCGTTTATTATGGGTTGTGACCTGTTGGAAAGCATAAAAAAACGATTTGACGCTGAAGGAATCGAAATACCGTTCCCATATCGAACATTGGTTTATAAAAACAGTGCACCAAAAAGCGTGGAAGGCAAAGAAAACGCCTCAACCTGACTAAGTTATAATATTACAGAAGGCACTTAATACTTCCTGATCATTTCCATATCTTATGGAACCGCTTCCACTATCAAGAAAAAAGATTATGTCGGTAAAAACGAAAACATCACCAGCTAAGAAAGCTGCAGCAAAATCAGATAAGAATAATCATGTGCAGGAGCCGTATCAGGCCGAGCATAAAATTCGTTTTGTGACGGCTGCCAGTTTGTTTGACGGGCATGATGCCAGTATCAACATTATGCGCCGAATTTTGCAAAGCAGCGGGGCAGAGGTCATTCACCTTGGTCATAATCGCTCGGTTCATGAAATTGTGAACTGTGCCATTCAGGAAGATGCCCAGGGGATTGCCATCAGCTCGTACCAGGGCGGACATGTGGAGTACTTCAAATACATGATTGAACTGCTTGAAGAGCACGGTGCCGGCCATATCAAAGTATTTGGCGGTGGCGGCGGTGTTATTGTAGGGGATGAAATTGAAGAGCTCCATAATGCAGGTGTTACCCGAATCTTTTCCGTGGAAGACGGAAGTAAGATGGGGCTGCAGGGCATGATCAATTTCATGTTGGAAGAATGTGACTTCGACCCTATATCAGTAGCCAAACCTGAGTTAAAGAAGCTGAAGAAACGCGATACCATTACACTTTCCAGGTCGCTGACGGCTATCGAGAATGAACACGAAGATATTTTAGAGCTTAAAGAGGGTAAGCTCCTCGATGGGCAGGGCAAAGAAATTGAGTTGTCCGAGAAAACTATCCCCCTCGTTGGAATTACAGGAACCGGTGGGGCAGGGAAAAGCTCGCTTACCGATGAGCTCGTACGTCGGTTTTTAACGGAATTTGAAGACCTGACTATCGGAATCATCTCGGTTGACCCTTCTAAAGTTAAAACAGGCGGAGCCTTGTTGGGTGACCGCATCCGAATGAACAGCATCGATACCGACCGGGTGTTTATGCGGAGTATGGCTACCCGTGCTTCTAACCGTTCTACCAGTAAAGGATTGCTCGGAGCTATTGAGTTGTATAAAGCAGCCGGATTTGACCTTATAATTGTGGAAACCTCCGGAATCGGACAAAGTGGTACCGAGATTGTGGATATCACCGAAATTCCGATGTACGTGATGACGAGTGAGTACGGAGCGGCCACACAGCTTGAGAAAATCAACATGCTGGATCTGGCCGAATTGGTGGTTCTCAACAAGTTTGAAAAGAAAGGCTCGCTGGATGCACTCAGGGATGTGCGCAAGCAAATGATTCGAAATACCGGCTCATGGCATGCCAAGCAGGAAGACATGCCGGTTTACCCGACCATCGCTGCTCAGTTCAATGATGAAGGCGTGAACCGTTTGTTTAAGGCACTAGTAGATAAGATCAACGGTCATTATGATATAGGCTGGGAGACAAAGATTTACACCAATCCCAAGCCGGCTGAAGATATTCAGGCTCAGGCTATTATCCCCGGTAAGCGGGTTCGATACCTATCTGAGATTTCAGAAACCGTACGCGATTACCACGAATGGGTGGAGGAGCAAGTGGATGCTGCTTCCAAGCTGGATCAGGTTTCAGGAACCATCGATCAGCTGGAAAGCTGGAATCCGGATGAGAAGCAGGTGATGCAGGATAATCTGGCTAAAATGCGGGAGCACTGGCTTTCTAAACTGGATACTCTTCCAAGGAATGTCCTGGAAGGATGGGACGAGCTTTTTGAACAATACCAGCAGGAGCATTTTGAGGTTCAAATCCGAGACAAGACCTTTAAAAATAAATTATATCGAGAGTCACTGAGTGGACTCCAGATTCCCCGGGTAGCTCTTCCGAAAACAAAGAATAAAGGAGAGCAGCTGAAGTTTGCCCTGAAGGAAAATCTGCCCGGTTACTTCCCTTATACCGCCGGTGTTTTTCCATTTAAGCGGGAGGGAGAAGACCCAACCCGAATGTTCGCCGGTGAAGGAACCCCCGAACGAACCAACAAGCGCTTTCACTACGTGAGTGAAGGAATGCCTGCGGCCCGGCTTTCTACGGCTTTTGACTCGGTAACACTGTACGGTGAAGACCCGGGATATCGGCCGGATATTTACGGTAAAATCGGGAACTCCGGTGTTAGCATTTGTACCGTGGATGATATGAAGAAGCTGTATTCCGGCTTTGAGCTGACTTCTCCCAAAACATCGGTATCGATGACCATCAACGGTCCGGCGCCTATGATACTCGCCATGTTTATGAATACGGCCATTGATCAGGAAGTAGAGCGATACCTGAAAGAAAACGGCAAATGGAATGAAGCGAAGAAAAAAATCAAAGCCTACTTCGAGGAGCGAGGCATAGAGCAACCACAATACAGCAATGAAATTCCGGAAGGAAATGATGAGTTCGGTTTAGCTACGCTGGGTATTTCAGGTGATAACCTGCTGCCGGAAAGCACTTACAATGAGATTAAGGAAAAGACTCTGAGTGTAGTTCGCGGAACCGTTCAGGCCGATATTCTGAAGGAAGATCAGGCGCAGAACACCTGTATCTTCTCCACCGAATTTGCCCTTAAGATGATGGGCGACATTCAGACCTATTTCACTGAGCATAACGTCCGTAATTACTATTCGGTTTCTATTTCCGGTTACCATATTGCCGAGGCCGGTGCCAACCCCATTACCCAGGCAGCCTTTACGCTGGCCAACGGGTTTACCTTTGTGGAATATTACCTGGCTCGCGGACTGGATGTAGATGATTTTGCCCATAACCTGTCGTTCTTCTTCAGTAACGGACTTGACCCCGAATATGCGGTGATCGGCCGTGTAGCGAGACGTATCTGGGCCGTAGCTATGAAGAATAAGTACGAAGCCAACGATCGATCACAGAAGCTGAAGTACCACATTCAAACCAGTGGCCGCTCGCTGCATGCCCAGGAGATTCAGTTTAACGATATCCGTACAACCTTGCAGGCATTATTGGCGATATATGATAATTGTAACTCGTTGCACACCAACGCCTATGATGAAGCCATTACCACTCCAACAGAGGAGTCTGTTCGTCGTGCTCTGGCCATTCAAATGATCATCAATAAAGAGTTGGGTACGGCTAAAAATGAGAACATAAACCAAGGTTCATACTTCATAGATGAGCTGACGGATCTGGTGGAAGAAGCCATTCTTACGGAGTTCGATCGTATCACTGAGCGGGGCGGTGTACTCGGCGCAATGGAGAATATGTATCAGCGCGGTAAGATTCAGGATGAATCGCTCTATTATGAATCCAAAAAACACTCCGGCGAGCTTCCGATTATTGGTGTGAATACCTTCCAGAAAGAAGGCGAAGGGGAAGAAGGCGATAAAGAAATCGATCTGATACGTTCTACTGAAGAAGAGAAACGCCAGCAGATTGAAAACCTTGAGCAGTTCTGGAAGCGGAACGAAAAAGACGCCGATGAGGCCATCGAGCGACTCAAAGAAGTAGCCCGAAATAACGGCAACTTATTTGAAGAGCTAATGGAAACGGTGAAAGTAGCCTCACTTGGACAAATTTCTCATGCCTTGTACGAAGTGGGTGGGCAGTATCGGCGTAACATGTGATCACTGATTTGTGGGATTGTTGGATTTTGGAGATTCGTATTTTTGTTAATCGTTATTCGAAATTTGGTTCATTATAGTGCTGTTTGATTTGCGAGATCGATTAGCGATGGACGATTGTATTACCCAAAATGTCAAACTCAGGTACTATTCTACCTATTGCCACTCATCTATTCCGGTAAACAAGCGAAGTCCTTCAGGGCTTCGCGTAATAAGCACTAATGTTTAAATGGGACCTGCTTTCTATCCGATCATCAATGGCTATTCAACCTGAATTAGCTATATTCACCGCATGAAAAATATAGCCGTACTATTTCTATTCCTCATTGCCTTCCAATCATTCGCAGCCGCCCAAATTCCAAAAGAAGGAATCTGGAAAGGAACCATTGTATATAGTAATGAGGAGATCCCTTTTCAGTTTGAGGTGCATTACCCTAAGGATTCCGAATCACCAGAATTCACTTTTATTAATGGAGAAGACCGGGCTACACTGGAAGCAACCGTCCGAAACGACAGCCTGATTATTCCCATGTTTGGTTTCGATATCACCCTGAAAATGAAACAAGGTTCTGATAGGATGGAAGGGAGGCTTTTTAAGCATTACCGGAATCAAAGCTACCCGTTCAGATCGGAATATGGATTACCTCGCTATAATGTCAAAGAAGAGAAAGACCCCATAGAAGTGGGAAAACGCTGGGATATGACTGTTAATAAGGGCAGAAGTAGTGAATATCCCGCGGTGGGTTTGTTTGAACAGAGTGGAAATCGGGTGACCGGCACCATTATGACGGAAGTGAGTGATTACCGGTTTTTCGAAGGAAAGGTGGAAGGCAACAGCATAGAGCTGTCAACTTTTGACGGAGTGCATTCCTTTCTGCTGCGAGGAACCTATTCTGAAAGTGATAAAAGGTGGAGCGGCGAACTGGTATTGGATAATGGATACTCACGTCCATGGATTGCAGGCAGGGATGATTCAGCAAGCCTTCCCGATCCATTTGAAATGGTCGATTTAACCGGCAAGAATATAAAACCGGATCTGGAAAGTCTACCGGTTCTGGCTCATCAGGAGATCAACCCGGATACATATGAGGGCAAAGTGCTTATCGTTCAGCTAATGGGAACTTGGTGTTCAAACAGTCAGGATCAAACCCGGTACCTGACACAATGGGTTGCTGAAAATCCGGATAAAAACGTGGAAATACTGGCGGTGAACTACGAAGCGAATTACTCGGCTGCCTACGGGCTGAATCGCATTGAAACTTACAAAGACCGCCTTGATGTACCCTATAAAATGATTCTCGGTGGCTCTCTATCAAAAACCAAAGCAGCTGAGGCCTTTTCATTTATGGATGAAATAGTAGCTTTCCCAACATTGATATTCATTGATAAAAAGGGCTATGCCCGGTATGTACACAGCTATTTTACCGGTCCGGCAACAGGTGTTTACTACGAGGATTTCGATCAGCGATTTAATGCTATCGTTGAAGAGCTGACGCGTAAGTAGTTCGTTAATCGTTATTCGAATATGGCTTCCTTGCACGCGAGATTCCCTTAGCTTTTGTATACTATATCCACTGAATCAATAGCCAATAATCCATATTTTTATGTCCTTTGCTACACTCATAGTTCTTGCGCTCGCCGGTATTACGTCTATCTTTCTTTTCGGGATGATCTACATAGGAGCCAAAAATCGAAGTCAGATGCAGAGTATGGAAAGCAATTTAAAAGAATCAACTTCCGTGATGAAGGGAGACTTCAAAGCTATTATCAACGCGCTGGAGGGAAGTGAAAAACAGCAAGAGCGAATTCTAAGCAGATTAGAAAATTTGGAGACTATTGTAACGAGCGAAGCCTGGGACGCTATTCAAGCCGGGGAGGATGAAGAAACGATAGACCTTTACCTCAACGAAGAAGAAGAAAATATTCCTGATTCTGAAGAAGCTGTCAAAAGAATGGTGAAGAGAATTAAACAGTAGGATGAATGGTCCACTCAGTGTTTAATTTTTCTTGAGGGTAGCTTCTCAATTCTATGATGGGTAATTCCCTCTATTTGATATTGCCACCGCAATTATATATAGTGTGAGTAATGTGTAAGGGGTTAACAAAATCATAGAGTTATGAAGATCATAAATTTAATTTTTTTATCGCTATTCCTAGTATTTACTGCAAGCTGCTCCAATAGTCTTTCTGATGATGAAAAGGAGAATGAAGAAGATCTTGCACTGAAGTCTGAAATTGAAGGGCAATGGGAGCTGGAAAATACAATCCGGACTTTTAATGCCGATGGCACTTATTCCGATTCAACGATTCAAGCCAGGAGCAGAACCATACAAACAGCAGAAGGCGAACAAACTATAACCTACACTGTATGTGATGAGGAGTATGACAATGAAATGTATCTGGAAAAAGTAGTACAAGGTACATATGAAGTGAAGGATGGAATCCTGAGAGTCGAGGCGGCTAATCTGGTATTTGCCTGCAACCCGATAGATGGTAATGTTTACAAGCCTTATTTTGATTCGAGAATTGCGGTAGAAGGTAGAACTTTAAATGTTACTCAGGCGCGGGTATTTAACCGAGGCTCATCAGGAAGTGGATTGGAAGGAACGTGGGAGACTAATTATACAGCTTATCTGCAAAGTACCATGTTAGAGACAGGTGCTGAAGTAAATGAATTGACAGAAAAAGTAATTTTTGCTGAAAATTCAAACACCTTTCAACAAGTGATAACCGGATATCCAACCGGAGAAGCTTCTTACGAAATGGAATATGAGTATAACGCACCCGAGCTGAACGTAAACTCCGGAAATGATTCCTGGGATGTTGAAATTGACGGTGATACAATGACCTGGATTTATAATTCACATACCGAGGGGTGGGCGAAAGTTCAATAAACGTTATTCGTAAATTGGATTATCACGGTTCTGATTGATTTGCGACAGTTTGATTACCGATTTGCGATAGACGAAAGGGTTAACTCAGGTGCCGTTTTATATACAAGCTCAATTCTATTCAGGTAAACAAGCGAAGTCTTTCAGAGCTTCTCAAAGAAATAGGTTTTCCTTGGTACAATCTTAGCTCCGCAATTCATACATTCGGTACATGTCATCCCAAAAAGACAAACATAGCAATCGTATCAAGAATCATCTGCATAACAACGATGCACAACAGAATCCGGAAATAGATTTCGGCTCCGGAGGTGAAGGTCCTCAGGAAGAGGATGGATTTTTGAATTACGTCCGCCCGGAATTCAACGATACTAAAAAGGGCACCCTGAAAAGGGATACCATTGTTTTAGGTGTATTTTTGGTGATTTTCTTTTTATGGTTTAACGACTGGAAGCCGCTTGAAACACTGGGAATAGCAGGAAATAGTGGACAGGTGACTGAAGTTGTACAAAATCCGTCGGGTCTATCTGTGGGAATACTGGAGTATATTGATGACGTTGACGCGTTTGATTTTGATGAAACCCCGGACCAGAATCAAATTATGGCATTGTATCAAAACGAGGTGCCTGTGGAGTATATGCGTGAGCTGGAACGCGCCGATTTTCTTGAGGAATTAAATTACTCTGCACTTATTGGTTTACATGCCAACGGTGTGCCGGCCGAGTATATCCGAACACTGCAACGCATTGACTATCTGGATGAGCTGGATTACGTGGGCGTTATCGGGTTGTACTCCAATGGGGTAACCGGAGAGTACCTAAGGGGGTTAAGTCGGGTAGATTTACTCGAAAATTTAGACTATCCCGGTGTTGTTGGATTATATGCGAATGAAGTTCCTTTAGGGTATCTACGTACACTTAGCAGGTACGACTACCTGGAAGAATTGGATTATTCAGGGATTATAGCCCTCCATGCTAATGGAGTAACTGAAGATTTCATTAGTGAGCTTGGCCGAAGGGATATGCTTGAGAATATGAACCCCTCAGAAGTGATCAATCTGTATCAGAATAATTAGCCTGCCTCTATAGTTTATTACAGGATATCTTCCAGGTGGGATAAGTGAAGGTCTCTGTGGTATTAACCCACTCACCAATCCATTCAAAACTCTCATCGGTTATTTCTGAAAATGTAAGACGGTAGAATCCCTCGGTGCCATTGGGAGCGGCCTGTTCGCGATAAAGAACGATGCTGCTATCTTCACTTTTAGAGCCTTCCCATGCCGGTAAAACAGATGGTGCCGAACCTGAAGAATAATAATGCACATACCATTTGGCACTGTCTGCATTAAATTGTCTGATACTTCCCGAATGAGCGCCGTCTTCCTTAAGGGTTTCGTCCTGTACCGCCATCCCGTTCATGATATACTTGAAAGTCCAGGTCATAGATACCGCATCATTCCAGGAACCATCTGCAGCCCGGTTTTGAGAAGTGCAGGAACTTTCGCCAATCAGTTCTTCAAAATCTCCAACCTGTTCAGGGGCTTCAGGGTTTAATGTGCCATAGGGGTTGGCAGGAGAAGGTTCGAAACTATATTGAGCAAGGCAGGGTAAGCTCAATATAAAAGTGAAAAAAAATATCAGTAAGAATTTGTTCATTATGGGAGAGGTTAAAAGAGCATTTCAGTAAAAGAGTAAAGCTCTACGGGATTATTTCCAATAAAGATTCAAGCGTGATTTTGGATTGCATTATGCTCTTACAATAATTCTAAACTTCCGATTAGATGACCGTTCTTTGTTATTCGGTTGGTTCTTTTGGTAAACAGCAGACCTTTATAAAGTATATACAGGTAAAATTTTATTCGTGAATGAAGAGAGCGCGCTTGACAACATAAAAATCGTGTCTGTGAACGAAATACCCACCTTTAGGCTTTAGAAAAGCGCTTTCAATGCTCCTGTATATACATTGTTAATATTGCCATTCGCACTCTACAGGACTATAGTTAGCGCAGTTAATTCGGACGATTAATGATTGTCTACCACTTTTTGTCTGTTACCAGAAATCAATAGAAAGGAATAAAATGAAGAAAACAGCTTCTCTAATACTTGTCTTTTTATTTGCCTCGACTCTGGCATTTGGACAATCTGAAAACGTAAAAGTCCAAAAAACAAACGAAGAGTGGACACTTCTTATCGACGGTGAACCTCAGATCATTAATGGAATGAACTGGGATTATTTTCCCCGCGGAACCAATTACGCTTACAGTCTGTGGAACCAGTCTCCTGAATTTATACAGCAGGCGCTTGATTACGAGATGTCTTTGCTCAAGAATATGGGGGTAAATGCAATACGGGTTTACACCGGTATTCCTAAGCGGTGGATCACCTATATCTATGAAAATTACGGCATCTACACGATGCTTAATCATTCATTTGGCCGATATGGACTCACTATCGACGGTTCATGGATGGCAAACACCGAGTATTCAGATGAAAGAGTACGAGAGTTATTACTGGATGAGGTTACAACACTTGCAGAAGAATATAAAGGGACTCCCGGCCTGCTGCTTTACCTGTTAGGCAATGAAAATAACTACGGGCTTTTCTGGGGAGGAGCCGAAACGGAAGACATTCCAATCGAAGACAGAAAATCTACCATTCGGGCACGGGCAATGTACAAGTTGTTTAATGAAGCAGCAGTGGCGATGAAGCAAATTGATGATAGCCGCCCCGTGGCGATGTGTAACGGAGATCTTCTATTCTTGGATTTAATCGTTGAACTGGCACCGGATGTCGATATTTTTGGTACAAATACCTACCGTGGAATGACCTTCACGGATCTTTATGAAAGAGTAGCCAATGAATATGATAAGCCGGTTCTGCTTACCGAATTCGGCTCTGATGCATTCAATGCCCGAACCTTACAAGAGGCTCAGGCAGCCCAGGCCAGGTACCTGTACAGCAATTGGAAAGAAATTTACAACAACGCCGCAGGTTTAGGAGGAAGTGATAACTCAATAGGTGGTTTTACTTTTCAGTTTAGTGACGGCTGGTGGAAGTATGGCCAAACCGAAAACCTTGACGTGCACGACACCAATGCTTCCTGGGCTAACGGCGGGTACCAGTTTGATTTTGCAGAAGGGCAGAATAACATGAATGAGGAATGGTTTGGTATCATGGCTAAAGGTCCGACTACATTGGCGGGCTTTTATGAGCTTTATCCAAGAGCCGCTTATTATGTGCTGAAAGATATTCATGAGTTTGACCCTTATGCGGATGAAGTAAATGTAACGACTTTAGAAGAACACTTTGCCGATGTTTCAATCATTGATGCTACTCTTAGAACTAAATCATCAGGAAGTGCTGCCGGTAGCTCAGACCTTATTTCGCTGAGCCGTTTCTCTGCTACCTTCGAAACGTTTAATACAGGCGGAAGCCTCATAACCACGCCTTCAGATGAAGATCTGGACCGAATTGCATTTCCGGATGAACTTGGTTTTGATCACATGCAATCCTTCTTTATCGGCGTTGAGGCTAAACCCAGCCCGAATATGAGAGCAGAGGTTGTGACGAACATTCTTGGCAACGTAGCTGAAAACCCAATAGATGAAATTTTTTATGAGAATCGTGGAAGGGCAGTAGAACTGTTAGGGCAGAATGAAGCTATTACTGTAGAATCATTAAACCGCGTTCAAATATACAGCGCCAGTTATAGCTGGAATCAGGATTATTTCAATATAGACGGATTCTATAGAACCGGGCACTATCACTGGGGATATGAAGGAGACTTTTTTGGGCTATACCCGGAAGCCAACTATGGAGATCAGATTGATATCTATAATGGTATTGCACCTTTTGGATTTGAGGCGGAAGGGAAGAAAATGTTTGAAGGCTTTAAACTAGCATTTGGTCCGCAGTTGTGGTGGGGAGCCAACCCGTCAGTATTACTTAAATATTCTACAAACATAGGCCAAACTGACCTAACCGGAGTCTATCATGAAGATATTGAGAGACAGGGGCTAACCGGAAGCTCTTTTGCAATTCCTCAACCAAAAACCCGAAGGTTTACCCTGTATGCGGGCCGCGATTTTGGGAATTTTGGGTTAGAATTGGGTGGTATCTGGGCCGGCCAGCCGCTGAATGGCAGGGAGTTTCAGTTGGTCCGTGAACAACCTGATGGCAGCTACAATGTTTATGTAGATGAAATCGGTACTATGGACAATTTCGGAGGAAAGGTTAAGGTCACTTACTCCAAAGGATTGTTCAATTGGTATGCACAGTCTGCCATTATGGGACTTGTAGCCAATGGCGGGGCCGATCAAACTATGACCTTCACAGGATGGCGATTAAAGGACAGCGGCAGCGGGAATCAGTATAATGTGCTCTCAGGCTTCACTTATAACTTGGGTAACCTGCAGATTGCCCCCAACTTCTTATGGCAAAAACCTATTGAAGGCCCTATTCCTTCTGATGTTGACGCCCCGGCCAGGCCTCGAAATATTTTGTCTGATCCGTTTATCGTGCGGGCCAACAGGGAGCAGATTTCAGGGGAATTACTGCTGACATACGATCCAACTCCCGGAACCTACATGTACGAATGGAATAACGATGCTGCAGAAGATGCCGGCTTTGCGATGAGCCTTGGTTTTGTGTTCCGCCACTTACCTACAACGCAGGACGCTGCCGTCGGTATTCTGCCTGATGGCCGAACATTTTTCCCATTTCCCGGAGCACCTCCTGCCAGAGACCTTTGGGAAGTAAACACACGCATCGTATCAAAAGTAAGCAGGGATCTTGGGTTTATCGCCAATCTGTATGGCGGTGATGCACAGGCAAGAGGTAGTGACCCGAGGCTCATTACCCGTTTTGGAGGTGATGTACGCATGATCTACAAGAATCTTAAGGCCAGTACATTTGTGAAAGTTAATGACTGGGGACCCTATGATTACCACCGTGATTTTAACCTGACCTTCCCGCTGCAGCTGATGGCAGATATCTCAACCTACATCAGTCGGCCTGACTGGTTCAATCTTCCATCCACCAGGATGGGGATCCGGGCAACCTGGAGATCGCTAAACGATTTCTCGCCACGATATGCCCCAACCTACACAACCAATGTAAGCGGGGAACGAGTACCTGATCCAACGGCTCCAGGATTTGATAACGGTACGGAATGGGAGTTCAGAACATACATCCAAATTGATATAACCAATTAAACAGAGGCTGATAACATGAATACAATGGTTTTTAAAAGCACCCAACGTACGATACTCGCGAGCTTGCTGATCATGTTTTTGGCAACAGGTTGTGAACGCTCCGTAGATGGACTTGAAGAGCCGGGTTTTACCACTAATCCTGAAGTTTACATTGATGGTTTTAGCTCGGGGCTGGAATACTTCCCCTTTGCTGATTCTAAACAGGATGCTTTCAGCGTAGATAAGGATGTTACTTATGATAACAGTCAGTCTTCCATGCGTTTCGACATCCCCAATGTCGGAAATCCCTCCGGTTCCTATTCAGGTGCCATATTTCGGGATGAAAACGGAGGGCGTGACCTAACCGGCTACAATGCGCTCACCTTTTACGCCAAAGCTACAACGGCTGGAACAGTCAATGAAATAGGGTTTGGGCAAGACTTTATGGGTAACGAGTATCAGGTCGTTCGTAGTGGACTCAGGCTGGCAACTTACTGGCAAAAGTACATCATTCCAATTCCTGATGCTTCTGTGTTGACTGCAGAGCAGGGGATGTTCTGGTATGCAGAAGGCCCTGAAGGTGGAGACGGTTATTCTTTTTGGGTAGATGAGTTGAAGTACGAAAACCTTGGCACTATTGCACAACCCCGCCCTGCCATTAACAATGGGAATGATGAGTCACAAACTACATTTATAGGTACAACTATTCAGATACCAGGACTTACCTTCACAATTAATCAAGCTAACGGAGTGGACGTAACGGTGGGTGCAGCCCCTGCTTACTATAGCTTTAGCTCTTCAAACACTGATGTGGCTACCGTTGACGGTAACGGAACAGTTTCGGTTGTAGGGCAGGGTACGGCAGAAATCACCGCAAGCCTTAATGGTATTGATGCCGATGGGTCTCTGACGGTAGAATCAATCGGTTCTTTTACACCAGCTCCAACCCCTACAGAGGATCCGGATAACGTGATATCTATTTTCAGTGATGCTTATGAGAACGTTCCCGTTGATTTCTACAATGGTTTCTACGCACCGTTCCAGACTACAACCTCCAACGATTTCTCGGTGAATGGCGACAATGTGCTGAATTACGAGAACTTCAATTTTGTAGGCATCGAGTTCAATCAGAATGTGCCCACTATAGATGCCAGCAATATGAATACGCTTAGTGTAGATATCTATCTGCCTAACGATGTGCCATCAGGTTCAGCCTTTGCAGTTAACCTGAGGGATTTTGGAGCTGATGATTCATTTGGAGGAGGCGACGATACCATTGCATCCACGGTAATAAATACCGGAAGTAATCCGGCACTGGTATCCGGACAGTGGATTACCATCCAACTTGATATCTCAGGTATGACCAATAAATCGAACCTGGGGCAAATAGTATTTGATTCAGATCAGGGACCTGCACTTCAGGGCGCTACCATCTACGTGGATAACATTTACATGTATCAGTAAAACCAGAAGAGGAATTCATTGTTCAACGCAAATCATTTAGATATGGCAACCTTCCGGCTAATCATAACCGTTGCACTAATTGGATCACTGGGTTTCGGGTGTGATGATAACAACGCATCCGAAAAGCCCTACACCAATGTGGTTTGGGAGGATGAATTTGAGACGGAGGGCAGCCCGGATTCTGAAAAGTGGAATTTCGACATCGGGACGGGCGTAGAGATTTTTGGCGTGCCCGGCTGGGGGAATAACGAGCTGCAATATTATACAGATCGTCCCGAAAATATCAGGGTACGTGATGGCATGCTGGAAATTACAGCAAGAGGAGAATCATATGAAGGATCAAATTACACCTCTGCCAAAATATTGACCCGCGATATTTTTGAAACAACCTATGGCCGTTTTGAAGCACGCATTATGTTACCGTTTGGTCAGGGTATATGGCCGGCATTCTGGTTGCTTGGGGATGATTCAGGAGGTTCAGTTGTATGGCCACAGATTGGTGAGATTGACATTATGGAGTATCGTGGCCAGCAGCCTACCATCATTCACGGAAGCGTTCACGGACCCGGTTATTCAGCCGGGCAAGCGGTAACGGATTCTTACCGTCTCGACAATGGCAGGTTTGATACAGACTTCTATGTCTTTGCGATTGAATGGGGTCCTGACTTCATCAGGTACTATGTAGATAATGAACTGTACAATGAGATTACCCCGGATGACGTGAGTGGGGAGTGGGTATTTAATGACAACACCTTCTACATGATTCTGAATGTAGCAGTAGGAGGAAGTTTTGTTGGCCCTCCTAATAGTAGTACCCCATTTCCGCAAACCATGTATGTAGACTATGTGAGAGTGTACTCCGAATAACACCTCTTTGACTCAAATAACTTTAACAAAAAACAAACAGAGCTTTAAGCAGTGCCGATTACCCAACAAGAATTATATAACGAAGAATGGTTCAAAATTTCTGATTCCGCCTCAATGCGTCCGTTTTTTATGAGTGTGGTCAGTAACTCGAACCACTGGATGTTTATTTCAAGTAACGGAGGGGTAACAGCCGGCCGCAAGAATGCTGAGTTTGCTCTGTTTCCGTATAACACGGATGATAAAATTACGGAGCTTGCTCACACAACAGGCAGTAAAACAATTTTTCAGGTTGTAAGGGAATCCGGAAAGATGATCTGGGAACCGTTTTCTAAGCGTAATGCCTATCGATTAAGAGTTACCCGTAATGTATATAAGAACCTATACGGTAATAAAATCCTGTTTGAAGAGGAGAATGAAGATCTTGGATTAACATTCAGATATCAATGGAATTCAAGTAACCTGTTTGGTTTTGTCAGGAAGGCTTCTCTTGTAAATCATACCTCCGCTAAGGTAAAAGTGCGGGTATTGGACGGTATGCAGAATATAATGCCACACGGAGTGAGTAGCGACCTTCAAAACAAGTCCAGTAACCTAGTTGATGCTTACAAACGTAGTGAACTCAACCCTGAAACAGGGCTGGGTATTTACGCACTTAGCGCCATCATTGTTGATAAAGCTGAACCCAGCGAGGCGTTGAAAGCCAATGTGGCATGGTCGAAAGGACTGGAAGATCCAACCTATTTATTGTCCTCTCTGCAGTTAGAGAAATTCCGAAATCAGGAAGCCATTCAGCAGGAAGAGGACGTTAAGGCAGAGAAAGGGGCATACTTTGTAGTATCAGACCTTAAGCTGGAGGCCGGTTCTTCTAAAGATTGGTTTATGGTTGCTAATGTGAACCAAAATCACCCTCAGGTTATCGCACTAGATACGGCTATACGGGAAGATGACGACCTGGAAGAAAAAGTGATGCAGGATGTGGAAGCAGGGACGGATAAGCTAAAAGAACTTGTGGCCGGAGCCGACGGTTTTCAGAAATCTTCTGATAAACTTAAAAATGCCCGGCATTACTCCAATGTACTCTTCAATATCATGCGGGGAGGTACTTTTGATCACAACTACGAAATTGAGAAAGAAGACTTTTCGAAGTATTTGCAGAATGCCAGCAAGAAAGTGTTCAACGCAAATCAAACGTTTATAGATGAGCTGGAGCTAAATTTCGATAAGGAAACCCTTTTTGAAAAGCTTTCAGCATCAAATGATCCCGACCTTGTAAGGCTCGGAAAGGAGTATTTGCCCCTCAAGTTCAGCAGAAGGCATGGGGATCCGAGCCGACCCTGGAACCAGTTTTCTATTAATACACATAGTGAAATTGACGGCTCTAAAATTCTGGATTACGAGGGTAACTGGAGAGATATATTTCAAAACTGGGAAGCGCTGGCACATTCTTATCCCGGTTTTATTGAAGGAATGATTTTCAAGTTCCTGAACGCCTCCACTTTTGACGGCTATAACCCATACCGGGTAACCAAGGATGGTTTTGATTGGGAAATTTCTGATCCTGAAGATCCATGGTCATACATCGGTTACTGGGGAGACCACCAAATTATTTATCTGCTGAAGTTTCTGGAGTTTTACCATAGTCATAATCCGGCTGCCCTTAGAGATTTGTTTAACGATGATGTTTTTGTGTATGCGAATATACCATACAGGATCAAGTCTTATCGGGAAATAGCGAAAGACCCCAAAAACACCATCGAATTTGACGAGAAAGCCGATGCGGCAATCCGTGAAAAAGTCGCTGAACTTGGTGCCGACGGAGCGTTGCTCAGCAGTAAAAAGCAGGATATCCACCGGGTAAACTTTATGGAAAAGATACTGGCAACGGTACTTACCAAAGTATCCAACTTCATTCCTGAAGCCGGAATATGGATGAACACCCAGCGCCCGGAGTGGAATGATGCAAACAATGCCCTGGTGGGTAACGGAGTGTCAATGGTTACTCTCTATTACCTCCGGCGCTTTATGAAATTTATGGAGCCACTGATCAAAAAATCAGACCATACTGATGTACTGGTTTCCGATGAATTGAAAGAACTCTTTGTCGGAATTCATGAAGTGTTAGACTCGAAGAAAGAAGTACTTGGCGATCATGTCGGTGATGCAGATCGCAAGCTGATTACAGAAGAACTCGGGAGGGCACATAGCAGATATCGAAATAAAATTTACACATTGGGTTTCTCGGGGGACAAATCCGCTTTAGCTGTGAAAGACATATCTGACTTTATATCGACTTCTCTTGCTTACCTGGAGCACACTATAGAGGCGAATGAGCGGGAAGACGGATTATACCATGCTTATAATCTTATGAGCATGGATGAGGAAGGTATTTCAATTTCCTATCTCGAGGAAATGCTGGAAGGTCAGGTTGCGGCTTTAAGTTCAGGATACTTAAGTGGAGAAGATGCAGCCCGTCTACTGGATGCACTCAGGAACAGTGCGTTATATCGAGAAGATCAGCAAAGCTATCTCCTGTATCCGAACAAAGACTTACCGGGTTTTCTGGAGAGAAATAATATTCCTGAAGAATCTTTCAAAAAATCCAAGCTATTAATGAAATTAGTTGAGGATGATGACCGGCAGATTATCAATAAAGATGTAAAAGGCGGGTACCATTTTAACGGGAATTTTAAGAATGCCCGTGACTTGAATTCAGCATTTGAGAATTTAAAATCTTCAAAGTATGGTTCTTTAGCAGAGAAAGACGAGCAGCTTGTTTTAAGTATATTTGAAGAGGTTTTTAATCATAAAGCATTTACCGGCAGGTCAGGAACTTTCTTTGCCTACGAAGGTCTGGGCTCCATTTACTGGCACATGGTATCAAAGCTTCATCTGGCTGTATACGAAGTGTGTGAGAAAGCCCATTCAGAAGAAGCAAGCGAACGGACCCGACAACAATTAGGCCAACACTTTGACGAAATTGGTAAAGGAATAGGAATCCATAAATCGCCGGAGCAATACGGTGCTTTTCCAACCGACCCTTATTCTCATACACCTTGGCACCGGGGAGCACAACAGCCCGGTATGACCGGACAGGTTAAAGAAGATATTCTGGTGCGAATAGGTGAACTGGGGATAAACATACGGGACGGTATGCTTGGTTTTGATCCGTTTCTTCTTAAAGAGGATGAGTTTATATCCGGTGAATCTACCTTTGAAGCCATTACAACGGAAAATGCCAAAAACCTGATCGAGCTGCCTGAGAAAAGTCTTGCCTTTACCTACTGTCAGGTTCCGGTTGTCTATTCTATTTCAGACTCTGAAAGCATACACATTGAGTTCAACGACGGCTCCCGGAAAAACTACGAGTCCTTGAAGCTGGATAAGGAAACCTCAGGTAAAATTTTCGGGCGCAATGGCGAGATACGCCAGGTATCCGTGAATCTGAATAAAAACCAACTCCGATAACTCCAAATTGATCGACATGAGCAAATCACTCACATACCTGCTGCTTTTACTAAGCCTGTTTCTGGTGAGCTGTACCGATCAATCAGAAGAAACTATGAAATCTGAGAACATTACAGCTGAAGAATTACTTTCCGACCCGGTTAACTATCCGGCCATTTCATACAGCGGGTATCGCGATATATCCCGTGATAGTGTGCCAAGCATTGCCGACCTGAAAGAAGACATGAAGTTGCTTTCTGCTCTGGGAATCAAAATCGTTAGAACCTATAACGTTTACCTGGAAGCGGTTCCCCGGCTGTTGCAGGCTATTCGTGAGATGAAAGAAGAGGACCCATCCTTTGAAATGTATGTTATGATGGGAGCCTGGATTGATGCCAAAAACGCATGGACGGACAAACCGGAAAGAATTAGGGATGAAAATAGTCCCCGCAATGCTGAAGAGATTGATCGGGCTGCAAAATTAGCTGCCGAATATCCTGATATCGTTAAGATAATTGCGGTAGGGAATGAGGCTATGGTGCACTGGCAAACCGATTACTACGTAGAGCCGGGCATTATTCTACAGTGGGTGAATCACCTTCAGGAACTGAAAAAGGAGGGTGAACTTCCTGAAGACCTTTGGATTACCAGTTCAGATAATTTTGCATCGTGGGGAGGGGGAAGCAGCAGCTATCACAAAGAAGACCTGAACAAATTGATTCAAGCTGTGGATTACATATCCATGCATACCTATCCCATGCACGACACCCATTATAACCCGGATTTTTGGGGAGTCAGGGATGACGAGGAAGACCTCAGCGATATGGAGAAAATAGAGAATGCGATGCAAAGATCGCTGGACTACTCGGTTTCTCAGTACCAAAGTGTGGTAGAATACATGAATGAGCAGGGAGTTGATAAGCAGGTTCATATTGGGGAAACCGGATGGGCAACCGTTTCTAACGGATTTTATGGAGAAGATGGCTCCAAAGCCACCGACGAATTTAAAATGGCCCGCTATCACGAACTGATTAGGGAATGGTCGGAAGAGAATGGTGTCTCTGTGTTCTATTTCGAGGCTTTTGACGAGAAATGGAAGGATGCAGCAAATCAGCTCGGCTCCGAGAATCACTTCGGGCTCATCAACCTGCAATCTGAAGCAAAGTATGTGATGTGGGATGAGGTGGATGCCGGGGTTTTTGATGGGCTGACAAGAGATGGTAAACCAATCACCAAAACATTTAATGGTGATCGTGATGAGTTAATGAAAACGGTGATGGTACCGCCCATCGACGCAGAAATTGAAGCTATTAAGCAAGAGGATTAACTCGATATGATTACTCAGGCACGTAACATCTCAATTCTATTCTTGGCAACTCTCATGGCTGCTTGCACAAACAATACTACGCTAGAAACAGAGATATATGAAACCTCCCGCAATGGTGAGAAACTATCACTGGTTGAAAGAAGCACAGACCAGGAAGCTTCTATCAATGTGATCTTAAATCCTGATGAAACCTATCAGGAAATTACCGGATTTGGAGGTTCATTTACTGAGGCGAGTGCTTATCTGCTTAATGAACTTAGCGACGAAAACAGGAATGAAATTCTTGAAGCCTATTTCGGGGATTCCGGAGCACGTTACTCACTCACTCGAACGCATATGAATTCCAGTGACTTTTCGCTGGGTAATTACTCATATGCGCCTGTTCCGGGCGATCGTACCCTTGAAAACTTCTCCATAGAAGAAGACCGGGATGATCTGATCCCGATGATCAAAGATGCGATGGCTGTATCCCGGGATGGCTTCAAGATTATTTCCTCTCCATGGACGGCTCCGCCCTGGATGAAAGACAACAACGACTGGAAGGGTGGAAAGTTACTTCCTGAGTATTACGACACCTGGGCATTATTCTTCTCAAAGTACCTGACTGCTTACAAAAAAGAAGGGATAGATGTATGGGGGATAACCGTAGAAAATGAACCTTTGGGTAACGATAGCAACTGGGACAGTATGCACTTCACACCCGAAGAAATGAATGAATTTGTGAAGGGGCATTTAGGGCCACAGCTGGAAAAAGATGGCTATTCTGAAATCAACATTCTTGGGTACGACCAAAACCGTCATGAAGAATTGATTGAATGGGTGGACGCCATGTACGATGATGAAGAGACGGCCAAATATTATGACGGAACGGCCGTGCACTGGTACGCCAGCACATACAAGATTTTTGCCAAAGAGTTGCAGTACGCTCACCGAAAAGCCCCCGGCAAGTATCTGATCCAAACCGAAGCTACCGTAGATGCGGAGATTCCGGCATGGAAAGACGATGACTGGTACTGGTCGAAAGAAGCGACGGACTGGGGCTGGGATTGGGCTCCGGAAGACAGAAAGCATCTTCATCCCAAATATGTGCCTGTTTACAGGTATGCCAGAGATATTATCGGGACTTTAAACAATTGGGTGGACGGCTGGATCGACTGGAATATGGTTCTTGACCGACAGGGTGGACCAAATTGGGCTGAGAACTGGTGTACAGCCCCTGTGATTGTAGATCCGGAGGCCGATGAAGTGTATTACACCCCGCTTTATTACACCATGGCGCATTTCAGTAAATATATCCGCCCCGGTGCAAAAAGAATTAAGCACAATCTATCAGATCAAACCAATACTGATGGCTTAATGCTTACGGCTGCCGAAAACCCTGACGGAAGTATAGCGGTGGTAGCTCTTAATCAGGCTAATACTGACAAAGTAATACAGCTTGGCCTGAATGGTGCTTCATCAGTAATAGAAATACCAGGGCAGGCTATACAAACTATTCTAATCAAGCAAAACTGAGAAGAAAGGAATCACGGAATAACTGAGGAAGCGAATGTCAGCACATCAAACAGCAAATAGAGATAAAGTACCTTTACTGCAAAAGGCTTCGTTTGGGGCAGGTCACCTGGTACTTAATTTACTACCCGGGGCTTTAGGGGTCTTTATGTTCTTTTTGCTTACCGCTTTTGGGATGAACCCATTCCTGGCTGGCTTGCTTGGCGGTTTACCGCGCATTTTTGATGCTCTGACGGACCCAATTATGGGATTCATTTCTGACAATACTAAATCCAGATGGGGTCGCCGCCGGCCGTACATTTTTGTAGGTGCTATCCTAAGCGGGCTCTTTTTCATTCTGCTTTGGCAAATGGATGAGACAAATTCCCAGGCATACAACTTCTGGTATTTTTTGATTATGTCGATGGTTTTTCTGGTGGGTAACACGATGTTTGCGACGCCGCTGATCGGATTGGGTTACGAGATGACGACCGATTACAACGAGCGAACTCATCTTATGGCATTCTCACAGACTGTTGGACAAATCGCCTGGATGATTGTACCGTGGTTTTGGGTACTTATCGCGAATCCGGATTTATTTGCAGATCAGGCTACAGGGGTTCGGCAGTTATCCGTGATAGTAGGAGGGATTTGCATCGCCCTTGGGCTTTTGCCCGCTATATTTTGTGAAGGCTTTGATGATGCTGAAATGGAGAACCGGAAGGAAATCACCTTTAAAAAATCATTTGAGAACTTAAAAGAGCTGTTCCATGGTATAGTACTTGTATCTAAGAACAAGCCGTTCATGAAACTCTGTGCGGCTACTTTCCTAGTGTTTAATGGCTTTCAACTCGTAGCCTCCTTCAGTTACTTTATCATCGTTTTTTACATGTTTAACGGGGACTACGGAGCTGCTGGTAACTGGCCGGCCTGGTTCTCAACCATTACCGCTGTAGCTACTGCTTTTCTGGTGATTCCAATCGTCTCCTGGCTATCGGATACCTTCGGTAAACGGAAAGCCTTCATCATATCAACGGCTCTTTCCATTGTTGGATATATACTGAAATGGTGGGGATTCAGCCCCGAAAATCCATGGCTGCTATTCATGCCCATTCCATTTATGGCTTTCGGACTTGGCGGCTTATTTACACTGATGATGAGTATGACGGCAGATGTGTGCGATCTGGATGAGCTTAAGAATGGCATGCCCAGGAAAGAAGGCACCTTCGGGGCTATTTACTGGTGGATGGTGAAGCTTGGGCAGGCATTGGCGCTTGTACTTGGAGGCCTGGTACTGGAATTGGTTGGTTTTGATCAAAATGCGGCCACACAAACGGCTGAAACCATGACAAACCTGAGGATAGCTGATATAGCAATACCCGCAATTACGGCTGCTATGGCCATATGGGTGATGTACAGTTACAGTTTAACGGAAGAAAGGGCCAAAGAAATTCAACAGACATTAGTGGACAGGCGCGGAGAGCTATGATCTGTTCAGATAAGCATTAATAAGAATAATTATATCGAATAAGAAAAATGTCGTTTAGAAAAGAACAATTTCTGAGTTACAAAAAATCAAACCTGATACCAAAGCTAAGCTATCTGGACGAAATGCCGGCAGACGAGATTGACAGTCTGTTTCGGGAGGTGCTGGACAGTGGTATTCATGGTTTGTGCTTTAGTTTATATGAGGAAGGCCAAAAACCGGGTGATCGTATTTCCGAAGAGCAGGTGCGGCGAAGAATGGAAGTCATAGCACCCCATACCGACTGGGTTCGCTCATTCTCATGTATCGAAGGTAATGAGCACATTCCAAAAGTTGCGACTGATCTGGGTATTCAAACTCTTGTAGGAGCATGGCTTGGTGATGATAAAGAGAAGAACGAGCAGGAAATCGACAATCTGATCAGACTGACTGAGGATGGGTTAGTTGACATTGCAGCCGTTGGTAATGAAGTACTTTACAGGGAAGACCTTGAAGAGTCAGAATTACTCGGATACATCAAAGAAGTAAAGCAGCGAATACCTAATGACATTCCGGTCGGTTACGTAGACGCATATTACGAGTTCGTGCAGCGGCCACAGCTAACGGCTTTATGTGATGTTATACTCTGCAACTGCTATCCATTCTGGGAAGGCACCAGTTATAAAGATTCTCTGCAGCACATGCGACAGATGTACCACCAGGTAAAAGAGATCGCAAACGGTAAAGAGGTAATTATCTCTGAAACCGGCTGGCCAAGTAAGGGAGAATCGTTGGGAGGAGCTAATCCATCCAAAATTAATGCCATGAAGTATTTCATAAACGCTAATCTGTGGACACAGGACGAGGGCATTGAAAGCTTTTACTTCTCCTCATTTGACGAATCCTGGAAAGTGAGAGCTGAGGGGGAAGTAGGAGCCTGCTGGGGAATATGGGACAAAGACGGAAAACTTAAATATTAGGATGAACAGTTTTAAAGAATTAGACATATCACCCGGTCAGGCAATCTGTTATTCAGGATTCAGAAAGGGACAGCACCCGGAACATACGTTTCCGAGTTATGAAGAAGTAAAAGAAGATTTACTGCTTCTTAACAATTACTGGGATTATCTGCGCCTCTATAACTGTGATGAGCATGCTAAAACAGTTCTTGAAGTTATTCGGAATGAAAGCATGGATTTTAAAGTAATGCTTGGAGCCTTTATCGAGGCTGAAATGAATAATTTTAACTGCCCCTGGGGCGGCGGTGTTTATTCTGAATCTGAGCTGGAGCTGAATGCTGAAAACAATCAAAAGCTTATTAACAGTTTGATTGAGTTCGGTAATGATTACCCGGATATCATTTTTGCATTATCTGTCGGAAACGAATCTTGTGTAGACTGGACCGATCACTATGTACATGAGGACAAGGTTCTCGGCTATGTAAATATGGTGAAAGAACAAGCCTCTCAACCGGTTACATTTTGTGAAAACTATGTTCCTTGGCTTTTTAAACTGGAAAAGCTGGCCAACGCGGTCGACTTCATTTCCATCCATACCTACCCGGTTTGGGAATACAAGCATATAAACGAAGGGATTGGGTACACCAAAGACAATTATTACTCCGTAGCTCAAAAATATCCGGATACGCCTGTGATTATAACTGAGGCTGGCTGGGCTACGCAGTCGAACGGAAGTGGTATTTCTGCTAACCATGTAAGTGAAGCCCATCAAAAAGTTTATTTCGATCAGCTTACCGAATGGACTACAGAGGAAAGCATAATGACCTTCTTTTTTGAAGCTTTTGACGAAGACTGGAAAGGCTCTCCGGAGCCTTTAGAACCCGAAAAACACTGGGGATTATTCAATATAGACAGAACGCCAAAATCGGCTGTTCAGCACATCATTCCAAAGGAAATTGATGTTTAACATCAACGCATAATCATAATTAACAACCATAAACTCACTAAAAACAGAACATAGAAGAAACGATACTAATCATAAACAATTAATTACCAGAACTATGAAGAAAACACTATTAACACTAATGATGCTTGCGGTTACATCGTTTGCATTTGCTCAAAACAACCCGGTTGATTTTGAAGCAAATGGCATTGGAGTAGACTGGGAGTGGACCGTTTTTGAAAACGTAGACAACCCGGCTGTAGATGTAATCGAGAACCCTGATAAATCAGGAGCCAATACGTCTGATTCGGTAGCCTCTTTTACCGCCAGAGCAGCCGGAGCTAGTTTTGCAGGAGCTACTTCTGGAGACATCGGTCAATTTACACTGGACTCTACAAACCGAACTATCTCGCTAATGGTCTGGAAATCTAAGATCAGTGATGTAGGTATTAAACTTGAAACGGCTTCTGGTTTTTCGCCGGGAGATATCAAAGTTGCCAATACCGTTACCGGAGAGTGGGAAGAACTGACTTTTGATTTCTCCGACTATGCCAATCCTCCCGGAGGTGAACAATACAATGGAATCACCATCTTCCCGGATTTCGGAGACCGATCAGAAGATGCAACCATTTACTTTGATAATCTGACATTCTCTGAAGAGATGGAGGATACCACTCAAACCGGTAATACAGTTGCATTCTGTGCCGAGCCCGTTTTCAATAACGGTATTACTGCTGAAACAGCAAGCGAAGCCATTCTTACCATTGAGAATGAAGATGCTCAATCTATGAGAATCAGCATGAAGTCTGCAAATGATGACAGCTTGGATGTGCTGATTGCCAACGCATTTGGTGGTCCAATCACAGGAAGCCCGACACCATCCGCTGTAGATACTCTTGAAGACGGAACGCTTACAATGACATTAACCTGGAATGGAGGCGCACCACCGGCTGAAGTTGACTTGAACCTGCTTTGGAGTAAAGACTCATTTGCAGGAAACTGGCAGCTGGGAACCGAAAATACCACAGTAGCTTTTGACCAAACCTGTGGCGGAGGAACCGAGCCTCCTAAAGGAAATCTGCTTACCAATGGTGACTTTGAAGCAGGTGATGATGGTTCATGGTACGGTAATGCTCTGGACATCCGCACAGAGGGTGGAAACAGCTATAACTTTGCTGATGTGGCTACAGCCGGAAATGCCTTTGATGTAAACCTCAGTCAACTTGTGGACCTTACTGCCGGCGAGACCTACGTACTGTCTTTTGAGGCTTCAACCTCATCAGGTAACACACGCGATATGATTGTTGGAATAGGTCAGAGTGAAGGCCCGTTCTATGCAGCTACACAGTCTGTTACCCTGGTAGATAGCACCCAACTTTATAAAGTGATTCTCTCTGCCATTGATGATGGAACCGGTAATACCTTTGGTGGTCCGTCTAGCCGTGTTTTATTTGATATGGGAGCGGATGTTGGTATTGTTGTACTTGATAACGTATCTCTGGAAGTGTACGTAGAGCCTGCAATTGAAGCATTTTCTCTGTTATCTCCTCCGGACGGTACCGATCTTAACCTTGAAGGTGAACAGTCCACGGAAGTAGAGATATCGTGGAGCAAAGCTGCCTCTAATACAGACGTTATGTACACCTGGCATGCTGATGTTCCTGAAGGTGACTTCTCTGATCCACTATTGAGTATCCCGTCTGACAATAACGGATCCGATACCACGCTTACATTGACCTATCAGGCACTGGATGATGCTTTAGCCAGCCTCAATGTGGGTGCAGAAAGTTCAATTGACCTCATTTGGACTGTAACAGCCATGGCGGGAGACAGCGTTAGATTTGCTGAAAGCTCCTTCGATTTAATGCTTACACGCGGTACTCTTACATCAAATGAAAACGAGGCTATCCCATCCAGCTTTTCATTAGATCAGAACTATCCCAACCCGTTTAACCCGACTACTAATATTTCTTATCAGATACCAAGCGCTGCAAACGTATCACTAACGGTGTATGATATTACGGGAAGAGAAGTAGCCACATTTACTCAAGGGCGACAGGCAGCAGGCAGCTATACGCTGACTTTTGATGCCAGTAATCTCTCCAGCGGAATGTACATTTATCGTATTTCTGCCGGTAATTTTTCGGCTACCAAAAAAATGATGTTGATCAAGTAATCAACCTCTCGAATAGATTCAAAAAAAACCGGCTCTTTATGAGTCGGTTTTTTTATGTTTAAAAAACACCGAATTAGTCTAATTAGTTAGAATGATTTTCAGTGGAAAAGGTTATATAGGTATAATGTACCAATTGTTGAGTAGGATCAGGTATAATAAGCACGCTCGTTTCTTGAAAAAGTTAATTACATATTTATCACTTCATCTGCTATGTGCATCTATTTGCGTAGCACAGCAAGAAGCGGTGAAAGGGGTTCCCTATCTAAAGAATTTTACTCCCTCCGACTATAATCATAAAGGAAAAGTCTGGGCTATTGACAGTGCACCAAATGGTATTATTTACATGGCTGCCGATAAAGCTATGTTAGAGTTTGATGGAGAGGTCTGGAGCGATTACAAGGGTAGTCAGGGTATTATAAGATCGATATTGGTAAAGAATGACTCATTGATCTACACCGGTTCCGATTTGGACTTCGGCGTGTGGGAAAGAAATAAATACAATGAGTTTGAATATACTTCTTTATATCCGTTTAAAGAGGATTTGAATGAAATAAATGAAGAGTTTTGGAATGTTCACCATCTCAATGACAACATCCTGTTTGTTTCGGCGAGCAATATTTACATCTATAAAGATGAAAATCTCACAAAGATTTCAGCTCCGGGATCCATAAGTAAGAGCTTTGTAGTAGGAGACAGGTTCTTATTTGTTGATGAAGAAGGCTTGTTCGAATTGAGTGACTTATCTCCCCAAAAGCTTACAACAACTGCAGAGCGATCACCAAATGATATCACCGGGGTGTATGAAAATAACGAAGGGCTAGTTCTGGTATCACGGAATTCAGGGTTGTGGCAATATACATCAGGTTCCATCAGTCCGGTTGGTAACGAATTATCGGATGAGTTGAAGAAAGGCAGTGTATTCAGTTTTGAGAAGATCGATAGCATAAGGCTTGCTTTTGGAACCATATCTCAGGGTTTATATATCAGTGATATTCAGGGAAACCTGATTCATCACATCAACAAAAATAAAGGGTTGCAAAACAACACGGTGTTGAGTTTGCACCACCAACCTAATGGCAAGCTGTGGCTGTCTATGGATTATGGTGTTTCGTTTCTTGACTTAGGAAATGAGTACACCTTCTTCTATGATTATGAAGGCAATTTTGGAACAGGATATACGGCTGAAGTCACCGGAGACACATTCTATTTAGGCACCAATCAGGGACTGTATACAACCAATTGGCAATCACTCAATAATACCGGAGACCTGGGACAATTCAGTTTAATAAAAGGTACAGAAGGGCAAGTTTGGTCGCTGCAAACCATCGATGATCAGATATTGATGAGTCACGATCAGGGGCTCTTTTCGGTTGAAGGTAATAACGCCCGAAAGATAGGTGAACAAAAGGGGATATGGACGCTGCAGCCCTTTGGTGATGTATTGCTTGCAGGTACATACAATGGCATTTCAGTTTATGAGAAAACTGGTAATGAATGGAGCTTTCGTGAGAAGATGGAGCTTATTCTCGGATCCTGTAATCGGGTGATTAAAGGAAAGGGGCAAACAATTTGGGTTAATATCCCAAACTATGGAGTGATTAAGGCAACACTGAACGAAAACTTATATCCAATCGAACGAGAGATTTTTCTATCAGAAGAATTTAAAGGGGAGGAGCATGTATTAAGAAAATCCGGTGATAACATTGTGGTGTTAACCGAGACTCACCGGTATGATTACAATTCAATTCAGAATGACTTCTCAGAACAGAGACTGGATGGGGAAACAGAGGAAATTGATGACTTATTACTTGGTAATACTAATCCCGAACAACTAAATGAACAATACGAATTCTACCCGGTTTATAATGGCTTTGCTTTCAAAAAACTGGACAACAATGGGAATGAAGATAGCCTGAATTTTCAGCTGATTTTCAGGGAGGCGGTGGCATACAATAATGAGAATAAGATGAGAGCATACCCCGGTGCTGAACTTCCTCATCGCTTCAATAACATCAGAATACGGGGAATAGTACCGAATGTGGACGGAGCTTATTATCAATACCGGGAACAAGATACAGGCCAATGGAGTAGCTGGATAAAAGAATCAGATTTTGATCTCGTGGGTTTATCATATGATGAGCATACATTTACCGCACGCGCAAGAGTTAATGGTATCATCTCTCAGCCCAATAGTTTGAATTTCAGTATAGCTTCACCCTGGTATTTAAGCTGGTATGCGTATTCATTCTATGTGTTAGCCACAATTTTGATGATGTATGGTTTATACCGCTGGCAGGAAGTTTCTCTGGGAAAACAGAAGAAAGATATGCTGATAAATCAGCGAAAGTCGCTGCAGCAACAGCAGGAGAAACACAAAAAGACGCTGAAGCTTGCCGAGCAACAGAAATCCCGTGCAGAGTTTGAACAGCTTAAGGCACAGCTGAAATCAAAAACCATTGAGCTGGCTACCAAAGCCAAGGAGAATGATGAGAAGAACAGAATCCTGCAAAAGCTGAAAAGCAAATTTGAGCAAATTGGCAATAACCCGGAATCAGTTAAAGTCCGTAGTTCAGAGATTCTTCGGATAATTGACTCTCATATTGAGCCGGAAGACAACACCTTCGAAATACAGATTGATGAGCTACACCAGGAATTTTTTGACACATTAAGGGATGAATTCCCGGATCTGACTCGCTACGATTTGCGCCTTTGTGCATACATCAAAATTGGTTTTAACAGCAAGGAAATTTCCAATATGCTGAATATTAAACCATCCAGTGTTTATATCAGCCGGTCGAGATTAAGGAAGAAGCTCAATATCGAAACAGACGAGGATTTGCACAGCTACCTCAATTCCATATAACTCACTCACTATTAGAAACATAAAAGGCTACCTTGAAAAAGGCAGCCTTAACACTTTCTCGAAAGAAAGTTTAGCCTATTGCAGCTATCATTCCTTTCAGCTTTTCAGACTCAGCAATTTGTCCGCTTTGCGGGTACTCTTCAATAATCTGAGTAGCCAATTCATCAGCTTTGTCGTAGTTACCGGCCTGATAATAAGCTTGTGCGGCTTCCAAAAGGTTAGATGGAGTAGTAACACTGTTCTCATCCCAATTAGCGGCCTGAACGAATTTCTCTGCTGCGGCTTCATAACTTTCATTGGCCATTAGCAGTTTACCATGGAGACTAAGAGGGCCTACACCAAGAATGCCTTTGGGCACCTCAAACTCTTCCATGAATATGAGTGCATTTTCAATATCGCCCAGTTCGTAACTGGATACAGCGGCATAGAAGTTTGCAATATTGCCGGCGTTAGTTCGTGGGAATTCCTCAGAAATTTGATCGAATCCATAGGTCAGCTCAAACTCATCACCATAAAGAGCGTTTTCGTAATCAGCCTGATTATAGTAGTTCTCGGCTACAGACAGTAACTGCTGTGCTTCCTGTTCCTGTGCAGAGGAATAATAATTATATCCTATAATGCCGCCTACAACAAGCACAACTGCAATGGCTACAGTGGTGATGAAGCTCTTGTTTTCAGTTACATAAGCCGCTGCACGATTATAATTCTCAATCAGCGGATCAGATTCTAATTCTTCTTTTGAAAGTCGTTTCGACATGTTTATTAATTTAAAATAGCTGTGATTTGAAGGGTGTAAAAATAGGACTGTTTTGGGACTTCCCAAAACCTTAAAGTGATTCTAAAACACCATTTTTTAATTCAAGGATGGTATCCGATCGGCTTGCGATTTCCTTTTCGTGCGTAATCAGCAATACAGAAACGCCCATAGCTTCCCGGAGCTCAAACAAAAGATCCAGGATAATATCTGTGTTTTCCTGATCAAGGTTTCCGGTGGGTTCGTCAGCAAGTACCACACGTGGGTTATTCATAAGCGCTCGGGCCATGGATACCCGTTGCTGCTCACCACCTGAAAGTTGGGTAGGGCGGTGGCCCGACCGCTCATCGATACCAAAAAGGCCAAGCAGTTCATGAGCCCGTTCATACGCCTCACCGGTTTGGGTGCCGGCAATCAGCGCGGGCATAGCCACATTTTCGAGCGCGGTAAATTCCGGCAGTAAATGGTGGAATTGAAAAACAAAGCCGATATACTTATTTCGGAAATCAACCAGGCTATCCGGCTTATAAGTCGAAATGTTCTTTTCATTCCAGAATACATCTCCGGAATCAGCACGATCCAGACCTCCCAGAATATGAAGCAGTGTACTTTTACCGCTTCCGCTCGAGCCAACAATCGATGTGATGCTCGCTTCAGTAATCTCCAGATTCATACCCTGTAATACTTTAAGCTCTCCTTTATCAGGTCCGCCCGGAAAGCTTTTATATAAGTCCTTTGCTTGAAGAACGATCTTTTGGTTATCCATTAATCGGTAGCTGAATTGTTTAGTCCGGGATAGGTAACGGGCTCGATGTGCACACATTTTCCGGTTTCGATATCTACTTTTGCTAAAGCCCCACAAAGCTGATTATCGCCGGAAGCGGGCTGATATTTCTGATGGACCCCCGTCATTAATCGCTTGATGGCTACTTTCTTGTCCATCCCGATAACTCCGTTCATGGAGCCGGTCATACCGGCATCGGTCAGGTAACCGAGTCCTTGCGGAAATATACGGGCATCATTGGTTTGAACATGAGTATGCGTTCCAACCATCACCGAAGCTTTTCCGTCAATATGCCAGCCCATGGATATTTTCTCAGCGGTGGCTTCGGCGTGGAAATCCACAAAAATGATCTTCGTCTCTTCCCTGATTTTCTCCAACGCCCACTCGGCTGTGGAAAAAGGATCGTCAATGGCCTTCATAAAAGTACGCCCCTGCAAATTCAGTACGCCTACCTTTACATTTTTATTGGGCACTTCATGAATACTGAAACCAAGCCCGGCATTTCCTTTAGGGTAGTTAAGAGGGCGGAGGATATGATCATGATCGCGCATGTAATCAAACACCTTCCATTTGTCAAAAGAATGATCGCCACCGGTAACCACATTTACTCCAAGGTTAAGCAGGTTTTTTATGATTTTCCTGTTTGTTCCAAATCCTTCGTGGGAATTTTCGGCATTGGCGATCACAAAGTCGGCATCATACTTCTTAATAAGACTGGGTAAGAAGGTATTGGTCATTTCAATACCGGGGTCTCCAACTATGTCGCCAACAAAAAAAATGCTGATTGTATCAGCCAAAATATACTCCTGCTATTTATAGGGGATTATTATTCTTTGATTTCGGTGAGCAGGCGTTCGAGACTGTGATTCACCCGCTCCATCAGAACTTCTTCGTTATTCTCTAATTCTGTATTTGCGTTACGGGCTTCAAAAAGCTCTTCGGCTATGCTAAGCGCAGCCAGCACCATAACGGTAGATTCCGGCTGTTTCACCAGTTGCTGCCGGTAGGTTTTAAAACGTTCATCCACAAACTTGCAGATTCGGACCATGGATTCTTCTTCATGATCCTCTACTTTTAGAGGGTATTGTTTGCCGAGGATGGTAACTTTTATCGATTTCATGAATCAACTCCAAGGTGATGGTCAATTTTTGAGATAAGCCCCTGCACGTGTTGCCTAAGCGCCAGCCTTTCTGATTCTGTGATAGCAGAAAAGATATCGGTTTGCTTTTCGTGTTCTTCCTCGAGTTTGGCTTTAAGCTTGGCGTTGTCCTTCTTAAGCTCGCGAATTTCCTGTTTCAGACCTTCCACCTCGGAACCCACTTCATCCAGCAGCCGTCTGAACTTGTCGCTTTGTTGTGAAAGTTTATTCATATGCAGGTTTGGTTACCCTCTCAGTTTAGCTGAAAAATCTTTTTCCAATGATTTAACAATTCGCTGAATAATAGGTTCTACTTCTTTGATATTCAAGGTCTTGTTCGGATTCAGGAAGTTTAACCGAAAGGCCAGGCTTTTGTTTCCTTTTCCGATTGACTCACCCTCAAAAACATCAAAAATATCAATGCTTTCCAGCTGATCGCCGGCTTTGTCTTCTATCACCTCCATCAGTTCTCCGGCTGTAACCGATTGAGAAACAATCACAGCAAAGTCGAATTCGAATGCGGGAAATTTAGGAACGGCTGTAAAAGTATTTTCAGGTATAACCTCAAGAGCCTCGGCTATTGTTGACACAGATAGTTCAGCCACAAAAGCTTCCTGATCGAAATCATAGGCTTCTTTTAAGTCATCGGCAGGAAGGAACAGGGTCCCAACTTTTTTATCTCCCCAAAAATATTCAAGAGTGTTTTCATCTTTTGCCTTCGATGAAAGATGCTCCATTAAATTCAGTTTACTGAAGAAAGCTTGAACCAAAGCCTTCAGATCAAAAATGGAATACGATTCTGCCTCTTCCGACCAGCTGTCCTGATTTTTTAGTCCGGCCAGGCCAAGCAAAACATGCACTTCTTCTTTAATGCCTTCATAATACGTTCCTTCTTCATCGGCATTGAATACATGCCCCAATTCAAAAAACCGAACACCAGCCCTTTTACGGTTGAAGTTGTAAGAGGCTGATTTCAGAAATCCGTGCAGAAGAGAAGGGCGTAAAGTGCTCATATCCTTATTTAAAGGATTGAGTGCAGAAATCATATCATCGAGCTCACCAAAATGTGAGGCTTCTTTCTCAGAAATAAGCGAGTTGGAATAGATTTCACGAAGTCCTAACTGCAGACAAGTGTTCCTGATTTTTTGATTGAGTTTTTCCCACTCGTTAATCGGTTCTGAAGAAACATAAATTCCGTGCTTCGGAGCGGGAATTTTGTTGTAGTCGAACAGTCGACCAACTTCCTCAATTAAATCGACTTCGCGTTCCAAATCCGGGCGGAAAGTAGGGATCCCATAGGTAATGGTATCCTCATTCCGTTTAACTTCCTTCAGTTCCAGTCCTTCCAAAATATTCGCGATGGTTGAGGTGTCAAAATCCGTTCCCAACAAACGATTGGTATAGCTTTTTCGGAGGGTAAGCTGATGTGTTTCTGTTTTGGTTGGGTGAACATCGACCGTTTCCTCTGAAATCTCTCCGCCGGCGACCTCAGCAATCAGCTGAGCGGCTCGTTCTGCAGCAATTGCCTGAAGGTTTGGGTCAATTCCGCGCTCAAAACGGTAGGAAGCATCGGTTTGAAGGGTTTGCTCTTTGGCTGTTCTGCGGATGGAGCCGGGGTCGAAATAGGCACTTTCAATGAGGATATCAGTGGTGTTATCTCCAACTTCAGAATCCACACCGCCCATTACGCCGGCAATGGCTACGGGACCTTCACCATCACAAATAAACAAGGTGCCCGGTGTACATTTGCGCTTCACATGATCCAGCGTTTCAAATTCAATTTCCTTATTGAAATCCTTAACTATGATTTCTTTGCCGCGAATGGTAGCGTAATCAAAAGCATGCAACGGCTGTCCCAATTCATACATCACGTAATTGGTAACATCCACTACGTTGTTGACCGGACGCACACCAATGGCTTTCAGCTTATTCTGCAGCCAGCTTGGTGATTCTTTGATTTCAACGCCTTTGACCATCTTGCCCACATACCGATGGCATTTTTCTGCATTCTCAATTTTTATGGTGATGTCATCGGAATCTTTAACCGTTTTACCGGTAGAAATCTCAGGCTTTTTCAGGTCGATGTTAAGAGCAGCTGATAAATCTCTTGCTACACCCAGGTGGCAGGTTGCATCCGGGCGGTTAGGAGTAATGGCAATGTCGATGATGGTATCTTCATAGAGCTCGAAGACTTCCGAAATGGGTGTTCCCACTTTTAAGTCTTCATCCAGCACCATGATGCCATCGTGATCGGTTCCAAGCCCGAGTTCATCTTCGGCGCAAATCATTCCTTCAGACACTTCACCGCGGAGTTTGGCCTTTTTAATTTTCAGGAAGGAACCATCATCCAGTTTTATAGGAAGGGTGGAACCCACTGTAGCCACAGGTACTTTCTGTCCGGCAGCTACATTTTTAGCCCCGCACACAATTTGTGTCTGGGAGTCGCCCAGGTTTACATCACACACCTGCAGCCGATCGGCGTTTGGGTGTTCCCGGACTTCCAGCACTTCTCCGACAATTACTCCGTCCAGAGAACTGCCAAAAGATTCAATTTCTTCTACTTCCAGTCCGATTAGTGTTAGTTTTTCTGCGGTCTCTTCCGGTGAGAGGGGAAGATCAATAAATTCTTTAAGCCAGTTGTACGATACTTTCATTAAAGCGGGGGAGGTATTTAGTTAAACTGTTCGAGGAAGCGAATGTCATTTTCGTAGAAGGTACGGATGTCGTCAATGCCGTGTCTGAGGATGGCAATACGTTCAACACCCATGCCCCAGGCAAAGCCGGTATATTTCTCGGGATCAACACCTGCATGTTTGAATACATTGGGGTCAACCATGCCGGAGCCTAAAATCTCTAGCCACTTACCGTCTTTCTCCGATCCCCACCATATATCCATTTCTAGGCTGGGTTCAGTGAAAGGGAAGAAGCCGGGACGTAATCTGTATTTTACATCCGTCCCAAACATCAGCTTGGCAAAAGTGATCAGCGTTTCCTTCAAGTCAGCAACACTTACATTTTCATCTATATATAAAGCTTCCACCTGGTGAAATAAGAAGTAAGACTTGGGTGAAACAGCCTCGTTCCGGTACACACGTCCTGGCATAATAGCCCTGATAGGCGGTTCCGTGTTTTCCATCAGTCGAATCTGCACCGGTGAAGTATGTGTTCTCAACACCAAATCCTGAATATTCGGGTCATCACTTTTCTTGATGAAAAAGGTATCCTGTTCATCCCTTGCCGGGTGATTCGGGGGGAAGTTGAGCGCCGTGAAATTATGGAAATCATCCTCAATTTCCGGTCCGTCTGCAATGGTAAAGCCCAACCGGAAGAAAATGGATTTCATTTCTTCCAGGGTCTGCGTAAGCGGGTGCAACGATCCTAAAGGATAGGAAGGAGGAGTAAGGGTGATGTCGTCTTTGGCACTCAGGTTTTTGCTTTCCTTTTGTTCAAGTGCGGCTTTAGCTTCTTCAAACTTTGACTCAGCCAGCATTTTCACCTGGTTCATCGCTTTACCAACTTCAGCCCGTTCTTCTTTGGGAACGCTGCCCATATTTTTGAACATGGATTGCACTTTCCCGTTTCGGGATAAAAACTCAAGACGGAATGCTTCGAGCTGCTCATCGTCTGAGATGGAGAAGCTGTTAATTTCTTCCTGTAATGCTTTTATATCATTAAGCATGAACTGTGATTTTCTTTTAAAATGATTTCGCATCAGCATGGCATGCTGTATACGAGGCTTAACATCTGCGCTGGAACCTAAATTAGTTCCCGAAAATAAAAAAACCGGCAAACCTTATAAAAAAGATCTGCCGGTTTATACCGTTTAATATATGCAATTAAGCAGTGGCTTCCTTAACAATAGCAGCAAACGTATCTGCATCGTGTACGGCAAGATCTGCAAGAACCTTACGGTTGATCTCCATATTCTTGGTCTTCATCCCGTGGATGAGTTTAGAATAGGTTGTACCGTTTAATCTTGCTGCCGCATTGATGCGGGTGATCCATAATCGACGGAAATTACGCTTACGATTTTTGCGATCTCTGTATTGGTAGAGAAGTCCTTTCTCTACGGCATTCTTCGCAATGGTGTAAACGTTCTTACGCTTGCCCCAGTAACCTTTCGCTTGATCAATGATCTTTTTGCGACGGCGACGGGAAGCCACCAAATTTAATGAACGTGGCATTTTGTCGTTAGTTTAAAAATTAAGATTGATAAGGCAGCTGTCTTTTGATAGACTTTTCATCGGCTTTGTCAACCAATGTGTCTTTTCCAAGCTGTCTTTTTGTTTTACTACTTTTCTTTGTCAGAATGTGACGCTTGTAAGCTTTTTTACGCTTAATTTTACCGGAACCGGTAACCTTAAACCGCTTTTTAGCACCACTATTACTTTTCATTTTTGGCATGGAAATCCACCAACTTTTGTGAAAATTTAAAGACTTATAAAATAGGGAGATTTGTATCCCTGTGCAACGAAGGAATTAACTTTTAGATGGGGCGAGCATCATGATCATTCTGCGGCCTTCCATGTTAGGCTTACTTTCAATTTTGCCTACATCAGAAAGGTCTTTAGCAAGCTGCAGAAGCAATAATTCACCTTTTTCCGTGTAAAGCATATCTCGTCCACGGAACTGCACGGTTGCTTTCACCTTGTCGCCACCTTCCAAAAATTCTCGTGCGTGGCGGGTTTTGAATTCAAGATCATGATCGTCTGTGTTCGGACGGAAGCGCAATTCTTTAACAGATATAGTATGCTGTTTTTTCTTCGCTTCTTTCTCTTTTTTCTTTTTCTCGTACATAAATTTCCCATAGTCAATCACCTTGCAAACCGGGGGCTTGGCTTTTGGGGCGACCTCTACGAGATCTAAATCATACGATGCAGCTATCTGCAGGGCGCGTTCAGCTGTCGTAATTTCATGCTCTTCGTCAGGTTTGATAACCCGAACTTTAGCTGCATTGATTTCTTCATTAATTCGAGGACGATCCTCGTTTTGTGGTCGTCTCTGATAACTTCTTCTTGCGATAGTAACCTCGTTGTTTAGTTAGTCTTTAGGTAAAGCTTTAGTTTGTATTTCTTCGTTTATGTCTGAAAGAAAATCAGAAAAATTGAAAGTTCCAATATCCCCTTTTTTATGACGGCGAACCGAAACTGTCTCATCTTCAACTTCCTTACTACCCACTATTAACATATATGGGATCTTACTCGTTTCAGCATCCCGGATTTTTCCTCCGATCTGCTCACTTCGGGAATCCAGTTCAACACGAACCCCAAGTTCATTCAATTTCTCATAGCAATATTCGGCATACGCGTTCTGTTCATCTGATATAGGAAGGATGCGTACTTGTTCAGGAGCCAGCCACAGCGGGAAGTTTCCGGCAAAATGTTCAATCAGAATACTGGTGAAACGTTCCATCGACCCAAAAGGAGCGCGGTGTATAATAACCGGACGGTGTTTTTCATTGTCTGATCCTACATAAGTCAGATCAAAGCGCTCCGGCATCACATAATCAACCTGAACGGTTCCAAGCTGCCACTTCCGTCCGATGGCATCCCGAATAATAAAATCGATCTTGGGTCCATAGAAGCTGGCCTCACCGGGAGCTACATGATAATCGAGCTCCATTTCATCAGCTACTTCACGGATCTCTTTTTGTGCACGATCCCAGTATTCAGTATTACCTCCATACTTCTTCTCGTTGTCATCACGATAGGAGAGGCGAATATCAACCGGCATCCCAAAAGTGTTAAATACAAACTGCGTGAGTTCAATAGTGTGCTTTATTTCCTGCTTCAGTTGGTCGTGCGTGCAATAAATATGGGCATCATCCTGAGTAAATCCACGCACGCGTGAAAGTCCGCTAAGCTCGCCCGACTGTTCGTAGCGATAAACGGAGCCAAACTCAGCGAGTCTCAGGGGCAGGTCGCGGTAACTGCGTAAATCGTTGGAATAAATCCGGTGGTGGTGGGGGCAGTTCATTGGCTTCAGCATGTACTCTTCATCATCAACCTGCATGGGGTTGTACTGAGAATCCTGGTAATAGGGGTAGTGCCCGGAAGTCTTATACAACTCTATATTTGCTATATGCGGGGTGATGACTTCCTTATATCCGCGTTTTTTCTGCTCATCACGGAGAAAAGCTTCCAGCGTTCGCCGAAGTACGGTTCCATTGGGAAGCCACATCGGTAAGCCACTGCCTACCATATTGTCGATCATATAAATTCCCAGCTCTTTACCAAGTTTGCGGTGATCGCGTTTCTTGGCTTCTTCCAAACGAGTAAGATGCTCTTCCAGCATTTTTTGCTTCGGAAAGCTGATCCCGTAAATACGTGTCAGCTGCTTACTTTCATTATCTCCTCTCCAGTAGGCACCGGCCAGGCTGGTCAATTTTACTGCTTTCACATCACCTGTATTTGGGATGTGCGGGCCTCGGCAGAGATCAGTGAAATCCCCCTGAGTATAAAAAGTAATGGTTCCGTCTTCCAGATCTTCAATCAGGTCCACTTTATACTCATTACCTTTTTCTTTGTAGAAATCGAGGGCTTCCTGCTTGGTTACTTCCTTTCGGTCAAACTCATTTTTTTTACGAGCCATCTCGATGAACTTGTCTTCAATCTTGGACAAGTCTTCCTGGGAGATCTGCTTATCCCCGAAATCAATATCGTAATAGAATCCGCTTTCGATGGGCGGGCCAATTCCAAACTTGGCATCCGGATACAGTTCCTGAATAGCTTCCGCCAGCAGATGAGCCGAGGAATGCCAGAAGGTGTATTTGCCGTCTTCACTGTCCCAGGTGTTGATAGCTATTTCAGCATCTTTTGTAATGGGACGATCCAGATCTATAATCTCACCATCCACGGTAATACTAAGAGCGGCACGGGCTAAGCCGGATGCTATAGACTTCGCTACTTCTAATCCTGTGGTTCCTGATGAATATTCTCGTTGACTTCCGTCGGGTAATGTAAGCGTAATTTTTTGGTCTGCCATTCAGTGTTTTATTCTCAGAATTTCTTTAACAGTGGAAGATAAAAAAAATAGTATGTACACACAGGCTTATTCTGCCGATTAATTTAGATTAAAAGGATTGGATTTGATGGTTCAGAAATGTGATATTCGTTCGGCAATGAATTTAAATCTATAATTGTACATGAATTTTAATCCCGAAGAAAGCTTCTTCGATGCTCAGCCTATGTTTGTATGCGAGCAGGCTACCCTCAAGATTCTGGATGTAAACAGTGCGGCTTCTGAGATCTTGGGATACAAAAAAAAGAAGTTTCTGAAAAAAAGAGTAATTGACTTCGGGGAGCAGAAATCAGGTGAAAAGATAAAGGATGAAATCCCGATACCTGCTAAAAAGTCTGCCGATAAGATTTGGGTGTTCAAAACAAGGGCCGGGAAGGAGCTGTACTTTCAGCTTTCTGCTCATCTCATCAATTATAAAGGCCGGCCCGCTAAGCTGGTTATTGCTCATAACTTCTCAGAAATAGTGGAGGGGAAGAGAGATAAAAAGAAATTGCTATCCAGTCAGCTGGATCTGAATAACTTTCCTCTCGCTGAAATTGAATGGGATGCATCATTGAATATCATTCGGTGGTCGTCGAAAGCTGAAGAACTGTTTGGCTATACCGAAGAGGAAGCGATAAATGAGAAGAGGCTGCTTGAGAAGTTCATCCACGATGATGATCTGGATTATGTGCGTGAAACCATTAAAGAGACATATGAAAATGGCCGGAAGGATGTTTCTGTGATCAACAGGAATATTACCAAGAACGGCGATGTAATTTACTGTGAATGGTACAACTCATTGCTTTATAATTCTGATGGTGAGGTGGTAGCCATGTATTCGCTGGTGCATGATGTAACCGCCCGCGAAGAAGCTCTTGACGATGCCAAGCGTAGCATGATGAGCTACCAGGATTTGTTCAACTCAATCAGTGATGCCATATATCTGCTTGATAAAGAAGGAACCATTATTGAAGCTAATGAAGGCCTCGAAAGTACCTTTGGGTATAGGAGAACAGAAGTAGTTGGCAAACATAACCGAATATTGGCGGCTCCGGGCAAGTATGATGAAGAGCGTATTAAAGAAATACAGGAACTGGCTCGTGAAGGCAATCCGGGGAAATTTGAGGGCTGGGGGAAAAAGAAAAACGGGGAGATTTTTCCTACTGAGTTTTTGGTGAACATCGGTAATTATTTTGGAGAAGAAGTAATTATTGTGATTGAGCGGGATATATCGGACCGAAAAGAGTCGGAAGAAGCTCTCAAACAGCGTGAGGGTTTATTCAGTAAACTGTTTAATTCATCACCTATTGGTATTGCTCTGCTGAATGAGCATCGTGAGGTCGAAATGGTGAATGATGGATTTGAGCAGCTTTTTGGGTATCGCGAAAATGAGTTGAAGGGATTGGAACTGGATAAATTAATTGTTCCTGAAAAAAGGCATGACGAAGCTGTTCGCCTTACCGAAAGTTCCAAAGTTACCGAAGTAACAGAAAGAAGAATTCGTAAAGACGGCACCATTGTGGATGTCATTATCTATGCCGTTCCGGTAGTGGTAGAGAAAAGCGTGGTGGGTATTTATGGAATTTACGTGGACATTACAGACCGGAAAAAAGCGGAGCAGCAGGTACGTAAATCACTCCGGGAAAAAGAAATGTTGCTGGCTGAAGTTCATCATCGTGTAAAAAATAACCTTGCTGTAATAACAGGATTACTGGAGTTACAATCCTATTCTGCACAAAATAAGAACGCTAAGCGTATTCTTAAAGACAGTCAGATGCGGGTTAATTCAATTGCGATGGTTCATGAAAAGTTGTATCAAAGTGAAGATTTTTCCGAAGTGGATATCAATCAGTATTTTGAAGAACTGACTGAGGTGATCCATAAAACCATGAAACGATCGGATGTAAAAGTAGATATTCAACTGGATATCATCCCGGTAAAACTTCCCATCATTCAGGCCATACCCTGTGGTTTACTGCTGAACGAAATTATTACAAACAGCTACAAACATGCTTTTACCGGAAGGAAGAGTGGTACTATCTCGGTACGCCTTTCAAAGCCTTGTGATAAGTTATTGCTCCAAATAAAAGACGATGGAATCGGCCTTCCTGAACAACCACAAGCCAATATTCATACTTCTCTGGGTATGACCCTTATTAAAACGTTGTCCAAACAGTTAAATGCGTCTTTCGACTATCGAAGTGAGGATGGCGCTATTTTTGAATTCAAGTTCGAGAAGAGCAGTGAAGAAGAGGAATAGAGGGGCGAATTAACTTTCTGAAAGTAAAATGTGCGTCCCACTGGATTCGAACCAGTGACCTCTGCAATGTCAATGCAACGCTCTAACCAACTGAGCTAGGGACGCGAGGGCATCAAATAAACGGCTTCAAATATAGGGAGCTTTCGGGGAGTAACACAACGGGAGTTTGGGTTTTTATAAAGATACAAATCGTCCATCGTCCCGAACAGTCGGGAGTCGTTCGATCTTTCGCAAATCTATCACTCGGAACTGCGGTTAACCGATGGACCGATAGATCGATTTGTGATTTTTTATGGTGCACAATTGTATACATAAACCCGTATCTTTGGCGCTCACTACAATAGTTATTTGGCATGATCAATCGAAGACAAGTACGAGAAACGGTTCTCAAAGCAATTTACGCGCTGCAGCTCGGCAAAGATTCTACCCAGCACGTGGCTGACACCATCATCAAGAAAGCGGAATTCACTAAAGAAAAAGACCTTCGCCGTTTCGCAGAGAAATTATTTTTCGAAACCATTGATCATGAAGAAGAGCTGGACGAAGTGATTGCCGATCACATCAAAAACTGGGATATCAACAGGCTGGCTTTAATTGATCGCATGATTCTGAAAATGGCCATCTGCGAGTTTATCTATTTCGAAGAAATTCCCACCAAAGTAAGCATCAATGAAGCTATCGAACTGGCTAAGAGATATTCAACTGCAAAGTCGGGACGATTTATAAACGGAATTTTGGATGCCGCTTTGAGCGATTTGAATGAAAAAGGACGCATTAATAAAAAAGGACGAGGACTCATTCAGAAAACGCTGGGAAATAATTAAAGAACATGGCACCACATCCTGAAATTATAGCAATTGGCGACATTCATGGGTGTGCAGAATGAACGAAGCACTGCTTAACACACTCGATGATACTTACAGCACTAAACCGACTTACGTATTCCTGGGAGATTACACGGATCGTGGTCCTGATTCACGAAGAGTGGTAGAGCAGCTCATCAAGTTTGATAAAAATCATGAGTGTGTTTTCCTGACCGGGAATCACGACCAGATGCTGCTGGATGCCTATGAAAAAGGGGAGTGGAACTTATGGTTGAGCAACGGCGGAAATACCACCTTAAGTAATTACGATTCATCCCCGGGCAATTTTGAGCTGCCGGCGGAGCATTACGATTTTTTCAAAAACACCGTGTTGTACTGGGAGACTGAAGACTATTTTTTTGTGCATGGAGGCATTTCTCCTGATCTGACGATAAAGGAGAACCTGGAAAGCAAATACGAACGTGAACAGTTTATCTGGCAGCGCGACCATGTGTATGCGCGAAAGAATGTGTGGGAGAAAACGGTGGTATTTGGTCATACCCCGGTAAAAGAACCTATTGTAGAACCAAACATGCTGGGCATTGATACCGGCTGTGTGTATAAAAAAAGAGGCTATGGTGTTTTAACGGCCGTGGCTCTCCCTGAAACCAAATTTATTCAACAAGAAAGTTTAGACTTTTAAAATTCAAATTATCCGTACATGAGCTTAAGATGTGGAATAGTTGGGCTACCCAACGTAGGTAAATCAACCTTATTTAATGCCCTGAGTAACGCCGGAGCAGAATCAGCTAACTTCCCTTTTTGTACCATCGACCCGAACGTGGGCATGGTTCCCGTTCCCGACAACAGGTTGCATACACTGGCAGAACTGGCTGAATCCAAAAACGTACTCCCTGCCACCATCGAGTTCGTGGATATTGCCGGTTTGGTAAAAGGTGCTTCGGAAGGAAAGGGGAAGGGAAATGCCTTCTTATCTCATATCCGTGAGGTTGACCTGATTTTACATGTGGTTCGCTGTTTTGATGATAACGATATCATACATGTGGAAGGCAGTGTGGATCCCGAGCGGGATATTCGCATCATCGAGGAAGAATTGATTCTGAAAGACCTTGAATCGGTTGAGAAACGGGTAGAGAAATTGAAAAAAGAAGCCAAAGGCGGAGATAAAGCCAAAGTGGCTCAACTCGAGATCGTTCAAAGACTGGCCGATCACCTTGGGGAAGGAAATTCAGCCCGGACTTTTGAAGTATCTAAAGAAGAGCGTGAAGCTTATAAAGATCTGTTCCTGCTGTCTGACAAACAGGTGCTGTATGCCTGCAATGTTGGGGAATCAGATCTGGAAGATGGTAATGAGTATGTGGATACTGTAAAAGAGATAGCTTCTGAGCATGATGATGAAACCGTCATGTTTTGTGCTAAGATCGAAGCTGAAATTGCCGAGCTGGACGAAGATGAAAAAGAGATGTTCCTGGAAGAACTCGGTGTTCCAAGTGCAGGTTTAGACCGATTGATCAAAGGTGCTTTCAAAGAACTGGGCTTGATAACCTACTTTACCGCAGGACCAAAAGAAGCCCGTGCCTGGACCATTAAAAAAGGCACTAAAGCTCCACAGGCGGCGGGAGTAATCCACACCGATTTTGAAAAAGGATTTATCCGCGCTGAGACTATTGCATTCAAAGACTACGAAGAGCTCGGTTCCGAAAAAGCAGCTCGCGAAGCAGGAAAAATGCGTCAGGAAGGAAAGGAATATGTGGTAGATGACGGTGATGTGCTCCTGTTCAGATTTAATGTTTAGTAGTGAGGAGTGATATGGTGATAGGGTGAATGTTTCATACTGTACCACTCATCACTTTATCACCATATCACTTAATCACCATCGACTTTTAAATCTGCCTGGGTTTGTCTTTCTTGTCATGAATTTAATTTCCTAATCAATAAATATATCTCATGACAAAGTTGATCTCCATCCTAAACCTGGCTATTGGTTTGATCGCCCTTAGTACACCCGTACATGAGCTTAACGCACAAGCCCAAACCGACCTGTTGATTCTTAATGGAACTATAGTGGATGGAACCGGGGATGATGCTTATAAGGCAGACCTATTGGTTCGTGGAGATTCCATTAATACCATTGGCGAAATCAGCCCGGATACGCTTCTTGGAATACAAGTAATAGATGCATCCGTGAAAATAGTAGCTCCCGGATTTATTGATATGCATGCTCATGGGAATCCGATTCGAACACCGGAATTTGAGAACTTCCTTTCGATGGGAGTGACCACCATACTGCTCGGTCAGGACGGCTCTTCACCAGCAAGCGGTTCTCTCACTGATTGGTTTGAAGAGGTGGATTCTGCTCAGCCGGCGGTAAATGTAGCCACTTTATCGGGCCATGCCACTCTTAGAAGATCAGTAGGTTTGAACGAAGACAAAGAAGTGTTTGACCGCGATATCGAGCGAATGCAAACCAAGCTACGAGCTGACCTGACAACCGGTGCCTTTGGGATGAGCCTTGGTCTGGAATACGTGCCGGGACTTTATGCCAAATCGGGTGAACTAACTGCTCTTGCTAAAGTTGTGGGTGAATATGAGGGGATTGTAATGAGTCATATGCGCAGTGAAGATGATTCGAGAGTCATGCAATCTATAGAGGAACTGGCCGCTTTGGGAGAATATGCCAAAGTTCATACTTCTCACTTCAAAGTTGTGTATGGGAAAGGAGAAAAGCGGGCGGAGGAAGTGTTGAATCAGATTGAATTGTATAATCAGGAAGGGATCACATTCACAGCAGATACTTATCCGTACGCAGCCAGCTATACCGGAATTGGGATTGTGTTCCCAACCTGGGCCAAAACAGAGAAAGAGTGGAAAGCTATTATGAACGAAAATCCATCGCTGCTGAGGGAGTTTCTGGCTTCGAAAGTGGATCAGCGAAACGGTCCTGATGCCATCCTGTTCGGATCGGGAGATTATGCCGGACAGACTCTGGCTGAAGCTGCCCGGGAAAAAGGGATGAGCCCGGTTGACTTGTTACTTCAGATGGGGCCAAATGCAGGATCAGCTGCTCATTTTGTAATGAATGAAGAGCTACAGGATCGAATTGCCATAGGGGAAGGAGTGATGATCAGTTCGGATGGGAGTCCGGGTATGCGTCACCCGAGAGGCTATGGCAGTTTTGCAAAAGTGATCCGTAAATATGTGGTAGAACAGGAATCTCTTTCTATAGAAAAAGCAGTGCATAAGATGTCGGGATTATCTGCACAAACGCTGGGAATCGAAGAACGGGGTGTATTGAAAGTCGGCAAGAAAGCGGATATCGTGATTTTTGATCCGGCACAGGTTCAGGATAATGCCACCTTTTCATCCCCTCATAAGCCAGCAACAGGTTTTGAATGGGTGATTGTAAACGGACATGTGGCTAAATCAGGGACAGAATTAAGTAAAGAAAAAACGGGTATGGTTTTGAGAGATAACAGTTGATTTCTCAATCTCCATTAAAACCACCTATTAACTCCTTTCGCAATTTCGCCTTCGTCTCTTCATTACAAAATGCAGCATCTATGGCGTGGTGATTAACACGAAGAAAGTGTTCAAGCTCCCAGTTAAAGTGCTTATTCAAAGAATAATATTCTTCATTCAGAGAAACATTGGAAATCGTCCGTCCGTCCGTATTGATACTTAGCGAATTTCCCCGACCATAGATTTCATTGACCCGGTGATTGGCTACTGAATTATAAATACCGGTTTGCACATTGCTGGTGGGGCAGACTTCCAGGTGGATATTATTCTCTTTGAGGTGATCCATAAGCGCATCGTCTTCCAGGCTCCGCACGCCATGACCGATTCGCGATGGATAGAAGTTCTGCAGTACTTCTCGCACACTTTCGGCACCACAAGCTTCACCTGCATGAGCTGTGCAGGGAATATTATTTTTGTTGGCATATTCAAATGCTTTGATGTGGTTATCAACAGGTAAGGTCTCATCAGCTGCTATATCAAAACCGGTGACGCAACTGCCTTTGAATTGCTCCACAAGCTGCACGGTTTGCATGCTTTGTTCTTCAGAGAAATGGCGCAGCGTACAGAGAATAACTCTTGCTTCGATGCCCGTCTCCTTAATTCCCTTGGCAGTAGCCTGATCAACTGCCTGAACAACTTCTACCGGACTAAGGCCCTCTTCAAGATGCTGAAGGGGGGCGAAACGAATTTCAGCATAAATTACACGGTCATTCCTGAGCTGCTGAAAAAGATCGAGGGTTACCATTTCCAGCTGTTCTTTGGTTTGCATGAGGGAGATGGGCTCCTGGGCACACTTCAGGTATTCCTCCAGGCTGGAGCAATTGGCCGGGGCGATGAAGTCTGACTTATACTGCTCCTGAGTAATTCCGGGTCGTAATTTTTTGACTACATCAAAGCTCAATGAGCAATCAAGATGCAGATGTAGCTCAATTTTTGGCAGCGTAGTAAAATTCATTTAACCTCAGGGATTATCGAGAATCAATATTCGTAATTAGAATCAAAAAAAATTAGTTTCCGATCTCATTGTTCACGTTCAAAATAAACAGATTCAATGTCTAAAAAACTTCTCTTTTTACTGGACGGAATGGCGCTGGCCTACCGTGCTCACTTTGCTTTTATAAACAGCCGGCTCAAAAACTCAGAAGGCATCCCAACAGGGCCTGTTCTGGGCTTTGCAAATACGCTGGAGAAAATGCTGGATGAAGAAAAACCAACCCACATTGCCGTTGCATGGGATACGCACGAACCTACTTTCCGCCACGAGGAAGATGAAGAATACAAAGCCAATCGTCCGCCACAGCCGGAAGAGTTGACCATTGGTATTCCCCTTATCAAGGAAATGGTGAAAGCGTGGGGCATCGAGAATATAGAGCAGGATGGCTACGAAGCGGATGATATCATCGGAACCATCGCCAGCGGTGCCAACGCCGATGACGTAGATGTAATGTTGGTTACACCCGATAAAGATTTTATGCAGCTGGTGCATGATCATATCCGGATGATGAAGCCTGATAACAAAGATGGAGGCTTCAATATCATAGACCGGGAAGGAGTGAAAGACTATTTCGGAGTGTATCCGGAACAGGTGATTGATGTGCTTGCTATGATTGGTGACACCTCGGATAACATTCCGGGCGTGCCGGGAATAGGGAAGAAAGGGGCGCCTAAACTGATTAAGAAGTACGGGTCTTTGGAGAAAGCCATTGAAGATGCTCCTAATATCAGCGGAAAACGAGCCCGCGAAGGCTTGATGGAATATGGTGAGCAGGCCCTTCATGCCAAGTTTATGGTGACCATTAAAACAGATGTTCCGAACACAAAGGATTGGGAAGAATTGGAGTGGAAAGGTCCGGACAAGAAAGAATTGGGCCTATTCTTCAAGAGAATGGAATTCCGTACGCTCACCAAGAAATATATGGGGGAAGAAGGTCCGGTGGCCGAGAAAGAGGGAGACCAGGTAGATTTGTTTGGTTCATTTAAGGAAGAAGCTGAACAGCAGGGGCTGGATGAAGATAAGGTAAACTATGAGCTGATCGATTCTTTAGACAGAGTGAAAGAATTGGTAGAGCAGTTTCAAGATCATAAAGAGTTTTGTTTTGATACGGAAACCGATAGTCCGGATCCGGTTACAGCGAAAATGGTGGGGATTGCATTCTCAGCGACACCGGGAACCGGGTACTATATACCGGTAAATGTGGATGGAGGGTTAAATGAAGGTGAAGTTATTGAAGCTATTCGCCCCTTATTTGAGGATGAAGAAACCACCAAAATTGCTCACAATTATAAATTCGATTACCTGATTCTTTCCCGGGCCGGGCTCGAAATTAAAGGTAAGCCGTTTGATACCATGATTGCCGCTTATCTCATTGATGCGAATCAGAGATTGAAAATGGATGAACTCGCCAAAAGTCTGCTGAATTATAAGCCTGTGCCCATAGAAAAGCTTATTGGGAAAGGTAAGAAACAGATTTCAATGGCCGACTTAACCCCTGAAGAAGTGTATTTATACGCCTGTGAAGACACGGATATTACATTACGGCTGTATGAAATTCTGAGTGAGAGACTCAAGAATGATGAACTGGAAGACATCGCTTATACCGTTGATTACCCACTGATGGAAGTACTTGCAGAGATGGAATACAAAGGGGTTAAGCTGGATGTGGATATGCTGACAACGTTTTCCAAAGAACTGGAAGACGATCTCAATAAGCTGGAGAAAAAAATATATGACAAAGCGGGAGAAGAGTTTAATATTAATTCTCCGCAGCAGCTGGGAACTATTCTATTTGAAAAGATGGAGCTGCCGGCCGGCAAGAAAACCAAAACCGGGCAGTATTCCACGGCAGAGTCTGTACTCACAAAACTGGCTGCAAAATACGAAATGCCAAACCTGATTCTGGACTACCGCCAGCTTGCCAAGCTAAAATCCACTTATGTGGATGCCTTGCCATCTTTGGTGAATGAAGAAACCGGACGCGTTCATACCGACTTTAACCAGAGTGTGGCAGCAACCGGTCGCCTGGCATCGTCAAACCCAAATTTACAGAACATTCCTATCCGAACGGATCGAGGGCGAGAAATCCGAAAGGCGTTTATAGCTGAAGAAGGATATAAAATTATGTCGGCAGATTATTCCCAGGTAGAACTTCGGGTCATCGCACACATTTCCAAAGATGAAGCCATGATTGAGGCTTTTAAGAATGGGGAAGACATTCATTCCCGAACAGCGAAGGAAATATTTAATCTGGATTCGTTAGATGAAGTAACTGCCGATCATCGTCGGAAGGCCAAGGAGGTAAACTTTGGTATTCCCTATGGGTTAAGTGCCTATGGTTTGGCTCAGAACCTCGGCATTGAAAATAATGAAGGGAAAGAGATGATAGATGAATATTTCGAGCGATTCCCGAATATTTTGAATTACATCAACGAGACTAAAGAGTTTGCCCGTGAGCATGAGTATGTGAAAACCCTGCTGGGGCGTCGCCGGTATATTCCTGACATCAAATCCGGGAACTGGAATGTGCGGGGCTTTGCCGAACGGGTAGCCATTAATATGCCCATACAGGGAACAGCTGCGGATATCATCAAGCTGGCGATGATTAATATCCACCACTGGCTCAAAGACAACAACAAGAAAAGCCGGATGCTGCTTCAGGTGCATGATGAGCTGATCTTCGAAATCCACGAAAGTGAGATGGATGATGTTCCTTCAAAAATCATAGAACTAATGGAAACTGCATTCGAAATGGATGTACCGCTGGATGTAGAATCCGGTGTAGCTGAAAACTGGCTGGAAGCTCATTAGGGGTTGGTGATGAGGTGATGAGGTGATGAGGTGATGAGGTGATGAGGTGATGAGGTGATGAGGTGATGAGGTGATGGTTTGCCCTCGCTCCGGATGCTCTGCGTCGGAGTGAATAGTTGTTGGATGGCTAATCATCATTCTTCCTTTAGCTAACCTTTCCAGAGCTATTAAGGCTTTTATGTAGATTAACCTTCTCGGTTTAACTCTGGAAAGGTTACAAATGCCCACATCTTAATACTGGAAAATCCGGAACATTTTAGCTGATAATTCATGTTAGGTCGGCATGAATATCAATACAGACTACGATGTTATTATTGCCGGTTCAGGCATGGGTGGAATGAGTGCCGGCGCCATGCTGGCTAATGCCGGATATAAAGTACTCATCCTGGAAAAAGCACATGCCCCGGGCGGTTGTTCTTCTTCTTATTTTCGGAAAGGATATGTGTTTGAATCAGGAGCGACAACGCTAATTGGCTTTGATGAAAATCAGCCGCTTTGGAAACTGGAAAAAGAAACGGGTATCCAAATTCCCCGGGAAGAAATCACCCCAAGCATGTCGGTTTGGCTGGACGGTGAGCAACTGACGCGCTACAAGGACCGTGATAAGTGGATACAGGAGTGCATTCGTGTTTTTGGGAATGAAGCAGGACAGCGGGCCTTTTGGGAAGAGGCACTGGCTGTTTCTGATTTGGTCTGGAAAATATCGCTGAAGAACCCATTCTTTCCTCCCCAAAAGATATCCGAATGGGTGCAATTGGCTGTCAATAATAATCCACTGGATGTCTGGGTGCTGAAATATGCTTTTCAATCGGTAGAAGATGCAATGCAAAAGTATGGAGTTGATACCCCAAAATTCCGTCGTTTTGTGGATGAACAACTGATGATTACCGCTCAGGCTAAATCACATCAAACGCCTTTTTTATTTGGCGCGGCCGGACTGACGTACACCAATTATTCGAATTACTATGTACTGGGTGGGTTGCTGGAGATGGTGAATGCCATCCGGTCTTTTATTCAAGAAAAGGGAGGGGCGCTACACACCAAAGAAGGAGTGGAAATGATTGATCAGGACGGGGGTCAGTTCCTGATTCACACCAAGAACAAAAGGAATGAGAAGTTTGCCTATCGGGCACCCATTGTAATCTCAAATATACCGGTGTGGAATATGAGCGGTATTACAGCGGGTAATATGAAAGACTACTTTGAAGAGGAAGGCAAAGATTTTAGCGATGCCTGGGGAGCCATCACACTCGGGATCGCTACCACTGATGCCTACCCGGATGAGTTACCCTTACACCATCAAATCCATTTAGACGATGGCACTACAGTACCTTACACCAACTCCGATTCCATCTTTGTATCCATGTCTAAACCGGGCGATACTGAGCGAGCTAAGGAAGGACATCGCACACTTAATGTTTCGACTCATGCTTCGCCGGATTTTTGGTACTCGCTGAATGGAGAATATGAGTCGGCTAAGCAACAGGTTGAGGAGTTCGTCGTTAAGAAACTTGCTCAGAAACTGCCCGGCTTTGCCGATGCAGAAATAGATGTTATTCACACGGCTACACCCATAACGTGGGAAAATTGGGTGTACCGCAAAAAAGGCAGGGTAGGCGGTATTCCCCAAAGTATGGCACGAAGCTTGCTCAAATGGACATCCCACGAAACTCCGTTTAAAGGTTTGTATCTTGTCGGAGATACTACTTACCCCGGACAAGGAATTCCGGGCGTAACTTTGAGTGGAATCAACGTATATTCACGTGTCATCAAGAATCATCAATAAAGCAGAATTTTTTGGATAACTTTTCACCCAATACCCAATTTTCCGTATTTCCGCCAGTCATTAAAAACCTATTGATTATAAATGCGCTGGCGTTCCTGCTCACCAAGCAGCTCTTTGGTTCGGGCTGGACTCCCATTGGTGCTGCCATTGCCCCATATTTAGTTCTGAATCCGCTGGGTGAAGGTTTTATGCCGTGGCAGCTGGTAACTTACATGTTCTTGCACGCCGATCTCAGCCACATCTTCCTGAATCTTTTTGCACTGTGGATCTTCGGGCAGGCCATTGAAAACCTGTGGGGCTCCAAACGGTTTCTTATTTATTATATGCTGACCGGAATTGGAGCAGCCATCATTCACATGTTTATAGGCGGGTATTTCGCTTACACCTTGGGAGCTTCCGGCGCAGTTTTTGGTATTTTGCTGGCCTTCGGAATGATGTTCCCCGACCGATATATCATGCTTTTGATACCGCCTATACCAATAAAGGCAAAATACTTTGTAGGTTTTTATGGGCTGTTCGAATTATTTAATGGGTTGGCAATGCCCAATAGTGGAGTTGCCCACTTTGCTCACTTAGGAGGATTAGTGGTTGGCTTTATCCTGATTAAATACTGGGGACTTAAAAAACCGGAATACTATGGCTAACGGACCTACTTTTTTTACCGGTGGAAATATGAACAGCGGCAACTACGATTCGTTTGGGAATGCTTTCAAGCGGGGCTTTATGCGCATGCCGGTGGCTATCCGGACGATTATTGCCATAAACGCAATAGTGTTTGTGATCCAAATGTTGGGCGGGCAAACCCTGAACAACTGGGTAGTTCCTGCGCTTGGCTTTGATCCGTCTTTCCCGACTTTTCTAACGCAGCCCTGGCGGCTGGTTACCTACATGTTTTTGCATGGAGGGTTTCTCCATTTCTTATTTAATATGCTTTGGCTCTGGTGGATGGGGAGAGCCGTTGAGGAAACGCTTGGACCGAGAAACTTTACGGTAATCTATTTCGGGGCCGGAATTTTGGGAGCTCTGCTTGATGCAGGAATAGCTCAGTTATTTGGTACAGCTCTGGTGATAGGGGCCTCTGGAGCTGTTACGGGTATACTGGTGGCTTTTGCTATGCTATTTCCTACAGCGCCCATTATGCTGTTTCTGTTTCCACCCATTCAGGCCCGGTTTTTTGTAGCCGGCTGGATAGCGATAGATATCCTGTTTCTGGGGAGTTCTGATGGAGTAGCTCGACTCGTACACCTCGGTGGTGCACTCGGAGGATATTTATTAGTGAAAGCTCATCAAAACGGAACCGACCTGAGTATGGTTATCCGTTACGTAGAATATATGTTTGGTAAAGTGAAGCCAGCCGGTAAACCCGGTTCCGGTTCAAAGCGACCGCGAAATAAGAACATGCATATTGTTCAGGATGCGGAAATTGTAGAAGAGATGGATCAGTCTGAACTGGATGCCATCTTGGAGAAGATTTCCAAGAAAGGATATGATTCACTTTCGCCGGAAGAAAAAAGAAAACTATTTGAATTAAGTAAGAAAGATTAGGGCATTATGTCGGCAATTAAGAGACGTAAATCAATACAAGTAATGGTTGGGGACGTTCCCGTAGGGGGAGATGCACCCATCGTGGTTCAATCTATGACAAACACCGATACAGCTGATATCGAAGAGACAGCTGATCAGATTGAACATTTACACCGGGCCGGATCTGAGCTGGTTCGTATCACCGTAAACAATGACGCGGCGGCAAAAGCAGTTCCTCATATCAAAGAGAAATTAATGAACCGGGGAGTTACCGTTCCTATTATTGGAGACTTCCATTACAACGGGCATAAGTTACTTACTCAGTATCCCGATATGGCCGAGGCATTAGCCAACTTCCGAATTAACCCGGGGAACACCGGTACCAAGACCCGCGATGAAAACTTTACCACCATCGTTGAGCAAGCTATCAGGTATGATAAGTCGGTACGAATCGGGGTAAACTGGGGATCATTAGATCAACAGCTGCTCGCCGATAAAATGGATGCCAATAACGAACTGCCGGAGCCAAAAACGGCCAAGGAAGTAATGCTGGACACCATGGTGGAAAGTGCTAAACGTTCATCCAAACTGGCTGAAGAAGTAGGACTTCCATCCAATAAAATCATTATCAGCTGTAAGATGTCGGGTGTACAGGATGTGATTACCGTTTATGAGCGCATTGCCAAAGAAGTAGATTATCCGCTTCACGTAGGGCTGACAGAAGCCGGAATGGGGATGAAAGGAATTGTTGCCAGCTCAGCAGCGCTATCAGTTATTTTACAGCAGGGAATAGGGGATACCATCAGGGTTTCACTAACCCCCCAGCCGGGAGCAGACCGTGCGCTGGAAGTTCAGGTAGCTCAACAGATTCTTCAGTCACTTAAAATCAGAAGCTTTATTCCTCAGGTAACATCCTGCCCGGGATGTGGACGAACCAAAAGTACCTACTTCCAGGAGTTGGCAGAAGAAATTCAGGATTACATTGTTGAGTCGATGCCGGTATGGAGGAAAGCCTACCCGGGAGTGGAAGAAATGGATGTAGCCGTAATGGGGTGCGTTGTAAACGGACCGGGTGAGTCAAGGAATGCCAATATTGGAATTTCCCTGCCCGGAACTTTTGAAGAGCCTAAAGCACCTGTGTATGTTGATGGTGAGCATTTCACTACGTTGAGAGGAGATAACATCGGGCAGGAATTCCGGGATATTCTGGATAACTATATCCGGGAAAATTACGGTAAGAAGAAAGCGGTTACGTCTGAATGAAGAAATGCCTTGTAAGCACTTTCATGTATTCTCAGGATTTTAATCACTGAAATGAAAAAATCTTACATTTCTTGTTTGGCTGATTCTTTCAACAGCAAAATCGTTGATTACACTTTTAGTTTAAGGTGTTGTTATATAATAATTAAGGTTATGTAAATATTTGATCCACGACATTGAAACCCGCCTACATTAGAAAAGCGCTTTTTTAGAAAATCTTCTTGAAAAATTGTAAGCGCTTACATAACATTAAATTCCAAGAACCGGAATAAATAATGTTGGATAAATGCGCTATCTCTTCATACTCTTTTTTAGCCTTACCACCGCCACTGCTTTTGCTCAATATGGAAAAATTCGGGGAGTGGTTACTGATTTTGAAACAGGTGAAACGGTTATAGGTGCTAGTGTAATTATTGAAGGGACGTCCAAAGGGGATGCTACTGATGTTAACGGAGAGTATATTATTACCGGAGTTGAACCGGGCAGCTATAACCTGGTTGTTTCTTACATTGGTTACAGTCAGACTACAGTAGAAGATGTTCGCGTTTCCATAGATCTTACAACGGAAATTAATGTTGAACTGCGGGCACAGGTATTGGAGGGAGAAGAGGTTACGGTTACTGCAGGTAGAGAGTTAATCAGAAAAGATGTAACGGCTAGTCTTTCTTCGGTTACAAGCGATCAGATTGAAGCCATTCCGGTTGAGAATTTTTCTGAAGTCGTAGAACTACAGGCCGGTGTGGTTGATGGTCACTTTAGAGGCGGGCGTACTGGTGAAGTAGGGTATTGGGTAGATGGTGTTCCAGTAACGGATGTGTTTGACGGTAGCCTTTCTGCCGGTGTTGAGAATAGTTCAGTAAAAGAAGTGCAGGTTGTTACCGGAGCATTTAATGCGGAATACGGGCAGGCCATGAGTGGTATCGTGAATATTGTGACCAAAGACGGAAGCAACGAATTTACAGGGTCCGTAAATACTTTTTTAGGGGATTATGTTTCTACCCGAACAGACCTTTTCAGAGGCATTGGCCAAATCAACCCGATTGCCGTTCGAAATGTTGAGGCAAGCCTGGACGGCCCCATTATTAAGGACAAGCTGTTTTTCTTTGCCAGCGCCAGATATTTTGGAAACGACGGCTGGTTCTACGGGCGGGAAGTATTTGATTACAACGATGTGGGCATTAACTCACTGGGTCAGCTTGGTTTGGTTGATACTTTGGGCTCCGGGGATTCTTCTTTAGTGAATATGAATCCTTATGAGAAACTAAATGCCCAGGTGAAGCTCACGTGGCGACCTGTGGCAGGAGTGAAGATTTCAGCAAATGGTATTTTTGGGGGAGAGGAGTTTAAGAATTACAACCACTCTGCTCAGTTTATGCCGCAATTCTCCCGACAGGAATTCACACGTAATTACAGTGCTTATCTGAAAGGTACACACACGCTTTCTAGCAACACCTATTATGATGTGAGTGTGTCGAACACCTATAAGAAATATGAGTCGTATCTATTTGAAGATCCGTTTGACTCAAGATACCTGCCCAACGATTATGCCGGATTCCGGGCAAGTAACGTGACCTCAAACTTCATTGTTGGCGGAACCGAGAATGGTCGAACCAGCCGGGAAACCAGTACATTGATCGGTAAGTTTGACATCACCAGTCAGGTAAATAGTGCGAACCAAATTAAAACCGGAGTCGAGTACCGGTATCATACGCTCAAATACAGTGACAAAACCTCTATTGTAAACAGTCCTGATGGTGGTGTTGAAACCCTTTTTGTTAACTCTGCCTATGATGTGAATCCGATAGAGATTTCAGGATATATACAGGATAAAGTAGAGATCGGAAATCTGATTATTAATGCCGGGGTTCGTTTCGATTATTTTGACTCTAACTTTAGGGTATTTACCGACCCCACAGACCCTAATGTGGTATTTGAAGAGCAGCGCCCGGAAGACCAAAGCCAGGTTTTTGAATCATCTGAGCCCACCTGGCAGTTTAGTCCGCGTTTGGGTATTGCATTCCCGATTTCCGAAACCGGAGCCCTACACTTTTCTTATGGCCACTTTTTCCAGATTCCAAACTTTAACCTGCTGTATCAAAACCCATTTTTCCGGCTTGGAAGTGGTTCAGGGCTAATTGGTCTTCTTGGGAACGCCAATCTGAAACCACAGAAAACCATTAATGGAGAGTTGGGATATAAGCAGGAGTTAAGCAGCAGCTCGGCTGTAGAGGTAACCGCATTTTTCCGTGATATCAGAAACCTCGCCGGTACTGCTACTGACCCGACTGTTGTAGACGGGACATCGGTCCGTTATGGAATCATCAAAAACTCTGACTTTGGATTTATCAAAGGGGTGGTGCTTACATTTGATCAGGGCTTTTCGAACGGATTGTATTTTACAGCAGACTATACCTTCCAGATTGCCAAAGGAAATGCTTCTGACCCGGCTCAGGCCTACAATGCAGCAGCAGCCAAAACGGAACTTGAAAAACGAATTGTACCTCTTGATTGGGATCAGTTGCACACCGTTAACCTTACTGCCAATTATACGTCCAGAGATGGGTGGGGATTTGGAGCTATTTTTAACGCAGGTTCCGGTTTCCCTTACACACCGGATTACACTCTTCGCAGCGGGACTACACCACCTTCCGTAAATCCATTGAACAGTCAACGACGCCCGCCTAAGTACAATCTGGATTTAAATCTTACCAAGAATTTCGAAATGGGCGACAATCAGCGACTTCAGGTTTATGCCAAGATTGATAATGTTCTGGATACCGGTAACGAACAGGGGGTTTTCTCTGATACCGGGACTGCGGAATATTCACTCTACCGAAACGAAGATCTTAAGACCTTCAGGGGTGATATACGGTATCTGAACGAGAATTACGACCGTCCCGATTTTTATAACGAACCGCGACGTGTGGTTTTCGGAGTCCGATATAATTTTTAATTGAATACCAATATGCATCTGTTTGATACTCAAAAAAGCATGAAGAAATTTACTTCCGGTTTAGTTTTTTTATTTGCTGTCCTGTTATTTGCGCAGGACTATGCAACCGCTCAAAATGTTCCTGAATTTCTCAAAGATCCACAGTATCGCTCCAGCAGGGAGTACCGAAAAAGTGCCGAATCTGACGGAAACCGGGTATGGATTACTTTCCACAACTCAGGACTATTAGGCGGGGTAGGTGAAATCCGAGGGCAGTGGCCACGGGGCTCTGATGTAAACTACATTGGTGATGTATCTCCGGTAATTTCTTTGGAAATTCCTGTTGACACCAATGGTGACGGAGAAGCAGATTCTCTGGTTCAGCATTCCGTTACGAACTTTGGTCCCCGGGCAGGGCAGGGTATTCGTCCGGGGCAGACCCAGTTTTGGGGATTTGAGCCCATGGCCGGCTTTGCTAATGATGACGGAGAAAATGACCGTCCGGCTATAAGTGTGGATGAAACCACCTGGCCGAACCGCTGGCCGGATCAGCCAACCTGGATAGCACCCGATGGTAGCCCCGAGTGGAATGGTTTCTTTGGACGGGGAATCCAGAACGCTGATTTTGAGACCTATTTCTGGACAGACGATCACAACGATAAGTTCATGAATGACCTGGCTAATCAGGGTGAAATTTCATCGTTTGAACCAGACAGCACCGATCCTTCCAGGGACGGACAAGGGCTGGCCATGAGCGTTCGGGGACTTCAATGGTCTCAGTTCCTGGCTCAGGATGCCATGTTTTATATTTATGAACTTACCAACACCAGTACCACAACTTATCCTCGAGTATCGGTAGGTTTGGTGGTAGGAACCGCTGCCGGAGAAAGCGCGGTTTCCGGTACCGGTGATACACAGGATGACCTTGCTTTCTTTGATCAGGCCAACCGAATTGTGTATTCCTGGGATGCTGACGGTACCAATAACGATGGAAACGACGTGGGCTACGTTGGGTATGCCTTCATGGAAAGTCCCGGAGATCCGGATGATGGTATTGACAACGATGGAGACGGAGATCCTGATCAGCTGAATATTGATGGTTTCCCATATGTGGATCCATCATTAGCAGGGCAGGGAAATGTTTTTCAACCGCAGGATTTTCAACCCAGAACGCTGAGTGAAGGTGATCCAATTGTATTAATTGATGAAGAAACTGGTGAGCGTTCATTTATTTTCCTGGGCAGTGGTACAACTACTGTAACCTCACAGGGATATGAATATCAAATTTCTCCTGGTATGACTATTCAGGAGACTACAAAGGATGTCAGGAACCGTGACGAGGTTATTACGGTAACTGAGAAGAATTTGATTGATGAAGACTTAGATGGGCTTATTGATGAAGATGAAAAACTGCATTATGAACGACGTCAAGAGAGAATTACCGGGGGTATTGAACAACTTCCTGCACTTTACTACAAGAATTATGTAGGCTTTGCTGAAGATGTTGGAAATGGGGCACCAACCCAGCAAGATTCAATCACTCATGGACTATTAAACCCAATGATTGATGAATCGGGATCGGATGGAATTGACAACGATTCCGACTGGAACCCGCTTACCGATGATGTGGGTGCTGACGGTGTATCCGGAACAGGCGATGCCGGTGAAGGAGATGGTGTTCCAACTATCGGAGAACCCAATTTTGAGAACCTGGATGTGGACGAGACGGATCAGGTTGGCCTTTCCAGTTTCTATTATTTTACTCCTCCGGGTGCTGTACGCCTGAATCAGGATGAACAGGTTTGGGATGCTATGTCTCCGGGTTTTTTCACTCCTAACAATCAGTTAAATGAAGACCGGCAGGCTGGTGGTGTAGACGGTGATTTTATCTTTAGCTCCGGGTATTTCCGACTTGAACCGGGCGAAACCATTCGTTTCTCTCTGGCTCTGGTATTTGGTGAAGACCTTGCCAACATCACCAACAACGTGCAAACCATTCAGGAAATCTATAACCGAAATTATAACTTTGCCCGGCCGCCCGAAAAACCAACGCTTAAAGCGGCTGTAGGTGATGAGCGGGTTACCCTGTACTGGAATAGTATAGCTGAAGAAAGCATTGATCCGATTTTAGGACAGGATTTTGAGGGTTATAAAATTTTCAAAAGTACCGATCCCAACTTCCTGGATCCGGGCAGAATTACTGATGCCTTTGGAAACGATGCTCTGTTGGAGCCTATCGCTCAGTTTGACCTGGATAACGGGATTAACGGGTTATGGCAGGCAGCCGAAGATACGTCCACCGGTCAAAACGACCCGACCTACGTGTATAATCCGGATCTTGCCGACCGGGTGCGTGGTGTTCCTTTCTATTTAGGGGATGATACCGGCCTGAAGCACTCTTTTGTGGATACCAACGTAGTGAACGGTCAAACCTATTATTATGCATTGGCCGCTTATGACAGGGGAAGCATCGATTTTTATCCCGCTGAGAATAACTTCTCGGTAACTATTCGGGATGATGGTTCAACTGTAACAGATATAAACGTGGTAGAAGTAGAACCAAATACTCCTGTTCTGGGGTATCAGGCCGGATCTGTTGTGGGTGATGTCGGTCATCCACAGGGAACGGCAACCGGGGATGTATTTGTGGAAGTTCTGGACCCGGTATTCCTGAAAGAAAATGCAGAGTATGAAGTACGGTTCCCGGGAAATACCTATCCGGCTACTACTTATTCAGTGATTAATAATGGCGACATCATACTTTCGGATATTCCACTTTCGGATGCAGAATCAAACATTTTTGATGGAATGAGACTGGCCTTTCAGAATGATGAAACCCGTATTAATCAGGATGAATCGGGCTGGACTGAGGACGATTCTGTGAAAATTGAAGTACTGGTACGGGATGGAACACTGAGCAACAGTCCATTCTGGCAGTTTGCAGCTCTTAAAGCTCCTTATGACTATGAAATTGAGTTCTTTGACCAGGATGTGGCTACATCGTTGGATACCGTGAATGGTACCGGGCCAAGTGCCAGAAATACACCTGCTGTGGATGTCAATTTCACCGTAACCAATACCGTGACTGGAGAAGAAGTACCATTTGCTTTTGATGAGACTCAGGGCAATCAGGACGGGAGATTGGGCGACCGGGAATTCGTTTATATCTACGACAGCTTTGGTGATTCACTTAGTCCTGTGTTTGAATTCCGAATTGTATATGAAACGGTTCTGGGGCAAGGCCGCGTACCAACCGGAGAGCTGCCTGAAGCCGGTGATATTTATGAAATCAAGACATACAAGTCTTTTGGTTCCAGCGACAGGTATTCATACACCACTAAATCATCTAACGTAGATAATGAGTCAGCTAAAGACAGACTCGATCAGGTTAGAGTGGTACCAAACCCATATGTAAGCGCAGCCAGCTGGGAAGGGAAACTACCGCCAACTATCACAAGTGGGCGAGGGGAACGCAAAATCCAATTCCAGAATGTACCTGAGGGTTCAACAATACGAATCTTCACGGTTCGCGGGGAACTGGTACGCGAACTTCAGCACGATGCCTCCATCGATCGGGGGTATGTGGATTGGGACTTGCGGACGAGGGAGAATCTGGATGTGGCCTATGGAGTCTACTATTATCACCTGAAAGCTCCGGGCGTAGGTACTAAAACAGGAAAAATTGCACTAATTAAATGATGAAAGGTCAAACAATGAACATAGTTAAGGCAGTCAAGTACTGTTTGTTGTTAGCAACCAGCGCGGTTTTAGCAACGAATGTGCAGGCACAGGATAAAGTTGGAACTACAGCCGCCGCTTTTTTAAGTATTACTTCTGGCGCCAAAGCCACGGCCATGGGCGGTGCCTATGTAGCAATTGCTGACGACGGAAGCTCCATGTTCTGGAACCCGGCAGGAATGGCACAGCTTGAAAACAATACGGTGACATTCTCAAATATGAACTGGTTTCTTGACTCCCAAATTCAGGATGCTTCAGTGGTTATAAATGGAGGAAATCTTGGTAATTTTGCTCTTTCCGTTCGTGCGATTGATCACGGTGAAATTGAAGTAAGAACCATAGAGATACCGGAAGGAACCGGGGAGGTATTTACCCCGACTAACCTGGCAGTTGCTGTTTCTTATTCACGATTTATTACGGATCAGTTTTCTATAGGGGCGAATACCAAGTTTGTGCAGGAGAAGATATGGAATGAATCGGCCACCGGCTTTGCGGTAGACCTTGGTGTATTTTACCGCACCAATTTCAGGAACCTTAGAATCGGGATGTCGATGACCAACTTCGGAAATGAAATGAAGATGTCGGGAGATGACCTTCGGCAGGCTATTGACATTGACAAAGGAATTAACGGAAATAATGACCGGCTGGAAGGATACTTAGGAACCGACTCATGGCCTATGCCACTGCTGTTTAAAGTAGGGCTGGCCATTGATGCCTTGGATATGGAAAGCCATAAAGTAGAGCTGGCTGTTGATGCCAAGCACCCAAGCGACAACTCGGAAAGTATTGACCTTGGGCTTGAATATGGCTTTAACGACCTGTTGTTTTTAAGAGGAGGGTACCGAAGCCTGTTTTCCTCCCAAATAGAAGACCAGGGTTTTACAGCCGGGTTTGGACTGAAGTACGACTTTAACGGAATAGGGGCAAACTTCGGAGCCACCTATATGACACATGAGTATTTGGAAGATCCTATTCTGTGGACTTTACAAATTGATTTTTAATAAGAAACTGCACACGCAGAAACAATAACAACAAACATAGGAGCAACTATGAAAAAGGTTACAACCTTATTCAGTACAGCGCTTTTGATGGCCCTTTTAGGACTTTCATCAGTGTATGCACAGGTTATTTCCATCGAGGCTGCGAAAGACAGTACAGACGGAACAGTAGTAACTGTGCGAGGAATTGCTATCACACCTGCTTTGGAATCTGATTCCAGAACATCCTTTTATATTCAGGACAATGGTGTGGGACTAAATATTTTTGATTTCGGAACCCCCGCCAAAGATATTAGTGCCGGTGATAGCGTAGAAGTAACAGGAGAACTCGACACATTCAATGGATTAAGAGAAATTGTAGTGGACGATGTTTCTACAGATATTACAGTAATTAATTCAGGAAATGAGCTTCCTGCACCACGTGTTATCACTTACGAGGAATTTGTGGAAGCGGCATCACCTGAAACAGATACAGCCGGGATTCAGGGAACCTTAGTTAGAATTAACGACCTGCTTACCACTCCAGGTGATTGGCCTGCTGATGGATCCTCGGGATCAACCAATGTGGATGCATTCCTGAATGCTGATAGCAGTGAAGTACCTATTAGATTGCTGGCCCAAACAGAAGCAATAGGGGTAACTCCTCCGGCAAGATTTGATATTATTGGTGTAGTTGGAACTTTCAACGGTTCTCAGATTTCACCTCGATTTGCCAGTGACGTTATGGGATACTATGACATTACCTTCCAGGCTGATATGAATGACATCATTGATTCGGCTGCATTTATACCCGGAGACGATTTCGTTACCATTCCCGGATCCATGAATGGTTGGGATACCGCTGCAGATACTCTTATGGATGCAGATGAAGATGGTGTTTACACTAAAACTATATCCTTAGCAGAAGGCGATTACGCATTCAAATACCACATCTACTCGAATTCAGGTAGAATAGGTGGAGGATATGAATCTCGCGGAGACAACCGGACATTTACAGTAAGTATGGATTCTACTCTTGGAGCTGAAGAGCCTGAGTTTGACTATGATGACTTAAACAACGCTACGTTTGGTGAAGTTGAGTTATTCTTCCAGGTAGATATGTCTATTCAGGAACTGAATGGAAATTTCGATCCTGAAACGGAATCAGTTTCTGTAACAGGCGCTTTCGAAGCTGACTGGAGTGCAGGTACTTATAACCTCACCGAGTCTCAAACTGAAGGTATTTACGAAGGTTCTGTAACCTTCAGCACCGATAAACCAATCCCAAGCACCTATGCTTACAAGTTCACTATCGTGAATGATGATGAGTCTGTGACCTGGGAAAGTGGCGACAACAAAATGATCACCGTTACTGAAGATGGATTGTTCCAAGGCCGTTACCTGGCTCAGAATGCTCCTGATGGTAACATCCCTTACTTCGATGGAATTACACCTAACGATGTATTCTCAGAGGATACCGATGTTGTATTTGAAGTAGATCTGCGTGCTGCTTACTACCACCTGGCAGATAGTTCGGCACTTCCTGCTGATGTACAAGCCGGTGGCGGACAAGACTCAACCATTAACTTCCTTTCCGGAAACGGACCTCTGTTGGCCGGTGGATGGGAAGACTGGGGACCTGTTCTTGGCGGCGCTGAAGACCTGAAGTTTAATGACAGCGGAGAGGGTAATGACGAAGTTGCCGGAGACTCTCTGTGGACATTAACCAAGTCTTATGTTGCAGGAGATGCCCGTGTAGGTGCCTTTAAATTAGGTATCAACGGATATGATAACGAAGCCGGCTTTGGTGCTGACCATAATGTACGTATCAGTGGTTCTAAAGTAGAAGTTGTATTTGGTGGATTCGTTCGAGGAGATTCTGTTTACGATGATCTGTATGACGAGTACATCCTTGCTACAACCGAAGGACCTGTTGTAGTACGTAATGGTGGTAAAGGTGATAACGATGTAGTTGTTTCTAACGAAAACGAAGATATCACCACTACTCCGGAAGAGTTCTCCTTAAGCCAGAACTATCCGAACCCTTTCAACCCGACAACGAACATTAACTTCACGTTGCCATCTGCAACTCAGGTTACGTTGACGGTTTACAATATTCTTGGACAGCAAGTTGCTCAATTAGTAAATGGCCGCATGACAGCCGGACAGCATACCGTTCAGTTCGATGCGTCTAAACTTGCTTCTGGAATGTATCTCTACCGAATTGAGGCAGGTACATTTACCCAGAACAAGAAAATGATGTTAATCAAGTAGATTGATTACTCAATAATAAGTCTTTTATTCGCAGGTACTTTGACCGGTGCCTGCGTTTTCTAATAAACTCACTCGATTTGCCAGCAACTATATACGATATCGCAAAAAAAGCAGGTGTTAGTATTGCCACGGTTTCCCGTGTATTCAATAACAGCGCCAATGTATCTGACAAAGCCAGGAACAAAGTTCTGGCTGTGGCAGATGAAATGGGGTATCATCCTCAGGCATTTGCACAAGGTCTTGCCAGTCGCAAAAGTAATACAGTGATGATTGTAGTGCCGGTTATTTCGAACTATTTCTTCATGGAAGTATTGGGAGGGATTCAGGATAAGCTCAGTGAAGAAAATTATGAGCTCAGCATCTTTAATATCTCCCCAAACAAAGATGTCCAGGAACAGGTAGAGCATGTTCTTAAACGAAGATGGGCGGAAGGCTACCTCTTTATTTCCATTCACCTGGATGATAAAGACTGGAGCAAGCTCCAAAAATATAATGTACCCATTACCCTTGTGGATGAACACTACGAAGGATTCGATTCAGTGAGTGTTGATAACGCCCAAGGGGCTTACCGTGCTGCAAAAAGCTTGTTTAAAAATGGCTACCAACGAGTGGCCATGCTTTCCGCTTTGGAGACATCTAAGCCCATCCGGGATCGGATTGTGGGTTATAAAAAAGCTCTCGGTGAATTCGAGATTCCTTTCGATCAAAACCTGGTAGTTACCGGCGATACCATGTATCGGGACGGTTTTACCGAACGGGCCGGATATGAGGCCATGATCAAAATATTGACTATGGATCCAATGCCGGAAGCCTGTTTTTGTGCCTCAGATATTCAGGCCGTGGGAGCACTCAAAGCTATGCAAGACACAGGCAAGCAAATCCCGATAATCGGCTATGATGACATTGAATTAGCTGAATACATGGGGCTGTCCACCATTCGTCAGCCCATGAGAGATATGGGCTTTTTTGCCACCCAAAACCTCATCGAACGAATGAATAAACCGGACAAGGCGGTCTCACAAACCATTTATACCCCCGAATTGATAACCCGAACTTCTACCGAAGTAAACGGGAAGAAAGTTGACGCTTAACCTAAGCTCCATGAAGTACCTGAAGTCAATATTACTGCTGATCATTTTTGTTTGCACTCAAAGTATATCAGTAGCACAGAATACCATTGACGTCACCTTTCGTTACTATTCCAACGATGACGCCGTGAGAGCATTTGTACCCGGTGAGTTCAATAACTGGGGAAACAATAACAGTGGCCGGATAAGTACGACCGATGGTTCTTTGATGGAAGAGGATCAAACTCATGGGTTTTGGTTTAAAACTATCAGCCTAACGGTTGGCGGTGGTGGAGCAACCTACAATGGCAGATCAGGATATGCTTATAAATTTCACGAACAGTACAATTCCAGCGGCTCCGAATGGCAGTGGTTTACCGATCCGCTTAACGATATTGCTATCGGCAATAATAACGACTCATTCATCGAAGTAACAACTCCGCTCATTTTTCAGCTTCAGCCCTCCAATAACCAAATTGTGGGGGAGGAAGATGAAATCTGGGCGACTGTTGCTTCCACCGATAGCGACCCAATAGATATAAACGCTTCTGAGTTTGTTGTGAACGGAACCACAGCCGGCACTTTCGCAGGAAATTATGATACCGAACGTCAGTTATTTTCAATTACGGATCTCTCCACAGTATCTTTAACGGTTGGTGAGAACACGGTTAAATTGGTAGCAGTAACGGAATCGGGTGCAACCCGAACCGACTCTGTAACTTTTGCATACCTACCGGATGTAAGTCCTGAAAAAGCCGGCCGACCTCAGGGACTTCAGGATGGCATCACCTACAGTCAGGATGGTACTTCAGTTACGCTTTCCGTGTTTGCACCGGGCAAAGATTATGTATTTGCACTGGGAGATTTCAACGAATGGAAAGTGGATGAGAATTACCTCATGAAAAAAGATTCGCTGAATCCTGACAGTGTTTGGCATTGGATTGAAATTACCGGACTCACACCCGGAGAGCAGTACGGCATGCAATACCTGGTTGACGGCGAACTGCGGATTTCCGATCCTTATTCTGAATTGGTGCTCGATCCATTTAACGATCCATATATACCGGAGTCTACCTTTCCGAATTTGTTGACTTATCCTTCAGAAAAAACCCAGGGATGGGTAACGGTATTACAGCCGGGCAAGGATGAATATCAATGGGAGGCAACGGATTATGAGCGACCGGAAAAAACGGAACTGGTCATTTATGAATTACTGATCCGTGATTTCCTGAATTCCAAGAACTTCCAAACGTTAACCGATACGCTAGATTATCTCGAAAATTTGGGCGTGAATGCCATTGAGCTGATGCCGGTGAGCGAGTTTGACGGGAATCTGAGCTGGGGATATAATCCCAACCATCACCTGGCCCTCGATAAATTTTACGGTACTCCCGAAGCTTTTAAAAAGTTTGTGGATGAGGCCCATAAAAGGGGAATGGCAGTCATTCTGGACGTGGTGATGAACCATGCTACCGGAGCGAATCCGCTGTATCAGCTTTATGGAAACGACGATGAGTATTATTTCAACTCACAACCGCGGCATGCTTTCAATGTATTTAATGATTTTGATCACTCGTATTCCGCAACGCAGTATTACACAAAACGGATGATCGAGCACTGGATTAATGAGTATAAAATTGATGGTTTTCGGTGGGATTTAACCAAGGGTTTTACCCAGAATTGCACCGAAAGCAATGGTTCATGCACCAGTGCGTATCAGCAAGATCGCGTTGATCTGTTGAAAAAATATTCGGACTACCAATGGGCCGCAGACCCTGACTTCATCGTTATTTTTGAGCACCTTGGCACGGAAAACGAAGAAAAAGAATGGGCCAATTACCGGGTTCATGAAGGCAAAGGAGTGATGCTTTGGGGGAATATGAATCATGCCTACAGTGAAGCTTCTATGGGATATAATGAAAATGGAAAATCCAATCTCGTTGGTGTTGTAGCCGAATCAAGAACCAGTTTTCAGGAACGGCATGTAGTTGGATATATGGAAAGCCATGATGAGCAGTGGCTGATGTTGAAAAAGAAGAAATATGGTTCTTGCACAAATTATCTACCTGATAACTCTGAAAATGGCTTTGAAGATGAGTGCTCAGAGAACCCGGGCTCTTATCAAATAAGAGAATTAGGTACAGCACTTGCCCGCCAAAAAATGGTTGGTGCTTTTTTCTTTCCACTCCCAGGACCAAAAATGATATGGCAATTCGGGGAGCTCGGTTATGGCTGGGGAGAGGACGAGTGCCTGAAGCCGGGTGGAAGCTCGAACGGGGACTGTAAAGCCAGTGATCCCGGTCGAGTGAGTGAGAAGCCCATTCGGTGGAATTATTATGATGATAACGAGCGGTTGAAAGTGTATAAGACATGGAGCTCGTTGATCAACCTCAGAAAAAGCAGTCCGGTTTTTACCAATCCTGAGTCAGCCTCTTATACCCTCAGTGAGGCTGTAAAATCATATGTGTTAGAGCACGAAGATTCTGATGCACTGGTAGTAGGAAACTTTAGCGTTACTGAAGCTGATGCTGAAGTTACATTCCCGGCATCGGGTGAGTGGCACAATTTTTTTGAAGGGACCTCCATCACAGTGGGAGACCCAAACATGACGTTTACGCTTGCTCCAGGAGAATTCAGGATTTATACCACCCGCCAGTTTGAAACGCCCGAAGACGGAATATTGACTTCAGCAGAAACGAAACCGGACCCAAACATTCCGGATTCCTTCCAACTGAGACAAAATTACCCTAATCCATTCAACCCAAATACCATTATTTCATTTGATGTAGCCAGTGCAGGACAGGTCAGGCTGCAGGTGTTTGATGTACTGGGAAGAAAAGTAAAGGATCTGGTTAACGAACGGAAAGCAGCCGGATCGTACTCCGTCAGTTTCAATGCAGGGAATTTAAGCAGCGGTACTTATATCTACCGTTTACAGGCGAATCAGCAGGTTTTTAGCAGAAAGATGATGCTCATTAAGTAGGAAATTGGGAATGTTAAGTTTTGAATTATTTCATAAATCAAAACTTAACATTCAAAATTTAAAATTAAACACGTGTTGAAAAAGACTATTAGATCCACAATTACTGTACTAGTGCTGGTTCTTACTGGGTGTTCTTCTTATATAGATGCTCCCAAAGAATCACAGATAATTGGACTGGCTTCGCCTGTCAGTCTCGAATTTGATAAAACCACCATCATAACAGCCGATTACTTTATTTCTCCCTCACTCATCGATTCTGTTGTTGTGCCGGCTTCACTGTCCGCAGCTTTGTCTCAGGACAGAGAAGAGGTGGTTTTATCAGGTTCGTTAGACAATCCCCTTGGCGTTATGACTTTTTGGTTGGATGGCTATGGATATGATATCCTCCTAAAAAGGTCGAATAAGCAGGAAGTTACCATCTCCTTCGACCCGAAAGGGGAACAGTATGAAACGGTTCAGCTAAAGGGTGAAATGAATAACTGGAATCCGGCAGCAGCTCCTTTTACAAAAGAAGGGGATGTTTGGCATACCACCATGCTGGTGAATGAAGGAGTTTACCAATATATCCTGATGCTGGATGGGAAAGAGACACCCGATCCTGCTAATCCCAATACGGTAAGCAACGGGATGGGAGGGACCAATTCTGTTTTAACCGTAGGTGATGTGGATGCCGAAAAACCGATGGTGGAAACCTACGATCATTCTGAGCCCGTTTTGTATTTGAAGACTTCGGCTACCGAAAACACCATCGTATTTTGGGAAAATTATCAGTTGGAAACTCGTTTTAAAGATAACATCCTCAGTTTTGAGATTCCCGCTAACGCCCAAAGCATAGAGCGTTCACATATCCGGGCCTGGACCTATGAAAACGGTCAACTATCCAACGATGTACTGATCCCTTTGAACTATGGAAGGGTCATTCGGGATTCCGGTGATCTAACCCGGCACGATAATCACAACTGGAATATGTACTTCGTGTTGATTGATCGTTTCAAAGACGGAAATCCGGCCAATACCCGTAAAGTGGATGATCCTCAAATTCATCCCAAAGCCAATTATTATGGTGGCGATTTTGCAGGAATCATTCAAACCATTCAAAGCGGATATTTTGAAGATATTGGGATTAATACACTTTGGCTATCACCAATAACCCAGAATCCTGAGGACGCTTATGGACTGTGGGATAAAGGAGGAGTGACTACCACATTTTCGGGATATCACGGATACTGGCCGGTGTCATCCTCCAAACTGGATGACCGGTTTGGAACCGAAGAGGAGTTCCGGGAACTGCTGGAAGTAGCTCATGAAAACGGCATGAATGTGATCCTGGATTATGTAGCCAATCACGTGCATGAACTTCACCCTGTATATCAGCGAAATCCGGATTGGGCCACCGAACTTTATCTGCCTGACGGGCGGTTGAATACCGAACTTTGGGACGAGCAGAGACTCACCACCTGGTTCGACACTTTTATGCCTACGCTCGACTTTTCCCGGGAGGAAGTTATAGAAACAATGACCGATTCGGCTCTTTATTGGGTGAAAGAATATGAACTGGACGGTTTCCGCCATGATGCCACCAAACACATTCAGCTGGAATTCTGGCGAACGCTGACCCGCAAAATTAAAGACTCGGTAACCATCCCCACAGGCAAGCAGGTTTTCCAGATTGGGGAAACCTATGGCAGCCGCGAGCTCATCGCCAGTTACATCAATTCCGGAATGCTGGACGCTCAGTTCGATTTCAGCCTGTACGATGCCGGCTTAAACACCTTCGGGCAGAGTAATTCGTTCAACGGCTTGCAAACCCAGCTACAGGAAAGTTTTAACTATTACGGTTACCACAACCTGATGGGATATATCTCAGGAAATCACGACAAAACCCGGTTTATCACCTTAACCAGTGGGGAAGTAAGCTGGAGCGAAGACGGAAAACTGGCCGGCTGGACCCGCGAAATTGAAGATCCTCAGGCTTTTGCTTACGACCGGTTGAGTATGTTTCACGCATTCAACCAAACCATTCCGGGAATTCCGGTAACCTATCAGGGTGATGAATACGGCCAGCCCGGAGCCAACGACCCGGATAACCGCCGCTGGATGGAATTTGAGGATGAAGAGCTTAGCTCACCGGAACTCAAAAATCGCAGCGTATACAGCAAATTGACCGAGCTTCGCAATACCGAAATGACGCTTACCTATGGCGATTTCCGGTTCCATACCGTCACCGATCATACATTAGCTTATTCCAGAGCCTATTTCGAGGAACAGGTAATTGCCGTGTTCAATAAATCGGATCGGCAACAGGAAGTAGAAGTACTTCTCCGGGACGAATTTGACTACTCAAATCTGGAAGCCCAATTCGGCAATGAGTTTAGTGTGGAAGACGGAGTTCTCAAAGTTAACCTGCCGTCAAACAGTTTTGAAATATTAACTCTTTAAGAAAAATGTTCATGAAGAAATTCTTAACCAACCTACTACCGGTATTCATTGCACTAAGTGTGATTGCAGGAGGATGTAATAAGCCTGCACAAAAATCGGAAAACACCCCGGTAAGTTCTGTCGAGCAGCTGGAATGGAGTAAAAATTCCAGTATTTACGAAATTAATGTCCGCCAGTATTCGGAAGAAGGGACCATCGAAGCGGTCAGAAAAGACTTACCAAGAATCAGAGAGATGGGCGTCCGTATCTTATGGCTGATGCCTATTCATCCCATCGGGGAGAAGAATAGAAAGGGGCCACTCGGCAGCTACTATTCAGTTCAGGATTATAAAGACGTGAACCCGAACTTTGGTACCAAAGCTGACTTTGCCCGCTTTGTGGATGAAGCGCATCAGTTGGGTTTTAAGGTGATTATAGATTGGGTAGCTAATCATACCGCATGGGATAATCCCTGGACCGAAAACCCGGATTGGTACGAACTGAATGAGGAAGGAAATTTTATGCCTCCACGAGGTACTGACTGGAGTGATGTAATTCAGCTCGACTATGAAAACGAAGAAATGCGGGCTGCCATGATTGACGCCCTCGAATACTGGGTGCGTGAATTTGATATAGACGGTTACCGGTGTGATGTGGCCGGCATGGTTCCCACTGATTTCTGGAAAGAAGCGATTGACTCACTGAATACGATAAAACCGGTATTTATGCTTGCCGAAGATGGGGAGCCGGAATTGGTGAAAGAAGCATTTCATATGAATTATGCATGGCAGTATGCACATACCATACGTGAAATTGCGAAAGGCCACCAAACCTTTCAGCATCTGGATAGCCTGATGCAGGTAACGGAAGCCAACTATCCATCCTCTGTCTACCGGATGTATTTTACCTCCAATCACGATGAAAATTCATGGAATGGCACAGACCCGGGTATGTATGGGGATAATTTCGAGAACTTCGCTGTTCTTTCGGCTACCATCGATGGGATGCCCTTGATTTATAACGGACAGGAATCCGGATTGGACAAGCAGCTTGAGTTCTTTGAGAAAGACCCGATCGAATGGAAGGAGTATGAGTACCAGGATTTCTACACCACACTGGTGGGCCTGAAACGAGATACTCCCGCTTTGTGGAACGGAGATTTTGGAGGAGATCTGGAGTTTATTCAGATTCCTGAGGGGTCAGAAGGAGTGTTAGCCTACAAACGCCAGAAAGATGATAGTGAAGTTGTTGTGGTAATGAATTTCAGCGGAGATCGCCAAAGCGTGCCTCTGCAGGACGTTGGTGTTGACGAATCGTACACCACCTATAACTCCACAAGTTTAATGGTTACCTCGGAAGAGATCAGTTTCGGTCCCAATCAATGGGTTATTTTTGTTAAATAATTAATCATACAGGAAGCATGGAAAAACCAACCACACGACCTCGCCTCAGCTTTTGGGAAATATGGAATATGAGCTTTGGCTTTTTGGGGATTCAATTTGGCTTTGCCCTTCAGAATGCAAACGTAAGCCGTATTTTTGAAACACTGGGGGCCAGTGTGGACGATATCCCAATTTTGTGGATAGCAGCTCCGCTTACCGGGTTGGTGGTTCAGCCGATTATTGGCTATTTCAGTGACCGAACATGGACCCGCCTTGGCCGGCGGAGACCCTATTTTTTATTCGGTGCCATTGCTGCATCCATTGCTTTGGTGATTATGCCCAACTCGCCCGTACTCTGGGTTGCCGCCGGTATGCTTTGGATCATGGATGCTTCCATTAATGTATCTATGGAACCGTTCAGGGCGTTTGTGGGAGATATGCTCCCGTCAGAGCAGCGGACAAAAGGTTTTGCCATGCAGAGTTTCTTTATAGGAACCGGAGCCGTGGTGGCTTCTGCACTTCCGTGGATATTGACTAACTGGTTCGGTGTGGCAAACACAGCCCCGGAGGGGATTATTCCACCATCTGTAAAATGGTCGTTTTACCTTGGAGCGGTAGCTTTTATAAGTGCTGTAGCCTGGACTGTATTTCGAACCAAAGAATATACTCCGGAAGAACTCGAGCGATTTGAGGAAGCTGAGAAAGAAGAAATTGTAGATGAGTCGGTACTTCGTGAAGTGCCTATTGAAGCCGGGAAGGGGCAAAATAAAATTAATCTGGGGATCATTTTTGCCGTTTTTGGGGCAATCACTACGTATCTCACTTTTGCATACGAACTTGAGAAAGAAGTGTATGTGGCCACCGGTGGTTTGATTGCTGCGGGTCTGGTTTCATTGGTAGCCGGACTGCTTCAGAAAGGCGGTAAAACCCAACACGGACTGGTCGTTGTAATGCATGATTTCATCCACATGCCCAAAACCATGAAGCAGCTGGCTGTGGTTCAGTTCTTCTCGTGGTTCGCTTTATTTGCCATGTGGATTTATACCACATCCGGAGTTACGGCTCACATCTATGGGACAAGTGATACAACCTCCATGCTTTACAATGAAGGCGCCGACTGGGTGGGTGTAATGTTCGGGGTCTATAATGGTGTTGCTGCTATTGTAGCTTTCGCATTAGCTCCTTTGGCTAAACTATTGAGTCGTAAATGGGTACATGCTTTATCTCTCGTACTTGGTGGAATCGGATTGATACTGATTTACTTTATCTCTGACCCTATGATGCTCATCATTTCCATGATCGGAGTGGGGGTAGCATGGGCTTCGATATTAGCGATGCCTTATGCGATTCTGGCGGGTTCACTTCCCGCCCAAAAAATGGGCCTGTATATGGGAATCTTTAACTTCTTTATTGTACTACCTCAGCTTTTGGCCGCCACCATATTGGGCTTTGTCACTCGTACGTACTTCGGAGGTGAGGCCGTTTATGCTTTGGTTCTTGGTGGGATTGTTATGATCATAGCTGCTGCCACGATGTATTTTGTTGATGATGTGGACGAAAAAGCAGGTGCCAATTAGTTCATAGCTGTATTGAAAAGCCGTTCTTGAAAAAATTGGTGGACTCTGTTGCAACTTTATAGTAGATTGGTTGCAACATTGGAATAATAAGACCGTGATGAGTGCAAAAGACAAAAAAGATATTGTCTGGTTTGGAATGAAGTTAACGCCGGAAGAGAAAGCCAAGATTAAACTGCTTGCAGAAAAGAAGGGGCTATCCCAAAAAGAAGTGGTAATGAATTTGGTGAATGAAGAAGTCATGGAATATGAAATTGAGGCCAAACCGGGTTCTTTATTAGATAGAATGCAACACCTTGTTGGAATTATTAAAGACGGGCCAAGAGATTTATCCACTAATCCTAAATACATGGAAGATTTTGGCAAAGACAGTCTTCATTGATGCGGGGCCGATCGTAGCAATTTTAAATAGGCGGGACCAGCATCACTTATGGGCCTCTGAGAAAATTAGCAGAATTGAAGAAAACCTTGTCACGACCTCCATTATAATTTCAGAAGCTTTTCACATTCTTAGAAGAGTTCCGAATGGAATAGAGGGACTTTTTCGAACAATTGAAGAAGAATTTATCAGTGTTGAAGAAGCATATCCAAAGAACATGGATTATATCCATAAGCAGGTGCTTAAATATAGTGACAATGACGCCTCTTTGGGTGATATTAGTATTCTATCTTTAGTAGAAGATTCAAATAATGCACAGATTTTCACCTTAGACTTTGACTTCCATATATACCATGATTTAAAGGGAAATCCTCTTGATTTAATTTCTCCGTATAAGCAGTGAATTAGAAGTATAATCTTCTCTATCTTTCCTCAAAAAGTATGCGCTTAGAGCAAAAACAATTTGTTCCATTTATGATCGGAGTGGCCGTCATTACGATGCTGGTCATTGTATTTTCTTCCTTCAATTTTGAACGAAAGCAACGGACACGATTTAACGAAAATATTGCCACCTCCGATTCACTGAAAACCATGCCTTTGCGGGTTTTAAATTCTTCCGACTCTACCTCCATTGCAGAGCAGCAGGGGAATTCAACCTTATTGGTGTTTTGGGCCAGCTGGTCCGAAAAGTCAACATCCATGCTGGATGAGATACAGAAATATACCCTGGAAAATGATTCGTTGATTGTGCTTGCCGGCTTGGTAAAAGATGCGGAAGAATCGTTACCGGAAGTACCTGAATACCCAGGTTTTACCTACCTGGATGGCACGCATCTGTTTAACCACCTCAAAGTGCCCGGTTTTCCGAGCTACATTTTGTTCGATGCAGAAAGTAATATTGTCACTTCTCAAATCGGGTATGAAAAAGGAGTAGGGTACGATTCTCTAAAAGTGTACATAGATGAGTAAATCAGTATATATGATTTTGAATGGTGAACTGATTCCGGAATCAGCTGCAGCCATTTCTCCACTGAACCGGGGATTGATGTATGGCGACGGTTGCTTTGAGACGCTCAGAAGCTATTCCGGTAAATTTTTGGGGTGGAATGATCATATTGACCGATTATCAGCTGGTCTCGATTATTTGAATATACAGGCTCCGTTTTCTTCTAAAGAATTAAAGGAACAGGTTGAAAAGTTATTGAAGCAAAATCAGCTTAAGCATGCTGAAGCTATGATTCGAATTCAATGCTGGAGAAATGGGGGGAGAGGATATACTCCAAGCTCAAAAAATGCTCAGTGGATGATTCAGGCGTCGAAGCAACAGACTGAACGAAAAGATTTAAAACTGTCAATAGCTCAAACGCGCTGCATCCCTTCAGAGGCTCTTGAACGAAAACATAAGCTCAGCAATGGGCTAAACTATATCAAAGCTGCTCAGGAGGCTGCAAAACGCTCCTGCGATGATGCACTGATGTTTACCGTGGATGATAAAGTCAGCGAAACAACTTCAGCTAACATCTTTTGGATAAAAGAGGACAAGGTATACACTCCATCCACGAAATGTGATTTACTCCCTGGTGTAACCCGGTTGTTGGTTCTTGATGTGATTCGCTCACTTGGACTTGAATTCGAAGAATCAGAATACCTTCTTTCAGATATCCGGCAAGCTGAAGCCGTTTTCTGCACGAATTCTCTGATGGAGATAGCCGAAGTTCTTTCACTGGATGAAATCCGGTTTGAAGTAAATCACCCGTTGGTGATGAAGATTAAAGCAGGCTTTGATCAAATGAAGGTGAAGGAGTTTCAGCAATGAAACCATTTAATAGCATTGAGGATGTATGGGATTATCTCGATTCCATTCCCATGTTTCAAAAGTCGGGTACTTCGGCTGCAAACTTCTCACTCGATAACATCCGGCAATTCTGTGAGCGTTTGGGAAACCCTCAGGATAGCTACCCTAGCATTCATATAGCCGGAACCAATGGAAAGGGGACGACCGCTTATTTACTTGAGAAAGTATACGCGGATGCGGGATTCAAAACAGGTTTGTTTACCTCGCCTCACCTTCTGCGATACAACGAACGTGTGAGAGTGATTGGGGAAGAAATTACAGACGCTCAGCTGCTTGAGTTCTTTAAGGAATCTGCAGAGTTACTCCAGGAAATCCAGCTCAGCTATTTCGAAATCAGCACAGCATTGGCTTTTTGGTTTTTTGCAAAAGAAGAGGTAGAGCTGGCGATTATTGAGGCCGGACTGGGTGGAAGGCTGGATTCAACCAACATCATTATCCCGGAAGTATCGTTAATTACCAGCATTGGTTTGGACCATCAAAATGTGTTGGGGGATACGATTGAGGAGATAGCACGGGAAAAGGCTGGCATCATTAAGAAGAACAAACCGGTAGTGCTGGGTAATATTCCAGGAGGTCCGTTAAACGAAATTAGTAAAGTCGCTCACAAAGAGGATGCTCAGGTATATAAAATCGAAAGTTTACGACCTGAATGGAGCAATGGTGTTGTTTTGTTGCATGCACCTTCGATTCAGCTTAAGACAATATTTAAAGAGTCTGTAAATAAGTGGAATGTGGCGATTGTTTGGGTGGTAGCTGATATCCTGAACACTAAATTTAAAGTCGAGAAGGAACAGCTTTTACGTTCAATCGAATCTTTTACAGGGGCTCCCGGTCGTTTTGAGAAGCTGAATCGCGGGTTTGAATGGTATTTCAGTGGATCTCACAATGCTCAGGCTCTGAAATCATCACTCGCTGCAGTGGAGCAGATGAAACCAAAAGCAGAAACGGTATTGGTTTTTTCCGGGATGAAGGATAAGCTAACACCGGATTTTTTCGACCATTTACGGGGATTTAAAAAAGCATATTTCATCGAACAGGATGGGGAAAGGGCGGCTAAGTTTGAGAATATCAGTCAGTTTATAGATGCAGAATTAATCTCTGAAAACACCAAAGAAATTATTTTAAATGAATTAAAGACTGAGTTAGTAATTTTTATGGGAAGTTTTTACTTTTATCCCATCGTCAAGCGGTGGACAACAAACGTATCATAAATTCACACCGCGTTTTATCCTTACCTGATTGAATATCCTTTAATGCTGCCGGAATAGGGCAGCCCGATGTTCACCCCAAAATTCAGTAAGAATCATATATTTATAACAGCCACATTTTATGTCAGATAATGAAACCGCCGGAATCTCGGCCGGGGAGTTGGAATCCTTAGAGGGGAAAAAGCTTCACGAATTACAAACATTAGCCAAGTCAATTGGAATTAAACGGGTAACCGGAATTCGTAAAGTTCAGCTTATTGAACGAATACGAGAAGAAGCCAAGGATCAAAATTCATCTGATAACAAGGCTTCTGATCAAAAAGATGATCGCCAAAAGAACGACTCTGCCGAGAAAGATTCGGAAATGAAGAACTACGGAGGTCAGTCTCATATCGTTTCATATAAAAAAGAGGATAAGAAAGACGATAATACCTCTAAGAAAAAGCATCAGCATAAAAATAAGAAGCGCCGAAAAGGGCACGAGCACAACAAGTTGCCGGAGTCGGATGCAACCTCTCTCGAAGAGCGTATTAAGGAATTGGAGCCGGATTTAGGCCCTTATCTGTTTAATGAAGGAACACTTGAAATTCTGCCTGATGGTTATGGGTTTCTGCGCTCGGTGAACTATAATTATAAAGCCAGTCCGGACGATATCTATGTTTCTCCTTCACAAATTAAGAGATTCAGACTGAAGCAGGGAGATGTGGTGATTGGGGTCATTCGTCCGCCCAAGGTAGGGGAGCGGTATTTTGCACTGCTTCGCATCGAAGGAGTGAACGGCCGGATTCCTCATGACATGGACAACCGCCAGGATTTTGAAGAATTGCTTCCGGTTCATCCCGATCAGCGTTACCGCCTGGAGTTTGATCCGCAGAACCATTCAACAAGACTTATCGATTTATTTGCTCCGGTTGGAAAAGGTCAGCGTGGTTTGATCGTTGCGCAACCAAAAACCGGTAAGACCACCATACTCCGAAATATTGCAAATGCTGTTTCGGCCAATCATCCTGATACCAAGATTTTAATTGTATTGATTGATGAGCGTCCGGAAGAAGTGACCGAAATGGAGCGTACCGTGAAAGGAGCAGAAGTTGTGGCTTCTACCTTCGACGAGCGCCCCGAAAACCATGTCGGATTGGCTGAGATCGTATTTGAAAAAGCCAAGAGACTGGTTGAAAGTGGTCATGATGTGCTTTTATTGATGGATTCCATCACCCGTCTGGCACGAGCTTACAACATCACCGCTTCCAGCAAAGGTCGAACCATGACCGGTGGAGTTGATTCTGAAGCCCTGAAGGCACCGCGACAGTTATTCAGTTCCGCCCGAAACATCGAAAATGGTGGTTCGCTTACTATTCTGGCTACCGCCCTTATCGATACCGGTTCCCGTATGGATGACGTGATATTCGAAGAATTTAAGGGGACAGGTAATATGGAAATTTACCTCGACCGCCGAATTTCGGATCGTCGTTTATATCCTGCCATCGATATTTTCCGAAGCGGAACCCGGCGTGAAGAACTGCTGGTTTCGGATGCAGAACGCGAAAAGGTGGTGCTTTTACGCCGCTATCTCACCAATATGAGTCCGTTTGAAGCGATGGACTTCCTGCTCGAGAAAATCAAAGGCACCAAGAACAACGAAGAGTTTCTGATTTCGATGAATAAGTAATTGTTTACCTGCAATATTAGGTAGTTACTGAATCTGATTCCTAGAAAAAATTACCCGTTAATCTCTCTCAGAATAAACTTCTTGTCCTTATCCTGGTCTAACATGCCGGCTTTGGCATGTACCGAGTGGTAGAACAACAGCAGCGATTGTTCTCTTAATGCTTGTCGAAGAATAAGGGTTTTTGCTTTCTTGGATTGAATGGGGTCTACATCCATCTGTCGCATGGCATAGTGATTCAGGTGATGTTCGGAGGGAACTAAATCACCCAAATAATAAGCTGTTTCTCCGGAATCCTGAATTTTTACGATTTGGTGACCGGGGGTATGCCCACCGGTTCTGATGAGTTCAATACCCGGCAGCAGTTCAAAATAGGTATCGGTGATCATCACCAGCTTATCTTCTGCAGCGAGCTTATAAAATTCATCCAGCTCGTAACCGGCTCCGGAAATCTGTTTCTTTTTGCCAACCTGTTCCAGGGCGTAGTACCATTCTTTCTTTTGGATAAAGTAATTGGAATAGCTCATGGTAGGCTGTGTGGAGGTATTATGGTCCACATAGGTAGAACCTGCTGCATGGTCGAAGTGTAAGTGACTAAGCACCACATGGGTAATGTCGGACGGAGCGAGGCCAAAGATATCCAGGTTGGTTAGCAGGTTGGAGGTATCGGTGTAGGAGCTTTTGTGATCCAGTCCCCAACCCAACCCGGTGTCTAATAAAACATTGTGCTTCCCATCTCTGATCAAAATGGGGTTTATCCCAATTGCTGCCGATTGCTTTTTGATACCCGGTTTTTGTTGACGAGCTGTAATATCAGCGGAATTTATCTTTTGGAAAATACCATCATCAAAGACTTCAAATATCCCTTCGCTGAGCTGTTCAATTTCAAACCGGCCTACTTTCATAAACAGTGAATTAATAAAATGATTAATCAGTTTGTGTAACTTAAAAATTCTTTGCTTTCAAGCAATTCATTTTATCTTTGTCTTCTATGAAAAAATATGACGCTATCATCATTGGATCGGGGCATAATGGCCTTGTTACGGCTTGCTATCTTGCAAAAAACGGTTATGAAGTTTTAGTTCTTGAGCGCGACTCAACTATAGGAGGAGCGGTGAGAACCGAGACTATGTTTCAATCCCCGGAGAACCCGAATGGTTTTAGAATGGATGTCGGTTCTTCCGTTCATATTATGATTCACCAAACGGGAATCCTGGAAGACTTAGAACTGACAAAATATGGCCTCGAATACATCGATATGGATCCGATCATGTCGTACCCCGTTCCAACCGGAAAAGGGGTGATTCACTTCTGGAAAGATGTGGAACGGACGCTGGAGTCTATTTCCAAAGTAGCGCCCGAAGATGTTGAGAATTATAAAGAATTCATCAAGTTCTGGGGAAAAATAAATAAAGGCGTACTGAAAGCTTTTATGACCAAACCCTCGGCAGGAGATATTATTGGAACCATGGCTAAAGCCCAGATTAAAGATGGGGCTATGTTCCGAAAAGGCGAACAGGCAGCCGGACTCCAAAAAATTCTGTCCAGTTATGGAAAAGTGGTGGATGATGCCTTCGATAGCCCGTATATGAAAGCGGCTATTCTGTGGTTCGCGGCACAGTCCGGCCCGCTGCCTGATCACTCTGCAACCGGCGATTTTGCCGGCTGGCAGTCTATGTTGCATGAAAGCGGAGCCAAGCACCCAAGAGGTGGAAGCGGAATGCTTACACAGGCTATGAAGAATATGATTGAAGCCCATGGCGGTGAGGTGAAGGCCGATCATCCCATCCAAAAAATCCTGATTGAAAACGGCAAAGCGATTGGAGTCAGAACAGAAAATGGGGAAGAGTTCAGGGCCGATACCATCGTCTCCAACGCCCATGTTCAAACAACCATGATGAATATGGTTGGGCGAGAGCACTTAGACGATTCCATGTTTAAGAAAGTGGGAGATATTAATGTAGGCAATGGATTCGGGATGGTCATACGATGTGCGGTGGAAGAACTGCCGGAATATTCTGCTGCTCCCGGTGATCCTCATATCCACAATGGGATTCAGCTGTTGGCGCCTTCGGTTCAGTACATGAATAACGCCATTGGCGACTACACCAAGAAACTGCCACCGGAGAAGCCCGCCGTGTTATGTATGACCTTCTCCAAAATTGATCCGGATGTGGCTAAAGATGGAAAACATACCCTGTTTGCGTGGGCACAATGGCACCCCTACGAACTGGCAAACGGAATGGTCTGGGATGATATCCGGGAGCGGGAAGCTCAAAAAATTTATGATATGGTTACCGGCTACGCTCCGAATATGAAGGACAAACTGATTGACTGGTACATACAGTCTCCGTTGGATATTGAACGTAAACATGGCCTTTTGAAAGGAAACGTAATGCACGTGGAGATGAGTTTTGACCAGATGTTTATGTTTCGCCCGATTCCTGAAATGAGTCAGTACGAAACTCCCATCAAAAATTTATATTTGGCCAGTGCTTCCTGCCATCCGGGAGGCGGAGTGTTTGGCGCAGCCGGACATAACGCGGCACAAGTCATCCTTAAAAACAACAAAAAGAAATTCTTTTCATTTAGTTAGCTGAGGTAATTCATTGTCATCAATTCTGTACGTAGATCTTTCCCGCATTGCCCACAATTTAAGTGTGGTCTCGGATCAGGTAGGTAAAGACGTTAAAAAAATGGCGGTGGTTAAAGACGATGCCTATGGACATGGAGCTGTTCCTGTTGCTCGCCACCTGGAAGGTCAGGTTGATTATTTTTGTGTAGCAAAACTAGCGGAAGCCATTGAGCTCAGAGAAGCAGGTATCGATATACCCATTCTTGTGTTTGAAATTCCACCTTTGGGAAGTGAGCATTTATACAGAAAGTTTGATATAACGGCGAGCATCTCAGACTTGTCCGTTTTTGAGCGTCTTGAGGACGGAACGCATTGTCATCTTCATTTTGATACCGGTATGTTTCGGCTTGGGATGCTGCCCGAACATGCCACTGCAGCCAGTGAGAAAATGAAGGAATTTGACAAACTGAACTTCACCGGAATCTATACGCATTTTGCCAACTCAGATGATCCTGGACATGAAAGGGTGCTTCAACAGCTGGAAACATTTAAGTCCATCCGCACGCTGTTTCCCGAACACTTAATGACTCACACCTGTAACAGCGGAGCTATTTTCTTTTTTGGTGATCATGGAACGTATTTTGATGCCGTCCGCCCCGGGGTTTGTTTATATGGGTATGCACCGGGAGAAACTGAAATAGAGAAACTGGAACCGGCATTAGAATGGGTTTCTCATTTGGTTCAGGTAAAGAAGATCAACAAAGGGGGTGCGGTTGGTTATGGAAGCCGGTGGAAGGCGCCAGAAGACGGTTGGCTGGGTACCATTCCGGTAGGGTATGCAGATGGAATCTTCAGAATATTGAGCGGGAAGATACAGGTGGAAATAGCCGGACAATTATACCAACAGGTAGGTACCATTAGTATGGATTATATGACCGTTTTTCTCAGGAATGACTATTTTGAACAAGGAGAACCTGTGGTGATTCTCAGAAACAGAGAACTCTCGGCCAAAGAATGGGCTCGCATTGCCGGCACCATTCCCTATGAAATTACGACTACTATTCACCCCAAAGTAAAAAGGGAATACAGAACTTAAAGGGTGATACTATCCAACTCGATGTCTATCCAGAGTGTATCATTGGTATACGTATAGGAATTTCCTAAGTAACCAAATATTGGAGGGGTGAGTACCAGTACTCTCTTTTCACCTTCAACCATGCCTATTACACCTTCTCTGAACTGGCTCTCGCTGATTACGCTGCGAGTACTTGTCGGCGTTACAGGACCTGAATGCGGGAATGTTACACCGTTAGCATAAGAACTCCCAATAATCCGGTCCAGATCATCTTTGTATCGCTTGGTATAGTAAAATGAAATCTGGTCGCGGGGAATCACTTCAAGATCTCCGGAGCCTTCCTCAATCACGTAGATAATGAGGCCGGATTCAGTCGTATCTACACTTACCGGATTCTCAATGGAAAAAGGTTCGGGTACATCTGAATAGTCATTTTGAAAGGGGTCGTTAGATGTATCGCAGGAAACGATGAGTAATGAAACAAAGAGGGTTACTAAAATGGAGCTTTTCAAGCGGGTGGTATTCATTGAGATGATATTATTCTCTTAGTTTGGTTAGATAGCTGTTTAACTATTATGCCTTCAATTTATTTTGGTCAAAGATAAAGCTTCGCTGGCTTAAAACCATATGAGATGGCAGATTAATCAATGGGATGAATCTGATTCTGAAACTCCGGTTATGGCTTCTTCTAATTCCTTCTTTCTTTTTCTCATGGCATAGCGGCTAATCCAGATAGACATTTCGTAAAGAACGGTTAGCGGCAGCGCGATTAGGATCTGAGAAATGGGGTCGGGTGGGGTCAGCATTGCAGATATCACCAAGGCAAACACAATGGAGTGCCGGCGGTATTTTCTGAGTAAATCCGGGGTTAGTAATCCGATTTTGGACAGTGAGTAACTCACCACAGGAATCTGGAAAATGATACCACAGGCAACCACCCACATCGAAACGGAGCTGAAATACTCGTTGATGTCAAAGTCGTTGCGAATGATATCCGAGATCTGAAACTGGGCAAAAAACTGCAGGGCAAAGGGAACCAGGATCAGGTACCCGAAGGCCACACCCAGCAGAAAGAAAAACGTGATAAAGAACGTGCTGAAGAAGGTTTTCTTCTTTTCCCTGGATTCCAGTGCCGGCTCCACAAAAGCCCATATCTGGTAAATAAATATGGGAGACCCGATCACAAATCCCATCACAAAAAGGGTGCCCCAAAAAGTGAAGAACTGCCCCGGTAAACGCCGACTCTGAAGCTCAAAGTTGACCGCATCTACACGAAGCACATCATACATGAAGAAGTCGGCACGGGTGGGGCCCAGCATTACTTTCTCCACGAAGAAATCTGAGAATACAAAAGCAATGGCCACCCCCACCAAAACTCCGATCAGTCCTTTGATGATCCGCCAGCGGAGCTCTTCCAGGTGATCGAGGAAGGACATAGTACCGGTACGGTCGGCTGGTTTCTGGGCCTTGGGCGGCTCACCTTGCATGATTTGGCGTTCTTCCAATTTGATTCCTGCCTTATGCGGTTACAAAATCATAGAGCGGGAAACGATCGCAAAGGTCACGCACTTCCTGTTCTACTTTTTTATGCGTTTCCTCATCTTCCGGTTTTTGTAACACACGGTCAATCAGCACGGCGATTTGCTCAAATTCAGCTTCACTCAGGCCACGGGTTGTCATTGCGGGAGAGCCAATCCGAATTCCGGAAGTCACAAATGGACTTTCTGTATCAAAAGGAACCATATTTTTATTTACCGTGATAGCTGCTTTGCCCAGGGCATCTTCCGCAATTTTACCATTCAGCCCTTTGTTTCGGAGATCGATCAGAATCAGGTGATTATCGGTTCCTTCACTGACCAGGTTATAGCCCATCTCCATGAACTTAGCTGCCATGGCTTTTGCATTCTTCTGGGTCTGTGTTTGATATTTCTTAAAGTCATCTTGCAATGCTTCACCAAAAGATACCGCTTTAGCGGCGATTACGTGCATTAGCGGACCACCCTGAGTGCCTGGGAAAACAGCCGAGTCAAACACCTCACCCCAGTTTTTTGTTCGCCCAGACTTGGCTGCTGTTACCCCGATGGTATTCTCGCCATCTTTCCCAACCAAAATCATTCCGCCTCTTGGACCACGGAGAGTCTTGTGAGTGGTTGTTGTAACCACATGCGCATGGGGAAGAGGATCTTTAAGATTGCCCGTTGCAATCAATCCTGCAGTGTGTGCCATATCCATCCAAAGTAAAGCACCCACTTCATCAGCAATGCTTCGGAAAGCTTCATAATCATAATCTCTTGGATATGCCGAGGCTCCAATGGAAATCATAGTGGGTTTAACTTCCAGTGCTCTTTCGCGGATGATGTTCATATCCAGGCGACCGGTTTCTTTGTTCACTCCATAAAACTCAGCATTGTAGTTTATGCCCGAAAAGTTTACCGGCGAACCGTGGGTTAGGTGTCCGCCATGGGAAAGGTCAAAGCCCAGCAAAGTCTCACCGGGCTTCATACAAGCCAGGTAAACAGCCGCGTTTGCTGTTGCCCCGGAATGAGGCTGTACATTCACCCAATCAGCTCCAAAGAGTTTTTTGGCTCGGTTGCGGGCAATGTCTTCCACATCATCCACCACTTCACAACCACCGTAATATCGTTTACCGGGATAGCCTTCCGCGTATTTATTGGTCAGCACGCTGCCCATAGCCGAAATGGTAGCTTTGGAGGCGAAATTCTCGGAGGCAATTAATTCGAGGTTATAGTTTTGACGGTCGGTTTCTTTTTCGAGTAGGTCAAAAATTTGGGCATCTTGCTCTTGAAGAGATTTCATCGGCGGCAGTTACTTTTGGGTTAGTGATTCGATTTTATTTACGCGTCGCTCGTGTCGGCCGCCTTCAAAATCAGTGGCAAACCAGGCTTCTATAATTTCCCTGATCTCAGATTCACTCAGTTCCCGGCCGGGCAGGCACATTATATTAGCGTTGTTGTGAAGCCTTGTCATTTCCGCAGCTTTAGCCGAATAAACTAATCCGGCTCTAATTTTGGGATACTTATTGGCGGTCATACATACGCCCTGTCCGCTACCGCAAACCAGGATTCCCTGCTCATGTTCGCCGTTATTAATCACTTCAGATACCTTCACGGCAAAGTCGGGATAATCGACGGAATCTTCGGAATGAGTTCCGTAATCAACGGGAGTGTGTCCCATCTCTTCCAGTATTTTTTTCACCGTTTCCTTGGCAGGATAACCGGCATGATCGCTTGCAATGGGGATGATCATCAAATCTTTGATTTAGGTAAGAAATTGGCTCCAAATATCCACAAAATTTGGTTGATATTAAAGGCGATGAGCAAGGAAATCCCGCTTTTTAATCTCTATCTTTGAACTTTATTGATCAAACCAAAACCGAAGGGCAGAAATTGAATTATTCTAAAGAGCTGGAAGTTGCCACGCAGGCCGCAGAAGAAGCCGCATCTATTATCAGAGACTATGCGGGTAAAACATCGTTTGATGTAAAACTAAAAGGTAAAAACGATTTGGTGACGGATGCCGATGTAAATTCTGAAAAGAGAATCATAGAGGTGATTGAAGCAGCTTTTCCCGATGACCATATTCTGGCCGAGGAGTCGCAGGCGAAGGTATCTATCCCGGAGGGACGTATCTGGATTATTGATCCTATCGACGGAACCACTAATTTTGCTCATTCCTTTCCTGTGTACTGTGTTTCCATTGCCTTATGGGAGAATAAAGAACCGAAAGCAGGCTTGGTGTACGAAGTGGCAAATGATGAATTGTTTACTGCAATCGAAGGCGGAGGAGCTTACCTGAACGGGGAACGCATCTGGATTTCACAAAATGAAGATCCTTCATCTTCATTAATTGGAACCGGGTTTCCGTATAACAACCTGAACCTGGTGGATAACTACCTGAAGCTATTCAAACGCATGATGGAGAAAACCCACGGAGTACGCCGGCCGGGATCAGCGGCCTGGGATTTATGCAATGTGGCCTGTGGACGATTTGAGGGGTTTTATGAATATGGGCTTAGTCCCTGGGATGTTGCGGCCGGAGTGCTCATTATAAAAGAAGCCGGTGGTTTGATAACCGACTGGAGAGGAGGAGATGAATGGCTATTCGGGAAGAGAATAATTGCGGGTAATGCAAAGGTGCACAAATTTCTGCTGAACGAGATTCAGGAGTGTTTTGCAGAGGAGGAATTGAGGGGCTAAAAATTATTTTTCGGGGATATTTTATCCATCAAAAAATAGCGTAACTTAGAGTATAACTAACCGCTTATCCGATGGATATATCTATCAGAAGATCAGGCTTACGAGACTTCGATCTTTTACTAAAGCTTGAACAAAAAGCTTTCCCTTATTTTCAACGAAGTTCAAAACGTACGCTCGATTTAAGCCTTAAAAGCAGCTTTCAACAAGTATGGATTGCAGAAAAAATCATGGGTGAACAGAGCGTGGCGGTGGGAAGCCTGATTCTGTATATCTATAAGAAGACCATTCGAATTTTCTCCATTGTTGTAGATCCGGATTATCACGGGGAGGGTATTGGATATGCTTTACTAAACCACGCAAGAGAGGTAGCTATTGGGAAAGGCGCCGAACGGATATCGCTCGAAGCATATGCTGACGACCGGAAACTTATCGATTGGTATAAAAAGGCAGGCTTTGAATCTACCGAACTCCTAAAGGATTATTATGAAGATGGTAAAGATGCTTTGAGAATGGTTTGGGAGCTTCCTCAACCAGCATGGAAGTCCCGAATATCAAATGTAATTGTAGTCGACAATCCTAAAAGATGGACGCTTGAAATTCCGAATGTAGAAGTGGTTTCTTCAAAAGAATACACTGCTAATCATGATCGCTTTTCGGACCGTCCACTACGGATTTTCAACCTGTGTAATTCTTATAAATATCAGAGCTTTGGGTATTATGTGTCCCTGTTGGCTTCTGCTCGGGCTCACCGGGCTATTCCTAATGTGACAACCATACGGGATTTTCGGGATATGGGAGTGATTCGCTCTATTGCTGAAGATATTGACGAAATTATTCAGAAAGCGTTGGAAAAATGCAAAGAGGAGAGATTTACCCTGAATATATATTTTGGCCAAACCATAAATGTCAGCTATAAATTACTGGGACAGAAGCTTTATCAGCTATTCGAATCACCGATAATTCAGGTCCGGTTCATAAAAGCAGACCGATGGGGTATACAACGTATTGTACCGCTAAGTATGAATAAAGTACCATCTGAAGAACAAGTTCATATACCGGATTTTGCCAGACGGTATTTTGAAACCAAGCGCTTTCACCGAACCAAACTGAAGACCTTCAAATACCACTTAGCCCTACTTACCAACCCGGGTGAAAAAAATCCGCCGTCAGATAAAAGAGCACTTCGTAAACTCACAGAGGCTGCTGATGAACTCGATATTTATACCGAGTTAATAACAAAAGATGATATCAACCGGTTGCCCGAGTTTGATGCTTTGTTTATTCGTGAAACCACAAACGTGAATAACTACACGTACCAGTTTGCCCGTAAAGCATATGCAGAAGGATTAGCAGTAATTGATGATCCTTGGTCTATACTTCGCTGCTCCAATAAAATCTATTTACATGAACGGCTGAAGATGAGCAACATTCCTACTCCGAAAACGCTCGTGTTTTATAAGGGCATGGTTAAAGAGAAGGATTTATCTGACCTGAAATATCCAATGATTCTAAAGCAGCCCGACAGTGCCTTTTCTTTAGGTGTTACCAAAGTAAAGGATGTACAAGAAATGCACGAATCACTACAGCGACTATTTAAGTCTTCTGATTTGGTGATTGCTCAGGAGTTCCTTCCATCAGACTTTGACTGGAGGGTAGGGGTATTGGATAATCAGCCACTATTTGTATGTAAATATTTTATGGCAAAGGGACACTGGCAAATATATAACTGGAAAGGATCAAAAAAAGATCAAACCGGTGAATCATTAACAATTCCTATTGAAGAAGTTCCTCCCAAAGTACTGAAGATTGCCACAAAATCAGCTTCATTAATGGGAGATGGTCTCTATGGCGTTGACCTGAAAATGGTGGGTGATAAAGTGTATGTAATTGAAGTGAACGACAACCCAAACATAGATGCAGGAATTGAAGACAAAATTATGGGCAAAGAGCTTTACAAAAAAATCGTTCAATCTCTGATAACCCGGATTGAAATGTCCCGAAATATAGAGCGGTTTGTAAGTATTGAACCGAACTAAAAGTTAATTACCGTTTTGGTGAAGTTTCGAAAAAGCTATTGAAATTTTTCAGGGGTGTCGGTGACAGGTAATATTTGAAAGCCTCTCCGAAGGTAAAACCAGCAAGATGTCCGAAATATCGTGCGCGACCTTCCAGCTGTTTAAAATAATTTTCTGTGGATATGTAGGTGGAAGGCTCATCGCCGGGGTCACTCACATTAAACTGAGTATTGTATGCCAGTATGGCTTTTCGTTTGGTTTCCCAATGCTCAGAGATGTCATAAATAAAATCAGGCTCCATGGGGCGGTCTTGCATATAATGGAGAATGTGGGAAGGTCGCCAGGTAGATTGCTCACTTCCGTTTTCATCAGTGGTAGTAAGCTTTTTCAGCCCGGAGTAGAAAAGAGCATCTATCACCAGATTTGTACCTTTGGGGTGATCCGGATGCCGGTCGAATGGAGCACCAACCAAACAAATATGAGGCTGAGTTAACCGAACCTGCTCAATAATCTTAAGCTGGTTCTCTCTTGTGTTTGGCAACAGTGAATCACCCAGATCCAGGCTTTTACGATATGAAACAGACAATATTTCACTGGCTTTCTTAACTTCCTCAGCGCGTGTTTGTTCTGTTCCGCGGGTCCCCATTTCACCCCTGGTCAGATCAATAATCCCGACTTTTTTCCCGGAAGAAGTAAGTGAGGCGATAGTCCCCCCACAGCCTAATTCGGCATCATCAGGGTGGGAGGCAAAAACAAGAACGTCTAACTTCATAAGAACAATTTTTTAGAGAAAGTAAGAAATAATTAGGGTTTCAATGAGAGTAAAAATTGAACTTTTATTTTAAAAAAGGTGTAACGAATAAAATTCATTTGCGTAACAGAGCCGTCTTTTCACCCCAAATAATTTCATGAGAATAGTAAACAGTTTTTTAGAAGGATTTCGGATTGCTCTTCGGGCACTCAAAATTAATAAAATCCGCTCCACACTTACGGCTCTTTGTATCATTATCGGGATAACAATGGTAACTATTGTGGATGCAGTTACCACCGGGATGGATATCTCCTTTGAGAAAAGCATGGCCATGATGGGGCAGAATGTAGTGTATGTAGAAAAGTGGCCATGGGGAATGGGCGGTGAGTATAAATGGTGGGAATACCGAAACCGGCAGGAAATGCAACTTGATTATGTAGAGAAAATCAGAGATTACAGCCGTTATGCACAGAATGTGACTGCATCAGCAAACCGGGGGACCTCAGTTAGATATCAGGAGAAAAGTGCAGAAGGAGTGGGCCTGAGCGGAACAACAGCAAATTATCTGGAAATACAGGGGTTGAATATTTCTCAGGGTCGAATGTTTGTTGACCAGGAAGTGCGATCAGGTTCAAAGGTAGCGGTAATTGGAAACACATTGATGGAGTCGTTGTTTGAATTTGAAACTCCACTTGGCAAACAAATTCGGGTGGGAGGACAAAAATTCACTATTGTTGGGGTATTAGAGAAACAAGGGAAATTCCTTGGACTTGAGGACACCGACAACCGAATTATTATTCCTGTATCAGCCTATGGGCAAATTTACGGCTTACGGTATGGACTTCAGATTGGGGTTCAGTTTCCAAACCAGGAGGCTTTTAAGGAAGGTGAATACGAACTGGAAGGTATCATGCGAAGAATACGGCAACTGGACGCCACCGAAGATAACGACTTCGCCCTCAACAAACCCGAAGCCTTCAAACAGCAGCTGGAAGGGATGAAGGCGGGAATCTATACGGTGGGCTTTATCCTGAGTGGACTTTCCCTGCTAATCGGAGGTATTGGAGTAATGAATATCATGTTCGTGTCGGTTAGAGAGCGGACAAAAGAAATTGGAATCAGAAAAGCGGTAGGTGCTAAAGCCTGGGAAATTTTGACACAGTTTCTTTTAGAGGCCATCGCTATTTGTATGCTGGGCGGAATTATTGGAGTAGCTCTGGCCGGAGGGTTGACGGTATTAATTAATCAGGCCTTTGTAGCCGTGATGAATGTGAGTGTGGTAATATTGGCCTTCAGTATTTGTACCATGGTAGGAGTGATTTTCGGGTTCATTCCGGCTTACCGCGCTGCTAAATCTGATCCTATTGAATCATTGAGGTTTGAGTAAGTATGCATATTAAAGAGACAACCAAACAGGCATTAGATTCACTGAAGGCGAATAAACTTCGTTCGTTTCTTACACTATTGGCATTGGTGATTGGGGTGTTTTCAGTTATCGTCTCCACCACAGCTGTTGCCGTATTAGACAATTACTTTAAGAACACCATGAGTATAATGGGCAGTGACGTGATTACCATTCAGAAAACTCCTGCCGTTCAAATGGGAGAACTGGATAAAAACGTGAGAAACCGGAAAAATATCGGTTTTGAAGAAGCTCTTACTCTGGAAGAAAGAATGGAGATTGGGGAGGGAATGAGTCCCTATGAGACTTTTTCAGCCACCAAAATCTCCTTTCAGGATGAAGAGACTGAACCCAATGTAATGGTGAGGGGAAGTAATACGAATTTCCTGACCAATAATGCGTACGAGCTGGAAGATGGCAGAAACTTTACCGGCGATGACATACAATACGGCAGAAATTTTGCGATAATCGGCAAGGATGTTCAGAACGATTTGTTCAAAAACGAATATCCGCTTGGTAAAACAATCCGTTTTGACGGGCGCCAATATCAGGTCATCGGGATACTGGAAGCGAAAGGGCAAATTTTCGGACAATCTTTCGATAATTTTGTGCTGATACCCTATACAACGGCACTGAACGTGTATGGCGGGAGAAGCCGTAATATTTCCGTTCAGGTTAGGGCACCTGAGATTTCATTCATTGAAGAAACGGTTGAAGAGGTAACCGGAATTATGAGAGTGATCCGAAAAGTGAGTCCAGGTGAAAACAATGATTTTGAAATTGAAACCAATGAATCTTTGTCCGGTACATTCGATGCATTTACCGGTGCATTATACATGGGAGGATTTGCTATCGGGTTCATCACTTTATTGGGGGCCGGAATTGGGGTAATGAATATTATGCTGGTATCTGTTTCGGAACGAACTCGTGAAATCGGGGTCAGAAAGGCCGTTGGTGCAACCCGCAAAGCCATTGTTAGCCAGTTTTTGATGGAGGCAATTTTCATCTGTCAGATAGGAGGTATCATAGGTATGATTATCGGAATCGGGGTTGGAAACCTGATGGCCGTGTGGATTGAGACGGAAGCGGTTATTCCGATTTGGTCGGTAGCCGGTGGCTTTTTCGGGATGTTAATTGTGGGACTGATCTTTGGAGTGTATCCTGCTTTTAAAGCAGCTAAACTTGATCCCATAGAAAGTTTACGCTACGAATAACTTTTTGCAATGGAATGATTTATGCATCCAATGCAATTTCTTATATTGAAAGAAAACACAGGGCATTATGAACGAAGAAATCATCCAAAACTTAAACGAACGGCTGGATAGTGCTATTGGCCGTGGTCGTGAAATTCTCGAAGACGAAGAATTACAGGTTCGACTCGAAGAACTCAAAGAACGATCAGAGAACACCATCCGAAAGAACCCACTCGCTTCTATCGCTGTAGGTTTTGCCGTCGGTTTTATTGCTGCAAAAATATTTAATTCAGACGATTAAATTCTCATGGAAGATGTAGGAAGCAGAATAAAGCAGATTACCCGCGAGCTCAAACATTATGTAGAGACTCGCATTGAGCTGAGTGTGTTGAATGTTGGCGATAAAGTAAGTTACCTGATCGGGCAGTCTATTCAACAGTTATTCGGCTATGCTGTATTAGGCCTGGGATTGGTGTTCGGGTTAACGGCCCTTGCTATTTATTTAGGTGATCTTCTTGAAAAAGAATGGGCCGGCTATGCCATTGTTGCTTCTCCATTCATTTTGATCGGGTTAATTTTTGTGGTGGCAAAACCCAAGTCTATAGCCCGTAAAATCCAGCAACAGATACTTGCTGAGTTCCTGGATACGCTACCTCAACAGCAGCAAGACCAAAAACAGCTTGCACTCAAAGAAAACGAAATAAATAAAACTGAGAAAAATGGCTAAAGAAAAGTTATCAGACCTTGAGAAGAAGAAAAAAGAGCTTGAGCAAGAATTAGCCAATATCCAAAATGGGCTGGATAAATCTATAGATGAGGTTAAAGAGGGAGTATCCACCAGTATAGCACCCAGAAACCTGATTAAAAAGTACCCGCTTCCTATTGTAGGAGCTTCGGTTGTGGTTGGATTTTTACTCGGTTCAAACCGAAAGAATTCTTCCTCGTCGTCATCTAAAACGTATGGAAGCCGGAGTCAATCTGATTCCGCTATTTCAAAAGAGATAAAGCGAATGCTTGCTAAAAAAGGTCTCAGCCTGGTACTCGATTATATTGACAATAAAGTTGCTGCCCTCAAGGAAAAAGGGAGCGAAGCTGAGGATTGATTTTACAACTATTTAGCTCTTCTCTGTAAAAGGATATAAAATTCGAAAATAGGGCAACTATACTGTAACTATTTTCGTCCAATCTCGTGTACGAACCCGTAATACAAAAAACGAAATAATAATCATGAAACGATTTCTTTCATCTACGCTACTTGCCCTTCTTTTTTTTACAGCACCAATTTTAGCACAGGAAGCACGCACCATCTCACTTCAGGAAGCGATTCAAATTGCCCTGGATAATAATTACCAATTAAAGCAGGCTGAGAATAATCTTGATCTGGCCAATGAAAGCATAAGAAGTGAATATGCTGACTTTGCGCCGTCTGTTAATTCAAGCCTTAGCGGGGGCAGGTCGACCGGTCAACAGTTTATTGCCGATCGCTTAAGTGAACCCGGCTTAAATCCATTTGTTGATGTTACCTCTCAATCAATTAGCGGGCGAATTGGAGCTGATGTCACGATTTTTGATGGGTTCAATAATATACTTTCACTTCGAGCAAGCCAGCAGTCAAAGATTTCTTCGGAAGAAAGTCTGCAGAGGGCTAAGGAACAAGTGATTTTTAATACGGCTTCGAGATATCTTCAGGTTTTACTGGATCTTCAGCTTCTGGAAATCGCCCAGGAGAATCTTGAAAACTCTATGCAACAGCTGGAACAGGTTAGGGCGCAAGTGGAAGTTGGATCTCGTCCCACCGTCGATTTATATAATCAGGAAGCGCAGGTAGCCAGTGATGAATTAGCTGTGACCCAGCAGGAAAACAGCCTGAAGTTCAGTAAACTTGTTTTGGTTCGTCAGCTTCAGATTGACCCGCTTGGTAACTACGATTTTGTTGTGCCTGAGACAGAAATGGAAGCCCAGCAAAGTATAGGGCAAGAGTTCAGTCTTAGTGAGCTGATTGATCAGGCAATCCTGAACCGGTCAGATTTAAAAAGTGAAATTGCTGATATTAAAACTCTTGAATATCAGCTACAAATGGCTCAGGGTAGTTTATATCCATCTGTATCAGCAAGTGCATCGATGTCTTCCCGTTATAGTGACCAGTATTCTTTACCGGGACAGGGTAGTGTGAGCTTTAGTGACCAGTTTTTTGATCAACAGATTAACCGTTCGTTAGGTTTATCGGTTAATATTCCGATTTTCCAGAATTGGAACCGCATGTACAACATTCAAGCTTCAAAAGTACAGCTGAAGAATGCGGAGCTTTCGTTCGATAATTCAAAGCTTCAGGTAATTCAGGAAGTAACGCAGGCGTATAACGACTACACCTCGTACGTTAAGCAGCTGGAAGCTTCTGAAAAATCCAGACGAGCCAGTGAGAGAGCATTTGAAACCCAGCAAGAGCGGTACAATGTAGGCTCAAGTACGCTCATCGAGTTGAGTCAGGCTCAGGCCAGTTATGTGGAAGCGCAGTCGAATTACACTCAGGCAATGTATAATTTGATTTTCCAGGAGAAGTTACTGGACTATTACCTCGGTAAGCTGAGTGGCGACAACGTAGAATTTTAAAAATAAACAGATTTAATAAGTAAGGGATAGGATAGGGAAAATGGCTAAGAAAAAATCTTCAACATCAAAATTATTGATGTGGATCGGTGGAGTTCTCGGGGTAATAATTGCTCTGGGATTAACGCTGCGGTTCACCGGAGTTATAGGTAATTCAGAAACCGGAAAAGAAGTAGAAACAGCAACAGCCAAGCTGAAAACCATCACACAGTTGGTTTCCGCTTCAGGTAAAGTGCAGCCGGAAATCGAGGTAATTATTCGCCCGGATGTGTCGGGAGAGATTATCGAGCTGGCCGTGAAAGAAGGAGATTTTGTACGTGAAGGTGATTTACTGGTACGCATTAAACCGGATATTTATCAAGCTCAGATCGATAATTTGAATGCGGCGTTACTTACTCAAAAAGCTCGCTTAGAGCAAACAAAAGCATCCTTGATCAGGGCAGAAGCCGCTTATCAAAGAGACCAGAAATTATACGAGAAAGATCTTATTTCTGAGATGGATTACATTCAGTCCAAATCGGAGTGGGAATCTCAAAAGGCTAGTCTGAAAGCAGCAGAATATCAAATTCAGAGTGCTGAAGCCCAGTTAAGACAGGCTAATGAAGAACTGGAGCAGACCGTAATTCGGGCACCCCAGGATGGTACCGTAACCGGATTAGCGGTGGAAGAAGGCGAACGTGTATTGGGTAATGCTCAAATGGCCGGAACCGAGATGATGCGTGTTTCCCTGCTCGACCGTATGGAAGTTCTCGTTGAAGTAAATGAAAACGATATTGTTAATGTAGATTTTGCCGATACCACCCGAATTGAAGTGGATGCATATCCTGAACGACAGTTTAATGGTGTGGTGACTGAGATCGCAAATTCTGCACAGATTACAGGAAGCGGAACCAACGAGCAGGTGACCAATTATCAGGTGAAGGTGCGAATCGTTACTCCGCATAATTTGGATAGCAGCCCCGAGAAACTGGTTCGTAACGAAGCTTCAGAAGACCCGGAAGAGATGTTTGTGCCAAAATTCCGACCGGGTATGTCGGCCACGGTAGATATTGAAACTCAAACGGCTACGAATGTAGTATCAGTGCCTATTCAGTCAGTTACCGTTCGTGATTTTGCAAAGGATGAAAAAGCTAAAAAAACAGAGGCCGATTCAGCTGAAATAATGCTGGCAAGTTCTCAGGATGAAGATGATCTGGTTATTAAGGAAGAAGACATTCGAAAAGTTGTATTTGTTATAGTAGACGGTAAAGCCGTCAGGAAAGAAGTGGAGACCGGTATCAGTGATAATACACATATTCAGGTTCTTTCAGGATTGGAAGCAGGTGAAGAAATTGTGATTGGGAGCTATCGAACGCTTTCGAATCTGCTTAAGGATGGCGATAATGTAATCGTTAATAACAAGGCAGCTACATTCAATTAATTAAATAATTAGCACGGATAAGCAATATGTCGAAAAAAGCAGTTATTGAAATTACCGATTTAACCAAAGTGTATCAGATGGGGAACACAGAAGTTCACGCCCTGGCCGGTGTAACTTTTGATGTAGAGGAAAATGAGTACATAGCCATTATGGGACCTTCCGGTTCAGGTAAATCGACCCTGATGAATATGATCGGTTGTTTGGATACTCCAACTACCGGAGATTATATTCTCAATGGTAGTAATGTATCAAATATGGATGATGCTGAACTGGCGGAAGTGCGCAACCGCGAAATAGGGTTCGTATTTCAAACCTTCAACTTGCTGCCACGTACTTCTTGTCTGGCAAATGCCGAGCTTCCATTGATTTATGCAGGTATGAAGTCTGCAGACCGTAAAGAACGTGCTACTGAAGTATTGACTAAAGTCGGGCTTGGTGACCGTATTGATCATAAGCCAAACGAGCTCTCCGGTGGACAAAGACAGCGTGTGGCAATCGCCCGTGCATTGGTTAACCGTCCATCTATTTTACTGGCCGATGAGCCTACGGGTAACCTGGACACGAAAACAGGGGAAGAGATTATGTTGCTCTTTGAAGAGCTGTACCGCCAGGGAAATACCATTATTGTGGTAACCCACGAACAAGAGATAGCTGATCATGCCCGTCGTATTGTGCGTCTCAGAGATGGTCTCATTGAGTTGGATGAAAAGGTAGAGAATCCGTTGCTTGCCGATCATCAGCTTGCCTGATCTTAGACAAATTAGTTAAAAAAAAGGCGCTCAGATGAGCGCCTTTTTTGTTTAATAAGAAATACTGATTCAAGCTTATCTCAAACCAAATCCAACTCCCACATTAAAGGTAGAGTAGTTTGAAATAGTGTAGCTGGCAGAAATCCTGAACACAGCGAGGCTGAATCTCAAACCGGCAAAAGCTCTCATAGAGTTGTTGTCTTTTATCTCAAGGTCAATAGGACTTTCCACCGATTCAATTCTTTTTTCCCGTGTTTCCGGATCGTTTGAGTTAGGATCGTAGTTCGGGTTGAAAGAGGTAACAGGGTAGGCTCCCGGGGTTTGTAGAGAAGTTTTCGAAGTTTCGAAACCGATTCCTCCATACACTGAAATAAATGGCACAGTTTTACCTACAATAGCATTATACGTGGTGGCAGTTGTCTCTAAGTCAATTCCCTGACCATCCCACTGAGATGCGTTGTACGGGTTGTAAATGTCAGATCCTTCTTCCGGGTTTACATTGAAGTTGGCATTCGCATTAAACTTGTTGTACCCGATCTGAACAGACAGGTCGACCGGTAATAATTTCCCGCCGGGCAACCACTGATTAATACCATGCTTTACTCCAACTCCGAATAACCCAACACCAGCATCAACCACGGGTGCAGTGAATTCAGGTATATATCGAAGCGTTATGTCGGTGTCTTTAACAATACCAAGGCTTGCCTGAATCATTGGAGCTGGTGCATATGGGAAACCGGAACCGCCCGGAAGCCCAAAGCGTGCAACTTCTTCTCTGTTTCCATTTTGTGGATTCGTGGCAAAAATTCCAACCTCAGTATTGGTGCTTTTATCGCCCGCTACGGTAGGTGTCTCAGAACCACCAGAAACTACTTCCAGCTGTTGAAGGGCAAGCTGGCTGACATCAAAAATCTGATCAGAACCCGGGATAACGGCAGCCGATACATTCAGGCTTATGTCAAAGCCAAGGGTTGGGTGAGCTTTTGCGGTATTAAACCACCCGGTATTCAATCCGGCTCCAAACCCTTTGGTGTAAGGTGCCAGATAGCTTTCCATTAAGGTGTTTGCATCGTCAGCACCTGCTCTTAGAATAGCTCCTGCATCCCCGAGTTGTGCTTGTACAGTCCCGACTGTAGCGAGGCTTATGACGGATAAGGCGCATAAGCCTTTTGTTATTTTTTTAAATTTGTTAAACATTCGTACTCCTGATATTTGTTGAGTGTTATGTCCTAATATCTATATAATTTTGCAGAGAGGGAATACCTGTATTTTGGCTTCGGAAAATATACTTTTTACAGGGAATCAAGCATGTTCAGGTACGAATTGTACCGGCTGGCAGCTATTTCACCATTCTCAAATGCCCGGGCTATACCACATTTCGGTTCATGAGCGTGCGTGCAATTACTAAACTGACATTCCTGCCTTGGTTCCAGCATTTCAGGAAAAAAAAGAGATAATTCCCATGGTTCAATATTGACAAGCCCGAATTCACGTATTCCGGGTGTATCTGCCAGGTATCCGCCAAAACTGAGGGGGATCAGCTGAGCATAGGTTGTGGTGTGTTTCCCTTTGTTTGAAAAGTCGGATACTTCTTTCACCTTCAGGTCATAAGAGGGATCAATGGCATTCACCAGACTTGTTTTTCCTACTCCTGAGGGGCCGATGAAAGCCGAGGTTTTGTCTTTCAGAAGTTCTTTCAGCTTTTGCAGGGAATCGGGGTCTTCTGTGCTTGTGATTAAAAAAGTATAACCCAGCCCGGTGTATAATTCTGAGAGTTCTTCAGCAAATTCCAGCCCGCCGCTTCTGGCCAGGTCAATTTTATTCAGAATGATAACAGGCTTTACCTCATACGCCTCACAGGTAACTAAAAACCGATCGATAAATCCTTCCTTCACCTTAGGTTTTTTTATGGATTGAACCACACAGGCCTGATCCAGATTGGCTACCAGGATCTGTTCCCCTTTTTTGCCATGCGTAGCCTGACGGGTGATGTAATTATCCCGTTCATGAATCTTTTCAATATTTCCGGATCCGTCATCATTGAGTTCAAACTCCACCCAGTCGCCAACAGCAATAGGGTTGGTAACTTCTTTCTCACTCAGCCGAAAGCGGCCGGGGAGGCGTGATTCTATGATTTCATCTCCGGTATCCACATGATACCAGCTGCCTGTAGATTGTATGACTCGTCCTTTTTGCATGCGACAAAAATAAGGAAGGAAAGGGGATTAACAATATGGAATTATTGAAAGACGAAGATCCATTATCTTCGCTATCTTTTCAGTATAGACTTAACTACAGATGTTACACATACTTCTTCATTTCATTGTGCCGCTTATTATTGCGAGGGTATTCTACCGCAAAGACTGGAAATCGACTTTCATTATTCTGATAGCGACGATGGTTGTAGATATGGATCACCTGTTAGCTGAACCTGTGTATGATCCGAATCGGTGCTCGATCGGTTTTCATCCCCTGCACGCCACTTGGGCGATAGCTGTGTATATTTTGATGTTTACGATCCCTTTTTATTTAAAGCCCGGAAATCTTACGGAAAAAGGAGAGAAGTGGAATCGCAGAATTCAAATTGCCGGCTTAGGGCTGCTTATTCACATGGCCCTGGATGGGGTTGATTGTATAATGTAGAACAATAGTTTAGAAGCCTACTCTATTCAACTCTTTATTATAATTCATGTTAACAAGGTATTTGGTTTTATGAGGGATGGAGTATTCCGGGTTATAAAAACTCCCTCCATGCCACAAGCTATCTGTTTTAAAAAATTGAATGATCTGCCGATCGACTTTATTTCCAAATCCCTTAACTATATCAACAGATTCAACTTCCACTTTCTTATTGAAGGTGAGCATATAGAAAGCAGATTCAGTATCTAAATTCAGGTTATTGTAATTCACGAAGAATTCAGTATAAATCTCCATGTCATAATAGATTCTAAACTCACTGTGAAGATTTGGAAAATTTTCTTTTAAGTAAATCAGTTTTTCTATCTGATTTTGGGCAACATCTGCCCGCGGAGCTTTTTTGCCGTTTGTCAAGGAGATAGGAATGGGATTGGCACACCAACTGAGTATGTAATTTCCGTTTTCTCCCTTCTGAAGATATAACAACCACTTTTGACCTAGCCTCACTGCAACTTCACATTGACCATCAAAGCTTACTTCGGGTGTCCCCGAAACTAATATCGAATCAGGGAATACACCTTTATATGTTTCGATTGAACTTAGATGAGCTTTGTATAGCCTTTGATTTTTGAATTTTTCTGTTTCTTCAATCGAAGTTATTTCTACTACTCCAATAAAGTCTTCGGTCATATACCGGTCGGTTACTCCGGAAGAAAGACAGCTACAAGCCATTGAACATTGAATCGAAAGCAAGGAGACTAAAAAAAGCAGGCAAACTCTCCATAAATGAATCACTACATTCTACTTGATTTATCTTAAAGGTTATAAATCTAAGCAAATAAAAAAAGAGCGGGCAAAACCCGCTCTTTTAAATACATGGATGATGTCAAAAATGATTAGTCTTCATCATCGCGACTTACCACTTCCACATCTTTTTGTGGCATTTTTCCATTTTTACCGGAAACAGAAGCTTTGTGAGCTTCACTTACTTTAAAGAAATCGGAAGCGTCTTGCACCGGTTCATCTTCAAGGATGATATCAAGCAGAGGATCCATACGTTCAAGGTATTCTACTTCCAGATTGCCAAGTACGTCTTCTTCAATCTCAGCTACATCTTTTTCGTTCTTCTTTGGAAGCAGTACTTTTTTGATTCCGGCCCGCTTAGCCGCCAATACTTTCTCTTTGATTCCACCTACAGGCAGCACAAGTCCCCGAAGCGTAATCTCACCGGTAAGGGCGATGGTGCCTTTTACTTTACGTTGTGTGAAGATGGAGGCAATGGCCGACATCAGGGAAACACCGGCCGAAGGTCCGTCTTTAGGAACTGCTCCAGCGGGGACGTGTACATGCAAATCCCAGTATTTGAAAGCTTCCTCAGGGATGCCAAACTTGTCAGAGTGTGCTTTCAGATAAGAAACAGCAAGCATAGCCGATTCCTTCATCACATCTCCAAGCTGACCGGTAATATTCAGTTTACCGGAGCCTTTACTCACGCTGGCCTCAATGAAGAGAATGTCGCCACCGTAAGGCGTCCACGCCATTCCTGTAGCTACGCCGGGAACGGTGGTCCGCTCGGCTGCATCGCTGAAGAACTTACGCTTACCGAGAAATTCTTCTACGTCATCAGCTTTCACGTCAAACTCGTCGATTTCACCTGAGGCAATCTTAGCGGCTACCCCACGGCAGCATCCGGCTATTTGTCGTTCAAGGTTACGCACACCTGATTCCCGGGTGTATTGATCAATAAGCCGTTCAATGGAATCATCGGTGAAAGAGATCTGCTCTTCTTTTAGTCCATTTTCCTCAATCTGCTTGGGTATCAGATACTTCTTGGCAATTTGAGTTTTCTCTTCCAGCGTATAACCACTTATGTTGATGATCTCCATACGGTCTTTCAGCGGAGCAGGAATGGTATCCAAAGAGTTTGCCGTAGCGATGAACATCACTTTCGACAAGTCATACTCGAGCTCAAGGTAATTATCGGTGAACGTATCGTTTTGTTCGGGGTCAAGAACCTCGAGCAGGGCAGAAGTGGGGTCGCCTCTGTAGTCGGCACCTACTTTATCAATTTCATCCAGCATGATAACCGGGTTGCCTTTTCCGGCTTTCTTCATAGATCGAATGATACGACCCGGTAAAGCACCAATATAGGTTCGACGGTGTCCTCGAACTTCGGCTTCATCTCGGATTCCACCAAGGCTGAAGCGTTCAAATTCACGATTTAAAGCTCTTGCAATCGATTTTCCTAAACTAGTCTTTCCAACGCCCGGAGGCCCGTAGAAACACAGTATAGGAGCTTTCATGTCCTGTTTGAGTTTCAATACGGCCAGGTATTCAACAATTCGTTTTTTAACCTTCTCCAGTCCGTAGTGATCTTCATCCAATACTTTTCGTGCATATTCCAGATCCAGTTTGTCTTCTGAAAACTCTTCCCATGGAAGATCCAGAATCCATTCCACGTAACTGTAGATGATCCCATAATTCGGAGAGGCATTGGGAGTCATTTCCAGTCGCTGTAGTTCTTTTTCAGCGGTTTCGCGTGCGCTATCAGGAAGCTTTTTGCTTTTGAGACGTTCACGTAGTTTTTCAATATCCTGTTGTTCGGCGTCTTCACCAAGCTCTTCCTGAATGGCCTTCATTTGCTGACGCAGGTAAAACTCCCGCTGCTGATCATCAATATCCGATTTCACTTTTGTCCGGATTTTCTCACTCATATCCAGCACCTGAACTTCCTTCTCAAGGAACTCCATAACCTTTTCGAGGTTATCGGAAAACTTTCTTATTTCCAGAAGGGTCTGTTTATCGGAAACAGAAACATTCAAATTGGAGGAAATGAAGTTCAGCAGAAAAGTAGGGCTGTTAATATTGTTGACCGCAATGGATGCCTCCGAAGGAATATTGGGAGACATGTTGATGATCTTAGTAGCCGTCTCTTTGATATTCCGAACCGAAGCGTCCAGTTCTAAGCCTTCAATATCCATTTCTTTATTATAAGGCTCCACATCGGCCTTAAAGTAAGGGGTACTTTGGGTAAATTTTTTAACTTTGAAATTAGACTTACCCTGTATAACAATACTCTTGCTGCCATCCGGCATTTTGATAAGCTTCAGGATCTGGGCAACGGTCCCGATTTTATGAAGATCCTTATACTCCGGTTCTTCAATATCCTCGTTCTTTTGGGTTACTACTCCAATGGTTTTGTCACCGTCATAAGCTTCTTTAACGAGTGCTAACGAACGATCCCGCCCAACAGTAATGGGAACTACAACTCCCGGAAATAATACAGTGTTTTTTAAGGGTAGAATGGGAAGGGAATCGGGAATTTCAGCTTCAGTCAGTTCTTTTTCTTCTTCTTCGGACATGAGAGGTATAGCCTGCTCAAAATCGTCGAAGTTGTCATCAGACTGATCGAATTTTTCAAATAAATCAAAGCGCTGTTTCATAAATAAAAATATCTGCAGTTTTTTCGTTTGAATATTAAGGTGCAAATACGAAGCCATATCATTCACACAAAACAAAGCGTCAGAAACACCCGCTGCCTGTCAGTAATGTAGGGCAAAGTGGCAGGCTTTAAAAGTGGAACTGAAGGGTAGCTACCGAAACCCCGGTTATTGTGGGTTGATTGGTGAGTGAATTGGGAGTGAACAGAGCAGCAACCGAAAAGTCCCATTTCTTTGTTTCAATGGCGGTTCCAAGGCTTAAGAAATCAGGCCGCTCTGCTTTAAACTGAATGCCGCCACGTAGTGGTAAAAACTTTAACGGACGTAGTTCAACCCCGAGGGAAGAAATTACTTTGGTTGAATTAAAAGCATTATTTGTTAGCCCGATACTGATATCACCCATTAGTTTCAGGCGGTTGATTTCGAGCAAAGCTCCGCCATGAACAGCCATAGGTAACAAAGTGGAAAAAGAGGCTCTGCTTCGGTTGGTTCCTGTAAAAGGGTTGTCTTCTCCATATTGTTCTATAAACGAAATGTATTGTCCCCGGGTGCCGGTAAACATTTCATTACTCACCGAGGAAGGAGCCGATGCATTCATCGTAGTGTCCATATCCATGGAAATGCTAAGCTCGTTGTTGTTATAGGATACGAACCCAATATCAGTCATAGAAAACGACAACCTTAATGATTTCCGGGTGGGTTGCTGATTTGGACGGATGGCAGAGAGGTCACTACCCAGGGTGAGTAGATAGGTAACGCCGATATCCAGTCCGGCCCCGAGGCCATCAAAAGTGAAATAGTTATTACTGAATGACTGTGCATTGGCAGTTTGAATATTGTTGCTGTTTAAATAAGCTAGGGTAGAAGCCGAAAATTCTCCGGTGGCATCATAGGAAAAAGATTCAATTCTTTGAACGGAATTACCCTGTTGTTGGTAAACATTTCCCCACGCAGCATTTTGGTAGTTTCCACCAACCACGATTTTAGGTGCTATTCCGATAATAAAATTATCCAGTCTGGGCGTTAAGCCGGTTAAAAAAGGAAAGGATTCGGCATACCCGAACGACAGTTCATGAAGTGTTTGATATCGATGAATTAAAGTACGATCGAGTACATCATTTCCATCCCGGTCTTCCTGAAATTCATTTACATACCATCCCTTTCCTGCTCTGAAATTGGAAGAAGTTCGTGTTCTGAGGGCAACAGAAAAGGAGCGATTTTCACGTTTCCATTTCATGCCCAAAACGGTTGCATCGTACCGGGTGGTATTGTCAGAAAGGGTGGCATTGCGGGGATAATTCTTGTCCAGAATTTCATCGCGGTTTGAACTGAAAGAAGCTCTGTCTCCTGATTCATAGGCTGTTAAATAATCACGGGCGTTTTCGTACTGTAAACCCGGATCGTCGAAATTTTCGAAGGGGTTGAAGAAAAAACCGCCGGTTCCAACTCCGATTGAAAAATCACCCTCGCGGTCACGAATCATGAGGTTTGCCGGGTTGTAGAAGTTGGCATTATAGTCGGTGATGTAGGTACTTCCTCCACCCCCAAGAGCCATGTTTCGTGGAGTGATAACAGGCTGTGCAAGCACCGAAAAGCTGCTTAAACACAGGAACAGTAGTAAAAATATTGCCTGCCGACTATACATGATATTCAAACGATAAAGAGGGGTAATCTGTTATTTACTAATCAATTACCTGTAAAGGTGCTGCCCTCAACATTAACTTTTTTTGTCCTCTGTTCTTGAAAAATACAACAACTTTGGCATCTGTTCCTAATCCCGATCGGGAAATGATTTTACCGGGGCCAAATTTCGAGTGCATTACTTTAGTGCCAACCTGAAATGGATCTTCACCGTCCTCATAGTCATAGTGGATGGTAGCGGAGGGAGATTTATAGGTTTTTTTAGTGTGAGATTGTTTCCAATCATGATCTATTTCGACGCCGGAACCACCGGAGGATTTATTCTCAAACCGGTCTTTCTTTTGTGAAATGGTTGCACCTGTTTCGGTTTGCACCACGCCGGCATCCACTTCATCAAGGAACCGGGAGCGTGACTGGCGCATTTCTTCCCCAAACTTGAACCGGCTACGACAGTGGCTGAAAAACAGGCGCTCCTCAGCCCGGGTAATTGCTACATAGAACAATCGGCGTTCTTCTTCAATGTCTACATCAAAGTTATCCCGGGCACCCATAGGGAAGAGGTTTTCTTCCAGGCCAACGATAAACACTCCAGGGAATTCCAGTCCTTTAGAGGCATGAACCGTCATCAGAGTGATGGCCGGTTTGTCCTCATCAAATTTATCGGAATCGGTTATGAGACTAATTTCCTGCAAAAAAGCACTTAAGGAAGGTTTCTCTTTTCCTTTCTCGTAATAAGAGATTGCATTTTGAAGTTCTATGATGTTATCTCTGCGCATCATAGACTCATGTGAATTTTCCTCTATCAGTGCCCGCATATAACCCGATTGCTCCAGCATGGCCTTCACTGTGGCCGAAATGCTTTCTCCACCTTCCAGGTTACTTCTCAGCCGGTTGATCATGTCCACAAACTCGCGAACACGCGCTTTGGCCGGTTTATATACGTCCAGCTCTTCTATATCCTGAATGATGTTCCAGATGGAACTGCTTTCGTCACGGGCCTGCTTGATCAGATCCTGAATAGATTTATTTCCAATTCCCCGAGACGGTTCATTGATAATCCGAAGCAAATTGGTTTCATCGTGGGGATTAACCAGTAGTGTGAGGTAAGCCAGAACGTCTTTGATTTCTTTTCTTTGATAGAAAGAAAGCCCGCCAACCAACTGATAGGCCAGGTCTTTGCGCCGCAAGGCTTCCTCAAATACCCGCGACTGATAATTAGTACGGTAGAGGATAGCAAAGTCGTTGTTTTTGTAGCCATGCTTTATTTTCAGGTTTTGAATGTGACTGGCTACGCGATTGGCTTCATCTCGCTCGTCAAAATTCTCCAATACCGTGATGCGCTCCCCATAATCCTGCTCGGTCCACAGTGTTTTATCAAGCTGTTTGGTGTTCTGCTTAATGATGGAATCGGCACACTGCAAAATGGCCTTGGTGGAACGGTAGTTTTGCTCTAAAGGAACCTGAGTGGCGTTTTCATAATCTTCCTTGAAATTGAGGATGTTGGAAATATCAGCTCCCCGAAAAGAATAAATACTTTGGGCATCATCACCAACCACACAAATATTTTCGTACTTGGCGGCTAATAATTTGGTGACGGTATACTGCGCATGATTGGTATCCTGGTACTCATCAATAAGTATATATTTAAAACGATCCTGATACTTTTCCAGAATATCCGGGTGATCCTGAAACAGCTGAATGGGTTTTACCAGCAGGTCGTCAAAATCCATGGCGTTACTCTGCTTCAACCGCTTGTTGTAGATTTTATACACCCGGGCGGTGATATCATCCAGCGTACTGCTTACAAAACGATCCTGGTAAGTATCCGCTTCAATCAGCTGATTCTTGGAGTCACTGATTTTGTTGTGAATGGTTTTGGGTTTGATCTCTTTGGGATCAAAATTCAGTTCCTGAAGAATTTGTTTGATGACCGTCTGGGAATCACTGGTATCATAAATGGTGAAGTCAGATCCGTATCCTATTTTGTCGGCCTCAAAGCGCAGAATCTTTGAGAAAATAGAGTGAAAAGTTCCCATCCAGAGTTTCTTGGCTTTGTCGCCAATCAGGTTCTGAATCCGCTCCTTCATCTCACGGGCTGCCTTATTGGTAAAGGTTAAAGCAAGAATCTGTTCGGGTGCTGCTTTATACTGCTGCAGCAGGTAAGCGATTCGGTAAGTAAGTACTCGGGTTTTACCAGAACCTGCACCGGCTACGATCAGCAGCGGACCGTCGGTATGAGTTACAGCCTGTTTCTGCTGCTTATTGAGTCCGGATAGAAAGTCCGGCCGGCCTTTTGGTTCTTCAGAAGGAAGTGAAAATGTTTTCATAGTCTTTTTTAAACCACGATATCAGAGAGATGAATCAGCAATTTTATCTGCTGAAATTAGACGTTGTAAGTCTCAGCCAATAATGTGGTTATTTTTCAAAATCTTTGAGTTGTTCCCGCAGTTTGGCAAGGCTGTCTTCCGTATCGGCTTTCTTCTTTTTCTCCAGCTCAACGACGTTTTCAGGTGCATTATTGATGAAACCTTTGTTGGCCAGCTTCTTTTCAATACCCGTAAGAAACCCTTCCAAACGATCAATTTCTTTTTGGATTCGCTCTCGTTCTTTCTCAAAATCTACCAGGCCATCCAACGGTACAAAAAGCTCGTTTCCATCCACAATGGAGGAGGAGTACACTTTGGGTTTGTCAATCTCTGTAGCAATGGAAAGCGATTGAATGCTTTCCAGCTTCTTCAAAACCAGCTGATTCTCAAGTAAAGCATCTGCTGTAGATTGCTCTTTGGTGCTGATCAGAACATCCAACTCTTCCTTAGGAGATACATTCACTTCAGATCGGATGTTTCTAAGCGAGGAAACCATTTGCTGCAGGGTGCCAAAAAGTTTGAGATCGTCCTCGTTTAACTTTGATTCATCTGCTTTAGGCCATTCGGAAATAAGCAGCGCTTCATTCGTGCTTCTATCCTGAATATGCTGATAGATCTCTTCGCTGATAAACGGCATGAAAGGATGGAGGAGCTTCATCAGCTGCTCGAAGAAACCAAGTGCCGTATTAAGTTTATCTACCGGGATTTTCTCTCCATATACTTCCGGCTTGGCTAATTCGATGTACCAGTCGCAGAAATCATCCCAGATCAGGGAATAAACCTTTTTGAGGGCATCATTCAGCTTGTAGTTGTCAAAGTCTTTATTGACTTCCTGAATCGTCTGCTGAATACGTGCAGCCATCCACCGGTCCGAAATATCTTCATTGTTGATTTCCAGCGTTGGGTCATACTTCTCGCCATCTTCCATATTCATGGTTAGGAAGCGGAAGGCATTCCAAATTTTATTACAGAAATTCCGGCCTTGCTCACACAGTTTTTCATCAAAGGGGAGGTCATTACCGGCAGGGGTGGCAAAGAGCATCCCCATACGAATGCCATCAGCCCCATACTTCTTAATAAGCTCCAGTGGATCCGGTGAGTTCCCTAAACTCTTGCTCATCTTACGGCCTTTCTTATCCCTTACGATACCGGTGTAGTACACATTATCGAAGGGCTTGTCGTCCATGTATTCGTAGCCGGAAACAATCATACGGGCCACCCAGAGAAACATAATCTCAGGGGCCGTCACCAAATCTTTGGTAGGGTAGTAATACTGTAATTCCTGATTGGCTTTGCCGGTTCGGATGTAATCCGGATCAAACACAGAAATCGGCCATAACCAGGAGGAGAACCAGGTATCCAGCACATCTTCATCTTGTCTCAGGTCTGAAGCCTTCAGGTCTTGGTTACCCGATTTATCCTGTGCTTTCGGAAGGGCTTCTTCCAGTGATTTAGCCACCACATAATCATCGTGACCTTCACCATAATAGTAAACCGGGATTCGGTGTCCCCACCACAGCTGACGACTAATATTCCAGTCCCGGATATTCTCCATCCAGTGGCGGTAGGAATTCTTGAATTTAGCCGGGTGAAATTCAACCGTATCGTCCATCACGTTATCCAGAGCAGGCTTGCTAAGCTGATCCATATCCACCCACCATTGCAAAGATAAACGTGGCTCGATCGGGACGTCAGTGCGTTCAGAGAATCCAACCTTATTCTTGTAATTTTCTACTTCTATAAGGTGGCCGACTTCTTCAAGGTCGTTAGCTATTTTCTTACGAACGTCGAATCGATCTTCGCCAATGTATAACTGAGCAGCCTCGCTCATGGTGCCATCAGCATTCAGTACGTCAATAGTTTCAAGATTGTGCTTTTGGCCAATTTCATAGTCATTTACATCATGAGCTGGTGTAATTTTTAGGCAACCGGTTCCGAATTCCATATCTACATAATCATCCTGAATAACCGGAATTTCACGATTTACTAAAGGCACGATCACCTTCTTTCCATGCAAATGTGTATAGCGTTCATCACCGGGGTTCACACACACGGCGGTATCACCTAAAATAGTTTCCGGGCGGGTGGTGGCGATGGTTACGTATTCATCTTCGCCAACAATTTTATAACGAATATGGTAAAGCTTGGAATCCACTTCTTTATGGATTACCTCTTCATCACTTAGCGTGGTTTGAGCAGCCGGATCCCAGTTAATCATTCGCTCACCACGATAGATTTTCCCTTTTTCGTGGAGATCTATAAAGACATCAATTACACTTTCCGAGTAATCCTCATCCATAGTGAAAGCCGTACGGTCCCAGTCACAGCTGGCTCCCAGCTTTTTCAATTGCTCGAGGATGATGCCGCCATGTTCGTGCGTCCATTCCCAGGCGTGTTCCAGAAACTCTTCGCGGGTCAGGTCTTTTTTTGTGATTCCTTTCGAGCGAAGCTTGCGCACTACTTTCGCTTCGGTAGCAATGGAGGCATGATCGGTTCCCGGAACCCAGCAGGCATTATAACCCTGCATACGTGCCCGGCGGACCAAAACATCCTGAATGGTATTGTTCAGCATGTGTCCCATATGGAGAACGCCGGTAACATTGGGAGGGGGGATGACTACGGTAAATGATTCTCGGTCATCCGGTTCAGAATGGAAATAGTTGTTTTCCATCCAGTAGGCATACCATTTATCCTCAACTTTAGAGGCATCGTATTGTGCGGGAATTTCTTTACTCAAAACTATAATTTTTAAACCACTGAGAGCACAGAGGTGCGCTGAGTGGTTAATTAGTTAATAATTCTTTTTATGCCTTTCTTCATTAATGAGACATTAAAATTCAACAGAAGTCCAAGCCGATAGTCACCAAGTTTTAAGTAACTTAGTACTTGAGCAAAATGAACTTTCGTTAAGTTTTCTACTGCTTTTAGTTCTAAAACAAGCCTATTTTCTACCAATAGATCAATACGATATCCACAATCAAGTTCTACATCTTCAAATTTAACAGGAATTGGTTTTTCTTTCTCAACCGACAGTCCTTCTTTCTTTAACACATAGAATAAACACTCTTGATATGCTGATTCCAGTAATCCCGGTCCAAGTTCTTTGTGAACCCGAATTGCTGCTCCAATTACTTTTTCTGTAAGCTCATCCAAAAGCAACATAGTTAAATCTATGTGATTCTTTGACGTTAATAAGAATACAAAACCTCAGTGTATCTTTGTGATCTCTGTGGTTACTTACTTCACTCGTTTCAGGAGCACACCAAAGTGTCCATCACATCCGTGCTTATGCGGGAATGTTTGGTAGGCTTTTCCTTCTTCGGCTAAGACTTCTTCCGGCAGATAATCTTCCAGAGGCTCAAGTTCAAAGTTGTCGTATTTCTCAAGGAACTTTGTAATCTGTTCCATGTTCTCTTCAGGCTCCAGAGAGCAGGTGCTGTATACCAAACGTCCGCCACGTTTTACCATGTTGGCTGCTTCTTCAAGTAGCTGCTCCTGTAGTTCTACGGCGTTTTTCAAACCTTCCTCATCTCGTCTCCATCGAAGATCAGCTCGCTTACTCAATACACCCGTTCCGGTACAGGGAGCATCCAGCAGTACGGCATCAGCCAGTCCCAGGGAAACTTCAAGTACATCACCACGGCGAATTTTTATATTCTCCGCTCCGTAATTAAGGGCACTTTCTGCCAGTTTCTCCAAACGATCGGAAGAAATATCCACAGAAAGAATTTCACCTTCGGCCTGCATCAGGTCAGCCATCATAATGGATTTGGTACCCGGAGCGGCACAAAGATCAAACACTTTTTCACCCGGTTGTGGGTCTAAAACGGTAGGGGCAAAACCGGCCGCAATATCCTGAACCAGGCAAATGCCCTTGCTCAATAATCCCTTTTCTATAAAAGGTTGTACTGATTCCACCTGGTAATAATAGGGTAGCCAGTCGCTGGGTTTGGCAACCACATCCATTTTCTCCATACGAAGCTCAAAATTTTCAGGCTTTGTGCGCAGTGTATTAACCCGTACATAGTAATGAGGTCGGGAGTTGTTCGCTTGCATCAGCTGAAAGGCTTCACGCTCTCCAAAACGCTTTCTCCAACGCTCCACCATCCACTCGGGATGAGAGAAAGTAGTAGCTACCAGTTTGTTTCGATCTTTAAAAGCCGGCTTTGGAAGCTTTTCACGATCTCTTTGCAGATTTCGCATGATGGCGTTGACCAGATCACCGGTCTTAGATCCTAATTTGGCCTTGGCGATTTCAACAGATTCATTGATGGCAGCATAGTCGGGGGTGCTGTCCATAAACAGCATATCATAGATAGCAAGTCGCAGAATATTCTTAAGCCCCGGCTTCATTTCAGCTACGGAAACGCTTGAGAATTCATCAATCAAAAAGTCGAGATAGCTTCGCTTTCGCAGAATGTTCTGCACATACTCTCTGACCTGAGCCCGTTCTCTGGGTTCAAGTTCATCAGCCAGGTTGTAGTCCAACCTCTGATTTTCATCGAAGTTTATGAGAATGTCTACACTTACCGATCGTTCTGATAGTTCAGTTTCCAAAGGAGTCGAATTTTAAAATTGTGGTTACCTGCTACAAAAAAAGGTGATTTTCGTCACCTTATGGTCATGGATGATGCAATAAAACGAGCCACGATTTCAGGCGTGGCTCAATAGCTTGTAAAGATAAAATTTTAACAGGGGAGTTGCTAATGGAACTGCATCCAATTTAGCAGATTTTTAGTACCTGATTTGCTGATCTGCCGGATATTCGATCTGATAGTCAAAACGTATCGTTTCAGAGCTGTTTGGAGCTAAAGTAAATTGCCAGGTAATAATACCGGTTTGTTTGTCCAGGGTTCCCCCGGAAAGACGGTTGGCCTCAACTAGAATGTCTTCATTTCTTGAGATAGGAAGCTGATCCTGAACTTGTATGGATATGGCTTCAGATTTTGTGTTTCTGATATTGACTTCCCAGGCAAATTTCTCACGCACTTTGTTGCCAAAGAAATTACGTTCTTCGAAATCTTTAAGCTTATTGCGTTCAATAACGATGCTTTCATCCCGGCCTAGTGAAACGGAGAGCGTATCATCAAATGAATTTGGGTTAATCCGCGTAGTTCCAATAAAACTGTTTTCGAAATATATGTTGGCCTCTCCGGCAATTAAGTTTAAATCATCCCAATCTGACATCTTCCCTATGAGATAAGCTTGTTGAGCGTATTTGGGAATAGTGGAATAGGAATATTCTGTGTCAATTTCAGCTCTTTTGACTTCAACGGTATGTGCCTTTCCATCTGAAGGGACTGAATAAGGTGCACTAATTTTGTAGCTGAATGAGGTTTGGTTTTCTATTTCCTGTACAGAGGGAGGGGCAGGCATCTCCGCTCGGTTTACGGCATCAGCTTCAGCATATCCTGTAACTACCAATTCTTCCAGAGTTCTCTGTTTTGCAGGCTGTGGGTTAGATGAAATTAAATCTACATAGGTGGGTGAAATGTTTGGCAATGTTGTGTTGGCTGAAGGATTTCCGGAATTGATGGTCAGATTCACTTTATCCCAGTTAACGCCCGTATTTTGATAAACATCAGCTTTGTAATTAATATTTAACGGAGCTGAAATTCCTTCAGACCTGATATCATAGGAGGGAGTCCAGCCGGCTGATCGAACTAAATAGTTTAACGTAAAAGTTAAGCTTTGAGTCTGTTCAGATTGGACTTCAGCGATTACTTCTGCAAACCGCTCTCTTTGGTTGCCACTTAATTCCCTGATTTGAGCCCTGATTTTATTTAATTCATTCTGCTTTTCACTAATTGACTCGTTGAGTTTAATCAGTTCCCTCTCAAGCTTGGTTGCCCGTGTGCGGTATAGATCCAGAAACTGAGTGAGCTCAGCTGCAGTTACACCGTTATTATCGATAATAGCTGTGGTGCTTTCCAATAACCTCATTTCACGTTGTATAACATTGCGGTCAGAATTGAGGAGGGTGATCCGCTGCTGTAATGAGTCGCGCTTTATTTCAAGATCACGAATTGCAGGATTGGTTTTTTGGTTAGAGAAATAATTAAAATGCTGACTCAATGAAAGTACCGTGAATTTACCATTGGCTCTGAGCTGAATACTATTTTTATCCAGGGTAGGAGAGAGCTGTTCAAAGACAATGATGTTTTTTCCTGCGTTTAAGCCTACGGTAACCTGGCGATGAATTTGGGCTTGTTGCCTGTAAACAGTCACTTCTTTAATCTCAGAGGTAACCGAAATGGAATCAGAAATGGCGATTGGGTTGGTAAACAGAAACAGGGTTAATAGAATAGTGTACATAATTCAGTTTCTTGGTTAGGAGATATGTTAACATCAACATAGCATAATAGAAATTAACCCACATTTTGATGTTAGTAAATGTGGTTGAGTTGGTATCTTTAATTCTATACATCAACAAGGCCCTCCCGCTATCTCAAGCCTCGTTACGGTGCTCTGCTCCGTAACGAACCTGCCGAGGCTCTGTTTCCAGTGTGTTTTCGTAGCAGAGCGGCAGAACTAATTAGAGTTTGTCGCCAGGAAGAGGGGTAAATAAATCTCAAGAATTTTGATTGCCTCTCTTTATGTATCTGCCTATCTTTACCAGCCTTTGCAGTAGTGCATAATTCAGGCTACTAATTCATCAAAGCAAAACTAACAAAATCGCGATATAGCACATGAATAAAGGAACGATAGCGCAGGTAATTGGACCTGTAGTTGATGTTGATTTCTCTGAAAGTAAAACGCCGGCTGTTCTCAATGCCCTTGAGATTAAGATGGAAGACGGCTCAACCCTAACTCTCGAAGTAGCTCAACACCTTGGTGAAGATCGTGTGCGTACCATCGCGATGGACTCTACCGACGGACTTGTTCGCGGTATGGAAGTTGTTGACACCGGAAAAGCTATTTCGATGCCGGTTGGAGAAGACATCCGAGGCCGACTCTTTAATGTAGTGGGCGAATCCATTGACGGAATCGATTCTCCGGAAGGAAAGAATTCTTACCCGATTCACAGACAAGCTCCGGCTTTCGATGAACTGGCTACTTCAACCGAGATGCTTGAAACCGGGATCAAAGTTGTTGACCTGCTTTGCCCGTATGCCAAGGGTGGTAAAATTGGATTGTTTGGTGGTGCCGGTGTAGGTAAAACCGTATTGATTCAGGAGCTAATTAACAACATCGCGAAGCAGCACGGTGGACTTTCCGTATTTGCCGGTGTTGGAGAGCGTACCCGTGAAGGAAATGACCTTCTGCGTGAGTTTATCGAGTCCGGTATTATTAATTACGGCGATGAATTCAAAGAATCTATGGAAGAAGGCGACTGGGATCTTTCCAAAGTAGATCAAACCAAATTAAAAGAATCTCAGGCTACCCTGGTATTCGGTCAGATGAATGAGCCTCCGGGTGCACGTGCACGAGTGGCCTTGTCCGGATTGACCGTAGCCGAGTATTTCCGTGATGAAGTATCCCGGGATATCCTGCTCTTTATCGACAATATTTTCCGATTTACACAGGCGGGTTCTGAGGTGTCTGCACTTCTGGGACGTATGCCTTCAGCGGTAGGATACCAGCCAACACTGGCTACTGAGATGGGTGATCTTCAGGAGCGTATTACTTCTACCAAAAACGGGTCTATTACTTCGGTACAGGCTGTATATGTACCTGCCGATGACTTGACTGACCCTGCTCCGGCAACCACCTTTACTCACCTTGATGCAACAACGGTACTTTCCCGTGCATTAACACAGATTGGTATTTATCCTGCGGTAGATCCTCTGGATTCATCATCAACGATCTTGGATCCTAAAGTAGTAGGACAGGAACATTACGAGGTAGCCAACCGTGTTACCCGATTGCTTCAGAACTACAAAGATCTTCAGGATATTATTGCTATTCTGGGTATGGATGAGCTTTCTGACGAAGATAAGCAGGTAGTACACCGTGCTCGACGAGTTCAGCGATTCCTGTCTCAAAACTTCCACGTGGCCGAGCAGTTTACCGGTCAGCCGGGTGTGTATGTGAAAGTTGATGAGACCGTGAAAGGCTTCAAAATGATTCTTGACGGTGAGCTTGATCACCTTCCTGAAAACGCCTTCTACATGGTTGGAGATATTAATGAAGCTATTGAGAAAGGTGAGAAGCTGCTCGCTGAAGCTGAAGAACAAGAAGCTGCTTAAATCTAATCAGGTATTTTCATGAGTTCATTTAACGCACAGATTTTAACCCCGAATGGTTCTCTATTTGAAGGAGAAGTAAGCGGGGTGAAGCTTCCCGGAACACAGGGTAGCTTTGAAGTCAAGGCAAATCACGCGCCCATCGTTTCTACATTGGAGAAAGGAAACGTGCTGGTGCGTAAAGAAGATGGAGATACAAACTTTTTAATCTCCGGTGGGTTTGTTGAAGTTAACAACAATAAACTCACATTATTGGCAGAATCTGTAGAAGAAGCCTGATTCTGAAACTATTTTTTATTTAGTGTTAAGAAGCCGGTGGTAACATCGGCTTTTTTATTAAATGGGCTTTAATACAAATATGGTTCGGTTTACTGGATATATTGGATAAATGTGGATAGGTATGTCATTTATTTCAACCAATTCAAGGTTTAGTTTGGAAAATAATTCAATCCATTCCTTTTTACTTCGGAACGAATTATTCCCCTTTGCCCAAGGAGACGTGTTAAGGTGGATGTTGCCAAACATTTTGTCCAAACGCGATTCGACTATATCCTCAGCAACGATTATATAATCTCGGGTGACCCTTGCAGCCTCTTTAAGCAATTCAACCTGTGTGTCCGTATGATGAAGTACGAACATAAAAATTGATGTAGAGAAACTCTTGTCTGCTTTATTAATATTCTGTCCATCAAATATATCAAGGTCAATTTCTTCTATGGCTTTATCTACGACATCAATGGGAGTAATAGTATGACCTTGATCCTGAAGATAAAGACTGAACCTACCCGTCCCTGCACCGATGTCTAGGCAGTCTTTTCCATAGTAGTGTTGAATGTGATCGTACTTGAATGGAAGAAAATAATCTTTATCTCCTGATGTTAACTTTTCGTAGATAACCTGAAAGAGATGTACTGAAAATTTTAAGAAACGGATGATTCTATCTCTATTTATTTTTTTGAAGGTCAAATATCAGGTAAATAATATTAACTACCAACCAATTCTTCCTTTGTCTTTATCTTTCACCAATTCGTTGGTGGTTTTATCCGGGTCTTCCGGCATTACGAAACCGGGTGGTGGATCAAAGGCATCGTACTTCCAGTACGCCTGATCATCGGCTGTAGCGTAATTAATAAAGGTACCCACAATTGGGAGTGCAGAACGGGCACCCTGGCCAATATAGGTGTCTTCCGGGAAGCGAATTCTGCGGTCGGCTCCACCTACCCAGGCACCCATTACAATGTGAGGCATCATGCCTACAAACCAGTTATCGGCACTGTTTTGAGTGGTCCCGGTTTTACCGGCCACGTCCTGCCGTACTCCATATACGTTTCGTAAACGAACACCGGTTCCGTAGAAATCTTCCCCGCCACGAATTACACCCCGAAGCATATCCGTGATAATGTAAGCCGTTTCAGGGCTGATCACTTCTTTGGTGTAGTCGGGATGAAATTCCTTAAGAATATTTCCCTCACGGTCTTCAATTCGGGTGATGGCAATAGGTTCGATATGAACACCTTTATTGGCAAAGGTAGTATAGGCGCTTGTTAATTCCAGTAGTGATACTTCCGCCGTTCCCAGGGCTATGGAAGGGTAGGCCGGAGTTTTGCTCATATCTATTCCGAGATTAGAGGCCATGGCTTTAATTTTTCGAGCTGCAGGATCCAATTCCCACAACTTATTGGTTCCCGGGGCTCCTGCAATTTCAGGCAGCAAACGAACGGTAACATTATTCATACTGCGGGCGAGGGCTTCTCTAAGCGAAACATTGATGGGACCATCATGAACAGATTCATCCTTTGGATTCCAGATTTTACCAGCACGGTCTCTAAAGGTAACCGGGAACTTGGAAAACTTGTGATACGGCTTATACCCGTTATCAATAGCTACGGCGTAAACAAAAGGTTTAAATGTAGATCCGGCCTGTCTGCGTGACTGATACACGTGGTCGTACTGAACGTTACCGTAGTCGGTTCCTCCAACCCATGCTAACACCTTACCATTAGTGGGTTCTATAGCTACGAAACCGGATTCCAGCTTCGTGCGGGCTCTTTTTACCGAGTCAACAAAAGCAGAGTCTGTAAAAAGGGAATCAAAAACTACTTTCTCTATTTTCGTGTCATATTTTGAAAAACCGTTTTTATAGCGATCGGTTTCCCGCAAGAATTGACGCAGGAATAATGGGTTCTTTTCCCAGAACTCATCCATGTATTCACCACCTGGAGAAGTCCATTCCGCTTCATAAATTTTCTGAAGGGAATCCAGCTTGGTTTTTACCGCGCGTTCGGCGTGGCGCTGCAAGCGGGAGTCGATGGTAGTGTAGATAACCAGCCCATCCTTGTATAGATCATAGCCGTTTTCTTCTAGCCAGGGTTGAACCTGCTGGCGCACATATTCACCGAAGTAGCGACTTTGACGTCCAGTTTTGAAAGGGGGATGATAATCCAGGCCAATGGGCTCCTCGGTCAGTGTTATATATTCCTGGTCGGTTAAGAAATCTCGCTTATGCATTTGAGACAGAACAATATCCCGACGCCGTTCGGATCGTTCGGGAAAGAGTCTGGGGTTGTAGGCATAGATGGCTTGTAGCGAGCCCACCATCATCGCAGCTTCATTAATATTCAGTTCTTTGGCAGGTTTACCGTAATGGGTTTGAGCGGCTGCTTCAATACCGAAGGTTGAGTTTGGAAACTCCACCGTATTCAGGTACATCTCTGCAATTTCACGTTTGGTGTACCGCTTTTCGAGCTGTGCGGCGGTAATCATTTCCCGGAACTTCCGGGCTATCGAAAATTCCTGCCCGATTTTTTTGTACAGGTTACGAGCCAGCTGTTGGCTGATGGTAGAAGCCCCTTGCCAGCGACCGTTTATCAGATGCCAGGGGATAGCGAGCGTAGCATACATATCAATTCCCCAATGAGTGTAAAACCGGTGGTCTTCGGTGGCTACAAGAGCATCAATTACGTGAGGAGAGATGTCTTCGTAGCGGACCCATTTTCGGTTCTCAGTAAAATATTTGTCAAGAGTTACTCCATCCCGGCTTCTAACCTCAGAGGCGATAGCCGTTTCAGGGTTTTCAAATTCATCCGCTGAAGGAAGCCCCTGGAAGAGGTAGAACACATATCCTGCCACAAACAATAATAAGACTCCGGCTACAGTTCCGGCCCAAACCCAGAACTTTCGCAGAGAAGGGGAAGACCCTCCGGGAGCGGATTCTCCTTTCTCTTTCCGTTCTTTCAATATCTTTTTACGGTATTCCGGATCGTTGAAGTACCGCTTATGATCGATGGGTTCTTTTTTGTCGTCGCTCATAGTATTTATTTATTTCCCTCGTAAGGTAAAAAATTTTTCGATGCCGCCTTCCACTTAACGAGTTGCATTCCGTCTTTGTTATATAAAGCCATGGTCCGGTGGTTAAAAAATGTTCCAAGATTTATATAGTCTCCGCGCGAAAATGTTTCCACTCTGGGTACATGATCGTGACCGCTTATTATATAGTCTAAATTATGGCGGCCGAATATTTTTTTCGCCTGTCGATTCAAAGGCTCCGGATTATGATTGTTTCTCCTTCTGGTGATGGCGGAAAACATTTTCATAGTGGCTAGTCCTGTTTCCGGGGAGAGGATTTTTTGATAGGTACTCACAAAAGCCGGATTCCTTAACAAGCGATGAAAGGCGGCTCTGGGGAAATCAATTTTATTTGCAGCCACTCCATCACCGTGCATCAGTAGAAACCGTTTATCTTCGAGTTCAAGAAGTCTGAAGTTAGGTTCAATCTCGAAACCCCGTTCCTCAAAATGCCCGAAGGTCCAGTTATCATGATTACCGGTAATATACAGGGCAGGTGTAACAGATTTGTTGTAATCCTCAAAAGTATCTAAAACGTGCTTTCCCAATTCCGGAACAAAGCCTTTTTCGGGATATTCCATCCAGTAATCAAAAAGATCACCCAGGATGTATATTTTAATTCCCTTCTGCTTACAAAATTGAATCAGAGCAATTAAATCCTGTTCAATTTGCTTATTGGTTTCCGAAGAAAAAGCACCAAGGTGAACATCAGAAATGAAAACGTGCTGGCTAAAGTCCATCAACTTATTTTTTCCGGGTAATAACGAAATGAATCAGATCGGCAAAGTCTTGTTTGGCCGAGGAATCCGGAACCGTTCTTAAACCATCAATGGCTTCATTTGCATAATCGTACATCGTCTGCCTGGCGTATTCCATTCCACCACTGGAATGAACAAAATCTACGATGTCGTCAACATTCTTGGACGACTTCTTCCTTTTCTTCATCAACGCACGAATGTGGGCAGCGTCTTTTTTGGAAGCATGTTCAAAGGCTTTGATCAGGGGTAAAGTCACTTTTCTTTCCTGAATATCATTTCGTGTTGGCTTTCCAACATCATACACTCCGTAATCAAACAGGTCGTCCCGGATCTGAAAGGCAATACCAATGCACATGCCGATGTCCCGCATTTTTTTATGAATCTCTTCGTCATCGGTAACAGAAACAGCTCCGCATTCACAACAGGTAGAAATCAGGCTGGCCGTTTTTTCGGAGATAATCTGGAAATAACGCTCCTCCGTCATGTTAAAAAGTCCGGCAGTCTTGAGCTGTCGCAGTTCCCCTTCACTCATTTTTTGAACGGCTCGCGACTGTACTTCCAACAGGTTATGCTCTTTATTTTCCAGTGCAATTAACAATCCTTTGGAGAGTAAATAATCACCTAATAGTACCCCGGCTTTGTTCTTCCATATTTTGTTGATGCTTACAAATCCTCTGCGCGAGTTGGCTTCGTCAACCACATCATCATGAATAAGAGTGGCCGTATGCAAAAGTTCTATCATGGTAGCTGCGATATAACTCCGGCGGTTAATTTCGCCAAACAGGTTGGCACTCATAAAAACAAGAGTGGGGCGAAGCTCTTTGCCTTTCTGCCGCAACAGGTAGTTAATGATCTGATCTAACAGAAAGACATCGGACTGTATGGTCTCTTTAAAAAAGCTCCTGAATTCCGACAAGTTTTCAGAAACAGGGGCTGTAATTTCTTTCAGGGTCTTGCGGGTAACGGTCTCCGAATTTATCTGTTCTAACTCTTGGTTATCGATCATCAATTGTGTTGAAATTTTCTTAAACTTGTCGGTGTAATAATTTACTCATAATACGAAACAATTATTTACTCTCACATTACTCACTCACTCTCACTCATTGAAAATTTATGTCAGAAGATTTAGTTAAAGTTAAAACTATTGCAGTTTTGACAAGTGGAGGGGACTCTCCCGGAATGAATGCAGCTGTAAGGGCTGTGGTGCGAGCCGCCGCACAATCTAAGATTAAAGTATACGGAGTTAAGCACGGGTATTATGGCTTAATTCACGATGAATTTGTTGAAATGGATACCCACTCTGTGTCTAATATCATACAGCGGGGCGGTACCATTTTGAAATCAGCTCGATCCGAAGAATTTCGGACGGAAGAAGGAAGAAAAAACGCAGCTGAAAATCTAAAGAAATATAATATAGATGCCCTTGTTGCTATTGGCGGAGACGGTACGTTTACAGGAGCTAATTTATTAAGTAAAGAGCACGGTGTGAATGCAGTAGGTGTGCCTGCTACCATCGATAATGATATTATAGGAACGGATGAAACCATAGGTTACGACTCCGCTTTAAACACTGCTCTGGATGCTATCGATAAAATTCGAGACACGGCCGATGCACACGAGCGTATGTTCCTGGTGGAGGTGATGGGGCGGGATACCGGCTTTATCGCTTTAGAAACGAGCATAGCCAGCGGAGCTGAAATTGCTTTATTGCCTGAAGAACTCACTAATGTTGAGGAGGTAAAGCGTCAGCTTAACAACATGCTGAAAGAACAGCGCCGAAGTAGTTTGGTTGTTGTTGCTGAAGGAGATGAAACCGGCGGGGCCATAAAACTCGCGGAACGAATCAAAGATGATTTTTCGCAGTACGATATGCGGGTGTGTATTTTGGGCCATATTCAGCGTGGTGGTGCTCCAACGGCACGCGATCGTGTACTTGCAAGCAGATTAGGCGCGGCGGCCGTCAAAGTATTACAGGAAGGGCACAGTGAAGTAATGGTTGGTGTAGTGAATAATTCTTTAAAGCTTACACCAATGCGAGTTGCTATTTCCAAGAAAAAAGAATTAGACCATTCGTTAATTGAATTGGCAAAAATCCTAAGGTAACAATGATCAACTGTGATATAAGTATTGCCCGAAAATTTATACTGGATGACGAGTATCTGAAAGCCCGAAAAAAGGCAGATACCGCACTTGATCATCTAAAAAATAAAACCGGTCCAGGCTCCGAGTGGCTGGGTTGGCGTGATCTTCTGGCCGATCCGAACGATGCTGAACTTGAACAAATTAGCTCACTTGGACGGGAAATCCGTGCTAAGGCAGATGTTTTCATCGTTTGCGGAATTGGCGGTTCCTATTTAGGTGCAAAAGCTGTGATAGATGCACTTTCTCCTCACTTTGGAAGCAATGGTCCTGAAATTTTATATGCCGGTCATCACATCGGAGGGAAGTATTCGAACAGTTACTGAAGTATCTTAAAGAACCCAAGGAGAACGGCGAGCCCAAAAGTATTTATGTAAATGTGATTTCAAAGTCCGGCTCAACCCTCGAAACGGCTCTGGCATTCCGGATGCTCAGAGAGCTGATGGAGGAAATGTATGAGGAAGATGCTTCCGGGCATATAATCTGTACAACCAGCAAGGAAGGCGGGCTACTCAACAAATTGATTGCTCAAAAAGGATATCGGAAATTTGTGATCCCGGACAATGTTGGTGGTAGGTACTCGGTACTGACACCGGTTGGCTTGTTGCCCATTGCTGTTGCCGGCATTGATATTCGTACACTGTTCTATGGTGCGGTTTCAGCCTATAATTCCTATGAGGAAAACGCAGAAGATCTTCTCGAATACGCCGCTCTTCGAAATGCCATTCATGAATCCGGAAAGACCATTGATGTTTTTGCTACTTTTGAACCAGAGTTAACTTCACTTGGCGGATGGATTCAGCAGCTGCTCGGAGAAAGTGAAGGGAAGGAAGGAAAAGGTATTTTCCCGACAGTAGCCACTTTCTCAACGGACCTTCATAGTATCGGCCAGTTTATTCAGCAGGGAAAACGCAGCCTGATGGAGACCTTTATTATTGTGGAGAAACCCTTTTCCAAATTGCAGGTAAATAAGCTTGAAGGAAATGACGATGAACTCAATTATCTGGCCGGGAAATCGTTTCACGAGATTAACACCAAAGCCCGGGAAGGAACAACCGAAGCCCACAGCGAAGGGGATGTTCCAATTGTGAAAATTTCATTACCGGCATTGAATGAAGAGAATATCGGGCAGCTGATTTATTTCTTCGAATTATTAACCGGAATTTTTGTGTATAGTTTAGGGGTCAATCCATTCAATCAACCCGGAGTTGAAGACTATAAAAAAGCCATGTATCGACTACTTGGTAAATAATAAAATCATTCTATGGATCAGGAAAATAAATCAAAATATGTAGCGGTAGCCGGGAACATCGGTGCCGGAAAATCGTCGTTAACAGGATTACTGGCTAAACATTTTAACTGGGAGGCTTTCTACGAATCGGTAGACGATAATCCGTATTTGCAGGATTTTTATGAAGACATGCGTCGATGGAGTTTTAATCTCCAGATCTACTTTCTTTCCAGCCGGTTTCGTCATCAAAAAGAGATGCTCAATGATGATGTGAACTTAATTCAGGACAGAACCATTTATGAAGACGTGGAGATTTTTGCGAAGAACCTTCACAACATGAACCTGATGAGTGATCGTGATTTTGCCAACTATGAAGCACTCTTTAATGAAATGAGTTATTACCTCCGCCCACCGGATCTGCTCATCTATTTGCGTGCACAGGTTCCCACTTTGGTGAAGCAAATTCAGCAGCGGGGAAGAGACTATGAGAACACCATTCGCATTGAGTACCTGGAAAGGCTGAACAACCTTTATGAGGACTGGATCGGCCGTTATCCCCATGAAAAACTAATTATTGATACTGATGACCTCGATTTTGTGAATAAGGAAGAGGATTTGGGGAAGGTAATTGATTTGATAGACCAGAGAATGTTTGGCTTATTTAATTGATTGAACCACAAATGTATAATGCTTATTTTAGGTAGCTATTGAGGAGAAGTTCTATGCTTAAGTTTAAGATCTTTGAGATACCTGAAGAACAAAGTGAAAAAACTCTTCAATTAAGTTCTGAGGAACTTGATTTGGGGGATGTCACTTTTAAAGGCGGTTCTTTACATATTGATTTCTATCGCACCATGCAGTTTGTCCGTACTCAGTTTTCAATTGATGCGAAAATAGAATTGCAATGTGACCGATCACTTGATGCCTTCGATTATGATGTGCAGCAGGATTATGAGGTGCTTTTCAAAGCTGAAGAGGTGGAAGAATCAGCTGATGAAAACGGTGCGGTACGGAATTATGATCACGCAAGTAAGCAAATTGATTTAGAGCAGGATGTTAGAGATACCATTTTGCTTAATCTCCCAACAAAGAAATTACATCCCCGCTTTCTGGACGAGAATGGAAATCCGAAGGAAGTACTGAATGAACAATTCGGTGATATTCCTGAAGACGATGAAGAAAAGATCGATCCACGGTGGGAAAAACTGAAAGAATTAAAAGATTAACGATACAAGGTAAATTTAATGGCACATCCAAAACGAAGAACTTCGAAAGCCCGCAGAAACAAGCGTCGTGCTCACCACGCAATTTCTGACGTAACTTTAGCTAAATGTTCTAACTGCGGTGCTCTCCATCGTTACCACCATGCATGCGCTGAATGTGGTTACTACCGTGGCCGCCAGGTAATGAAAGCAGCTAACTAAAAAACTGATTTATGATTGTTGCAGTAGATGCAGCCGGTGGAGATTACTATCCCAAAAATCCTGTTGAAGGAGCCCTTAAGGCCGTAGAAGAAAACAGTGACCTCATTGTACTTCTTGTAGGCCCTGAAGATCAGGTGAACAAAGAACTCGCAAATCATGAATATGATAAAGAGCGGGTTCTTGTGCATGATGCTCCTCAGGTTATAGGGATGGAAGAATCACCGGCACAAGCTGTAAAGACAAAGCAACAATCATCTATTGTGGTAGGGGTAGGCCTGCATAAAGCCGGAAAATGTGATGCATTTGTAAGTGCCGGAAATACCGGGGCGTTACTGGCAGCTTCCATGTTTGGCTTGGGAAAACTTAAAGGCGTTCTCCGCCCGACAATTGCAGCCTACTACCCAACTGTAAAAGGATTTCGTTTGCTTGTTGATGCAGGGGCTAATCTGGAATTTGAAACCCGAGGCTGCCCTTCAGTTTGCCAAAATGGGGCAAATTTACTGCCAGCAAATCTTAAACATCGACAATCCTAAAATTGGTCTTCTCAATGTTGGAGAAGAAGAAGGCAAAGGCACCGATCTGCTTAAAGAAATTTATGGCGAACTAAAGCATCACGAAAACTTTGTTGGCAACCTGGAGGGTAAAGACATCCTTCCCGGAAAAGCTGATGTATTTTTATGTGATGGTTTGGTCGGTAACATTGTACTCAAATTCGGTGAGTCCATACCTGAGGTTCTGCAGCAAATGATAGGCGGTGCCATTAAGGAGTTGGGGCTCTCAAAAGAAGAAGCCGGACAAATTCAAAAAGTATTGCATACCGCTTTGTCTTCATTTAATTATGAAAACGTTGGCGGAATTCCTTTCTTGGGCGTAAATGGAGTGAGCATCGTTGGTCACGGCGGAAGTTCACCCCTTGCCATCAAAAATATGATAAAAAGTGCTGTTCAAACGGTAGAAAACGATGTGAACGGCAAAATTGTAGCATCTCTAAACTGAGCTAAAATTCTTCATGGAAGTAAAACGAGCTAAAATTACATCGGTAGGACATTATCTGCCTGAAGATCGAATGACAAACAAAGATCTTGAGAAACTGGTAGATACCAATGATGAATGGATCAGAACGCGCACCGGAATTGAAGAGCGTAGGGTTTTGAAAGACCCGGACAAAGCAACGGCATTTATGGGAGCTGAGGCTGCAAAAGAAGTGCTTAAAAATCGGGGTATTTCTGCCGAAGAGATCGACCTTATTATTCTGGCTACGGTAACTCCTGATTATTTATTTCCGGCAACAGCATGCCTGGTACAAAAGAAAATCGGGGCAAAAAATGCTTTCGCTTTCGATCTTTCAGCTGCGTGTTCAGGATTTCTTTATGCGTTGAGTACAGGAGCTATGTATATCGAGTCGGGCCGGGCCAAAAAAGTGCTGGTGATTGGTACCGATAAGATGAGTTCTATTCTGGATATGACCGACAGAACTACCTGTATTTTGTTTGGTGATGGCGCAGGCGCAGTGCTGTTGGAAGAATCGGAAGACGGAACCGGAATTATTGATCAGAAGCATTACACTGAAGGTGATTCAGAATGCAGCCTTTACCAACCGGCCGGCGGTAGTAGAAATCCGGCCAACGAAGAAACCGTAGCTAAAGGAATGCACTACCTCCAACAAGATGGTCGTGCAGTATTCAAAAAAGCTACGATGGGTATGGCCGATGTTTCGCTTGAAATTATGGAGCGTAACAACCTGGATCCTGAAGAAGTAGCGTGGCTGGTTCCGCATCAGGCTAACCTGAGAATTATTGATGCTACGGCACGCCGTATGGGACTTTCTAACGAGAAAGTGATGATCAATATCAATAAATATGGAAATACAACAGCGGCTACCATTCCGCTTTGTTTGTATGATTGGAAAGATAAGTTGAATCATGGCGACAATATCATATTGGCTGCCTTTGGCGGCGGTTTTACGTGGGGTGCCATTTACTTAACATGGGGGATGAAATAAGATGAGTACGGCCTATTTATTTCCCGGACAGGGATCGCAGTTTGTTGGTATGGGGAAGGAGTTATATGACTCAAATCCGCATGCGGCAAAGTATTTTGATGATGCCAATGAAATTTTGGGCATCAATCTGAAGAACATCATGTTTGAAGGTCCGCAAGAAAAACTAACCCAAACAGAGTTTACACAACCCGCTATTTTCCTCCACTCGGTGGCTCTATTTAAAACACTGGGAGCAACCCCTGATATGGTTGGCGGACATAGTCTGGGAGAGTTTTCTGCATTGGTAGCCTGTGGAGCTGTATCTTTTGAAGATGCACTCAAAATTGTTCGCCGTCGTGGTGAGTTAATGCAAAAAGCCGGCACTGATAATCCGGGAACCATGGCCGCTATCATCGGAATGGATGACGATGCGGTTGAAAAAGTTTGTGCACAAGCATCTGAAGAAACCGGCAAAGAAGTAATCGCAGCTAATTATAATTGTCCGGGACAGTTGGTGATTTCAGGTTATCAGGAGTCCGTTGAAAAAGCCGTAGAGCTTGCCAAAGAAAATGGAGCCCGGATGGCAAAATTACTGCCCGTAAGTGGAGCTTTTCATTCCTCTTTAATGCAGCCTGCTTATGACGGGTTGAAAAAACAGCTCGAACAATTGGACATCAGCGAAACAAACTGCCCGATTTACAGTAACTACACTGCCAAAGCTACTACTGATCCTGAAGAGATCAGATCAAATTTGTTAAATCAGTTATTGAATCCGGTACGCTGGACACAAACTTTGAACAACATGAGCTCTGACGGAGCTGATGCCTTTGTCGAAGTTGGTCCCGGTAAAGTGCTTCAGGGCTTGGTAAAAAGAACATTGAAAGACGTAGAAATTTCAGGACATCAATAAAAACAGACTATGAGTTTAACACTTGAAGGAAAAACGTGTTTGGTAACCGGAGGCAGCCGGGGTATTGGAAGAGCCATTGCCCTTAAGCTGGCTGATTTTGGTGCCGATGTAGCCATCACCTATGCTCGCTCGGTAGATGCGGCAGAAGAAGTGAAAGCAGAAATTGAGGCAAAAGGTCGGAAAGCGAAAGCACTACAGGCAGATGCGGTTAATTTTGAACGTGCTGAAGAAGTGATCAATGAGATTGTGAATGACTGGGAAAAATTGGATGTGATTGTAAACAATGCCGGCATCACCAAAGATAATTTGATCCTTCGCATGAGCGAAGATCAGTGGGATGATGTAATCACCACAAATCTTAAAAGTATTTTCAATTACTCCAAAGCAGCCGCAAAACCCATGATGAGAAATCGGGGCGGATCTATCATTAATATCAGTTCCGTAGTAGGAATTTCCGGAAATGCAGGCCAAAGTAATTACGCGGCATCCAAAGCCGGTATTATTGGATTTACAAAATCATACGCCAAAGAACTTTCATCCAGAAATATTCGTGCAAATGTAATTGCTCCGGGATATATTCTGACCGACATGACCGGCGAACTTGATGAAAAAGTTTTGGAAGGTATCAAAGCTGAAACTCCATTAGGCCGAGCAGGAGAGGCGAACGAAGTTGCTGACGCCGTTGTATTCCTTTCCTCGGATATGAGTTCCTACATTACCGGGGAAGTAATTCGGGTTGATGGCGGCATGGCAATGTAATACGGTTACGTATTGCAGATACCAGACTGAATTTTTAAGTTGAAAACACTTATTTTATAAAAATTATAATTACCAACTAATCACTGAAAAGGACACAATATGTCACAAGACGTAGAATCAAAAGTAAAAGCTATCATTGTAGATAAACTTGGTGTAGACGAATCAGAAGTTGCAGGTGATGCAAACTTCACTAACGATCTCGGAGCCGATTCACTGGATACAGTAGAATTGATCATGGAGTTCGAAAAAGAATTCGATCTCAGTATTCCTGACGAAGACGCTGAAAACATCGCCACTGTAGGGGATGCTGTAAGTTACCTTTCAGGAAAACTGTCTTAATTAGTTTAATACGTACTACATTTAATAACATATTCCTATGAGCACTCGCAGAGTTGTAGTAACAGGTATCGGTGCCTTCACCCCAATTGGGAAAAGTGCACCGGACTTCTGGAACGGTTTAGTTTCAGGTAAAAACGGAGTCCGGCCTGTCGAACATTTTGATACAACCGACTTCGCCACAAAATTTGCTGCTCAGATTGAGGACTACGATTATTCCAACTATTTCGATCGTAAAGAAGCCCGGCGGTTAGATAAAGTGGCACAGTATGCCCTTATCGCTTCCGGCGAAGCGCTCGAAGACAGTAAGCTTGATCTGGAAAACATAAATAAGGACGAGGTTGCTGTATTGGTGGGAACCGGTATCGGTGGCATGGAAACTTTCTATGAGCAATCGATATCGTTTCATGAGCACGGGCCAAGAGGGGTTTCCCCATTCTTTATCCCTATGCTTATTCCAGATATCGTATCCGGCCAAATTTCCATCAAATATGGATTCAAAGGTCCGAACTACTGTGCGGTATCAGCATGCGCTACGGGTTCTCATAACATCGGGCTTGCCTATGATACCATCCGGTATGGACAGGCAGACTATGCCGTTGCCGGTGGAACGGAAGCTCCGGTTACCAAAATCGGGATCTCCGGTTTCAACAGCATGAAGGCAATGTCTACCCGAAACGATTCTCCGGAAACAGCCTCACGTCCATTCGATAAAGATCGTGATGGATTTGTATTGGGTGAAGGTGCAGGTATTTTCATTCTGGAAAGCCTGGAATCTGCTCTCGATCGTGGTGCACGTATTTACGGTGAAATCAAAGGGTATGGCTTTTCTGCTGATGCACATCACATCACAGCCCCTGATCCGGATGGAAACGGGGTAATCCTGGCCATGACCAAAGCCATGAAGGCAGCGGGCATTAAGCCGGAAGATGTAGATCACATTAACATGCATGGTACATCCACGCCGTTAGGTGATATAGCCGAAACCAATACTATTAAAAAAGTATTTGGTGATCATGCGAAGAAAATTAACCTGAATTCTACCAAGAGTATGCATGGTCATACTTTGGGAGCAGCAGGTGCTATCGAGTCTATCGCATCACTTCTGGCTATATATCATGGTATGGTTCCTCCAACTGTTAACATCGAAAATCAGGATCCTGAATGTGACCTGAACTACACAGCTAATGAAGCGGTAGTTCGCGATGTTGAGTATGCACTTAACAATGCATTTGGTTTTGGCGGCCATAATTCAACCCTCGTATTTAAAAAGTACAAGGACTAAACATTCATGCCCGATTGGTTCAGGTCTCTTTTTACTAAGAAGAAGAAATCAGATCTTAGCCCTGAACTTAAAAGCAGAATTGAGAAATTAGAAAGGATCGTTGGTTTTCAAATCGACGATCCTTCTCTTTTTCTAAAGGCTCTTCGCCATCGCTCCACGCTTTCCCAGGAGCAATATGAAACCTATGACTCTTATGAACGCCTCGAATTTTTAGGGGATGCCGTTCTGGATTTGATTGCCGCTGAAATTTTATTCAATCAGTACCCTGAAAAGGACGAGGGATTTTTAACTAAAGTGCGAGCCAAGCTCGTGAGGGGAGAGACTCTTTCTGATTTTTCAAAGAAGCTGGGCATCGAAGACTTAATGGAGCTTGGGGAGAGAAACGGTAGCGCTAAAGTTTCGAAAAGTATCCTGGCTGATGCTTTTGAGTCCATCATAGCTGCCATCTACATCACAAAGGGATATCAGCATGCTTTCGGGTTTGTTGATAAGGTGATCGAAGAAAACCTGATCATCAAAGAACTCATAAATACGCTCGACAATTATAAAAGTGCGCTGCTGGAATATGCCCAGGCTGAGAAAATGCCTATACCTCAATATGAACTGATCAATGAAAGCGGGCCGGGACATAATCGTACCTTCGAAGTAAAAGTACTCATAGGGGATAAACAACTTGGGACGGGTATCGGAAAAAGCAAGAAAAAGGCCGAACAAAAAGCAGCCCGCGAAGCACTCAAGAGTATTAAAGACTGATTACTTATTTTCCCGGGCGATTATACAGAAATAAGCATCACCAAACTTGTTTTTTGATGGATTAAGCCCGATTCTTAGCCCGTCCACTACAGGCCCATTCAAAAGAAAAATCCATGTTTGTTCAACTCATAAAACCGGAATTCGAAGAGCTCATCTCTTCCAAAGATTGGGTTGCCTTGAAAGAGGTATTGAACGATGTGCCTGCTGCTGACATAGCTGATCTGTTACTGGAATTGCAGGGTGATATTGCTGTCGTCGTTTTCCGGCTTTTGAAGAAACCGGTGGCTGCTGATGTTTTTACAGAACTCCCGTCTTCTAAAGGAGTGGAACTTCTGGAACTGTTCAACAAGCAACAGCTGAGCGATGTAATGGGCAACCTGGAACCGGATGAGCAGGTTTCGATTTTAGAGGAACTGCCGGGCCACCTTACCCAACGGGTGATGAACTCCATTAACCGGGAAGACCAGAAACAGCTTAAAAAACTGTTGGGATACCCGGAAGAAAGTGTTGGTCGTTTAATGACGCCACGTTACGTTCGGGTAAAATCGGATTGGACGATAGAAAGGAGTATGGCTCATATCAGAAAGTATGGTGAAACTGCCGAGACCATCAATGTGATTTATGTGGTTGATGACAAAGAGCATCTTATTGATGACTTGCGGATCACGCACCTCATCCTCGCCAATCAGGAGGATCAGATTGACGTGTTAATGGACCGCTCTTTTGAAGCTCTTTCCGTTTATGATGACCAGGAAGAGGCGGTAAAGATGCTGGCCAAATATGACCGGGTAGCTTTGCCTGTAGTTGATTCGGATGGAGTACTTGTGGGAATAGTGACCGCCGATGACGTAATAGATGTAGCCGAGGAAGAGACTACCGAGGATATGCAGAAAATGGCGGGTATGGATGCCCTGGATGACTATTATTCTCAATCCTCCATTTTTGATATTGTTAAAAAACGGCTTTGGTGGCTGATTGTTCTTTTTGTAGGTCAGATTTTAACAGCCATCGCAATGGGTGGGTATGAAGAAGTGCTTCAGAAAGTAGTGGCTCTGTCGTTTTTTGTCCCATTGATTATCTCAAGCGGAGGTAATTCAGGCTCTCAGGCAGCAACATTGGTCATTCGTGCACTCGCCACCGACGACCTTAAGCCGGAAGACTGGAAAAAAGTATTCAGGCGGGAATTTACATCCGGTCTCATGCTCGGTGGCTTAATAGGTCTTTTAGGCTTTTTCACCTTAATAGGTTGGGATTTAATTGGGGGAGCAGAGCTGACGAACACCGTATTCCTTACTGCCGGAGTTATTGGATTGAGCCTTTTTTCCATTGTGTTATTTGGGAATTTTACCGGAGCCATGCTGCCGTTTTTCCTTTCAAAAATGAATTTGGATCCGGCTGTATCTTCTGCACCTTTTGTTGCAACCATAGTAGATGTGAGTGGAATCATTATTTATTTTACCATAGCAATTGTACTTTTAAGCGGAACCTTACTTTAAAGCCCAATATATTTCGATGAAAGCATACCACGATCTTGTAAAAAGCGTACTTGAAAATGGGGTCAGGAAAGAAAACCGGACCGGCACCGATACGATTTCAAATTTCGCAGAATATTATAAAGTAGATTTATCGGAAGGTTTTCCTCTGCTAACAACCAAAAAAGTATATTTCAGGTCGGTGATTTTAGAAATGCTCTGGTACCTGAGGGGAGAGGATCACATTCGCTGGTTGCGCGATGAAAACGATTGCCATATTTGGGATGCCTGGGCGGATGAAGACGGGCATGTGGGGCCAATTTATCCCGTACTCTGGCGAAGGTTTCCGTATTTTGAAAAAGAATCGGTACGATTTGAAGGAAATGGCTCAGCACTGGATAAAGAAGTTTGGGTTCGCAAAGAGTTTGATCAGGTTCAGCGTGCCATTGATATGCTAAAGAATAATCCGAACAGCAGGCGGATTGTTGTGAGTGCCTGGCATCCGGGTTTGCTTGATGAAATGGGCCTTCCACCATGCCACCTGATGTATATTTTCAATGTAGCGGATGGTAAATTAAACTGCCATCTGACTCAACGCTCCGGTGATATTGCCCTGGGTATTCCGTTTAACCTGGCATGCTATTCTGCCTTAACCATGGCTATTGCCCAGGAAGTGGGCCTTGAGCCGGGTACCTTTGCTCATACCATTGTAGACGCCCATATCCACGTTAACCACGTTGACGGCTTGAAAGAGCAGCTTACCCGAAAGCCTAAACCGCTTCCTACTCTTAAAATAACCAATAAGCCGGTTGATGAACTCACCTTTGATGATTTTACCCTGGAAAATTACGATCCTGATCCGGTAATTAAATTTGAGGTTGCGGTATGACCATCACGCTTGTTGCTGCACACGACCCCAACCTTGTGATAGGAAAAGAGGGAGGGTTGCCCTGGAGGTATCCGGGAAGATTTAAAACACTTCAAAAGAACCACTCTTGGTAAAACCATTATTATGGGCCGGGGTGTTTTTGAGGAACTCAATGAAATTCCCCTTCCTGAGCGGAAAAATATTGTGCTCTCCACAACACAAAAATACGATAACGTTGATACCTATTCTTCTCTTGAAGATGCATTAAAATCGTCTAATGAGGAGGAGGTTTTTATCATTGGTGGTGGTGTATTATACAGAGAAACCATGGATATAGCCGATAAGCTTATCATCACTGAAATCCATCAGGAGTATGACGGTGATACCTATTTTCCGGAGTATAGAGACGAAATAGGAACATCCTGGAAGGAAGTGTCGAGAGAAGATCATGAAGAGCTCAGCTTCATCACCTATAAGCGCCCCTGACACCTGTATTAGCAAGTATTAATTAAGAAAGATTAACCTGTAATCCGCGGGCTCTTTTAATAATTTTATGTGATACGTTAATGGCGGACACCGTCTTATTAATTATAGAATGAGCCAGGTTTTAAAAAATACTCCAACAAAAAGAGATACTAAGGCATTGAAAGCTTTGATTGTAGATGATCTGAAGTTTAACAGGAGTCTGGCCAGGGTTATACTTGAACGGAATAATTTCGAGACGCAAGAAGCTGAAAATGGAGTAGAAGCTCTGCTACACTTTGAAGGGGAACAGCCTGATGTAATTCTTATGGACATTTGTATGCCAGTGATGGACGGTATTGAAGCCATGAGAAAGATCAGAAAGTTGAACCCCGGGGATAAAGTAAACAGCATACCCATCATTGCTTTTACTTCAGGCGAACACAAAGAATCCAGGTCTGATTTATTGGATCAGGGCTTTTCGGAATACCTGAAAAAACCCTTTAAAGAAGAAGAACTGTTTGATAAGCTGTCTCAATTTTTACCGGTGCAAAGAACCGCTTCTTAAATACTGATGTCTTTTAAATGCACACAGTAATGTTTTACCACAGGCTCTGTTAATGCAATAATATTCTTGGTCTCCGCAGCTTTCGAAAACTCAATCGCTTTCTCGTCCTCCAATATCCAAATGCTCTCGTTTTTATATTTATAGGCTTCCGAATAACTGTTTTCAAAACCCAGATAGTATTCAACAGCCGATTCATCATTCGGGATTCGTAATTTTTTCAGCGCTTTTTGTGTTTTTTTGGTGATTTCGTTCAGCTGGGCTTTAGTTCGCTTCTATCCAAAAAAGTGGTTCTGGATAAATCCCGGTTTAGAAACCGGTGGCAGAGATTACAGTATAATTTGTCTCCGCATTTCTTCCAGATTTTTATGCTTAAGTACACATCGTGGTCATCCATTTCAGCATAACGGTCAATCATTTGTTTGGTGATTGTTTTCTTAGCTGAAGGCTGTTCGGTCAGGAAATACTGAAGGGCCGGTGAGGTAAAATCCAGTTCTTCTCCATTTGCAATAAGCTGATGTACCCGTTTAAATATGCTTCGAAGTAAAAAATCGGCACTTAAAACGGTTTTATGTTGATAAACCTGCATGTACATCAAACGGCGGGCGATGATATAATTCTCTACCGCATAAATTCCCTTCTTCTCAATCACGATATTTCCCTTAAAAACCCGCATGGTTTTCAGGATGCGATTAATCCCCACCGTGCCTTCTGAAACACCGGTAAAAAAGCTGTCCCTTCTCAGGTAATCCAAACGATCTAAATCGAGCTGGGAAGAAATCAATTGGTGAAGAAACTTTTTCTTATGCTGGTTGGTGAAAATATCGATGGCGGTATCCAGTGCTCCATGAAACTCCTTGTTGAGCTCTTTCATGATGGATAAGCTCATCATTTCATGGTTGAAGTCCTTAATCAACGAATGCTCCAGTGTGTGAGAAAGGGGGCCGTGGCCAACATCATGCAGTAGAATAGCCATCAGGGTTCCTTCATACTCGGGTTGACTGATAGTGGTATCCTTTTCACGAAGGTTGTTAAGTACGCGCTGACCTAACTCAAGTGCGCCTAAAGCATGTGAAAACCGGGAATGTTCGGCAGCTGGAAAAACAAGGTAACCAAGTCCGAGCTGACGTATCCTCCTTAACCGCTCAGCTGGCCAAGCGGCGACGAAAAACGCGAAAGCGTTTCACGATAAATGCGAAAACCTAGATGTTCAAAGCTAACAGTGGTTAATATCGGCGGCATGTACCAAAGGCTACAT